>JBIKLI010000133.1:0-10785 GCA_044359885.1 Alphaproteobacteria bacterium | reverse complement strand
CGGTCGGGCCGCGCGCGGCCCCCGGACAGAGCCTGACCGGGGACACGGTGCTCGCCATCTCCCCGGCCGGCCGGGAGGAGTTCATCGCCCTGATGACGAGCCGCGTGCGATCGCAGATGACCGATCTCTCGCGGCTGGTCGTGGCGCTGAAGCTGCGTTTCCTCGACGCGCTGGCGCCGGCCGAGCGCCGGGCCCAACTGGAGCAGCTGCTTGCCGCGAGCGAGCAGGATCTGGCGCGGCTGCGCGACCTGCGCGCCGAGCATCCGCGCGGCGACGACATGCTCGGCGACTGGCTGGCCCAGGACATCGCCCAGACCGAGGCCCGCATCGCCTGGTACCGGGCGCGGCTGGAGGCCGGCTGACGGCGGCGCGGGCCGCCGGTCAGTAGAGATGCTGGCCGCCGGTGACGAAGATCTCGCTGCCGGTGACGTAGCCGAAATCGATGTCGCAGAGCCGGTAAATCACACCGGCGACCTCGTCGGTCGTGCCCATGCGATGCATGGGGATGCGGGCGATCAGCGGCTCGTAGTCGGCCGAGATCATCTCGGTCTCGATCTCGCCCGGGGCCACGGCATTGACGCGGATCCCGAGCGGCGCGAGTTCCCCCGCCATCTCGCGCGTCAACGCCGACAGCGCCGCCTTGGAGGTCGAGTAGGCCGATCCGGCGAAGGGATGGATGGCATGGCCGGCGATCGAGGTCACGTTGACGATCGCGCCCTTTCCCTTGGCCAGGGCCGCGGCGAAGCCGCGGGCCAGCGCGATCGGCGCGTAGAAATTCAGCTCGAAGACGCTGCGCCAGTCGTCGAGCGGGCCATGCAGCACCCCCAGCCGTTCCTTGTAGCCGGTCTTGGGGCTGACCCCCGCGTTGTTGACCAGGGCATGGAGCGGCGCGCCGGCCAGCCGCGCGTCGATCTCGGCCACCAGCCGGTCGCGATCGGCGGCCAGCGACAGGTCGGCGGTGACATGCAGGCTCCAGCGCGGGTCGCGCCCGCATTCGGGCGGCGGGGCGTCGCGGCTGACCGTGACGACCTCCCAGCCCTCGCGCATGAAGCGCTTGACGGTGGCATGGCCGATGCCTCGCGACGCACCGGTCAGGACCATCCGCCGCGGCGGGCGGGCGGCGTCGGGCGCGGCGGCCATCGTCCGGCGCGTCAGCCCGTCACCGAGACGACCCGGAACGGGCGCGTGACGCCGTCATGCTCGGTGATCGAGACATACTCGCCCGGAACGAAGCTGTGCCGGTCGAAGCGGAAGATCGGCTCGTCGTCCTCGGTACCCCGGGCGTAGGAAAACACCCATTTGCCGCCGCGGGTGTGGAGAAGCTCGCCGGTCTCGTCCGCCTCGCCGCGCCAGAACCGACGCACCGAGCATCTTGCCCGGTTGGCCCGCCAGGCCGCGGCGTCGAGACGGCCGTGCTCGTCCAGCGGCGCGATGAACTCGTAGCCGCATTCGCCGTCGCCGTCGGGATCCGACGGCGTGCGGGCCAGTTCCAACCGGATGCTCTGCAGGACGGACATCGCGTTCCTCAATGGGCCATCAGGACGGGGATGGTGGCGTGGCGGATCACATGCGCGGTCACGCCGCCGAAGATCATCTGGCGAAGCCGGTTGTGGGTGTAGCCGCCCATCACCAGCAGGGCCGCATCCACGGCCTCGCACTCGGCGACGATCGCCTGGGCCGCCGGCCGCCCCTTGCCGGACGCGAGCCGCACCTTGGCGCCGATCCGGTGCCAGGCGAGGTAGCGCACGACCGCGTCGGCGTCGGGCGTGTTGGCCGACTCCTCGACCGCGACGACATGGACGCTCTTGGCCTGCTGCAGGAAAGGCAGGCCGGCCTGGACCGCGCGGGAAGATTCGGCGCTGCCGTTCCAGGCGACGACCACCGAGCCGCTGTCGTTGGTCTTGTAGCCGATCGGGGCCATCATGACCGGCCGGCCGGTGTCGAGCAGGGCCGCCTCGAAGGCGAGCATCGCGGCGACGCTGCCGCCCTCGCCCGGTTCGGCGACGATCGTCATGTCGGAGAGCCGGCCCAGCCGTGCGATCCACTTGTCCTCCGCCCCCGATTCCATCCGGAGCGCGCAGGACGGCATGTCGACCACGCCGGGGGTCGGGGCCAGGGAGAGACCCGCTTCGGCCTGCCAGGCCTCGAAATTGGCCTTCGCCCGGGCCGCCCGGGTCTCGGAATCTCGCTCGGCGCTGACCATCACCTGGTCGATCAGCGCCGGCGAGGCGCCCTCGCCCAGATAAGGCATCGTCTCGCGCGGATCGGCCTTGGCGTGGAAGACGTCGATATGGGCAGAGAAGCGTCGCGCGATCCGGGCCGCCAGGGTCAGGTTGGCGAGGTCGCTGTCGGTGCCGCCGATCGGCGCGAGGATCGATTTGAACTGCATCGGCTTCTCCCTTCCCGGTCCGGCGCTCCGCACATCGCGGAAGCCGGGAAAGACCGTCCCGGGCGTTGATGCGTCATCGTGGCATGGCGACGCGGGCGCGCGCCAGCACCTGCGACGGCTCGCCGCGGGCATCGACTGTCCGCCAGCCGTCGACCGGCCCGGGATCCTGGGCGAGCTGGCGATCGAGCACGGCGATCGTCGCGTCGGAGGCGTCGTCGCGACGCGACGCGATCCGCTCGGCCGCGACGCCGCGCGCAGCCTCCAGCCACAGGCCATCGAAGCGGCACCCGGCCGCGGCGGCGACGGCGGCGGCGGCGGCGCGCTCTTCCGGGCGCCGGAACACGGCATCCAGGACGACGCCGCGCCCGGCGGCGAGGATCTCGGCCGCGCGGGACATCAGCGTCGCATAGACCCGCACCGAGGCCTCCGGGGTGTAGTGCGCGGCGCCGAGGGGCGCCGTCGGTGCCACCCCGGCCAATTCCTTGCGCAGCACGTCGCTGCGCAGGATCACGGCGCCGGGGGTGGCATCCAGATCCGGGGCGAGGCCGCGCGCCAGCGTCGATTTGCCCGTTCCCGACACGCCGCCCACCGCGACCAGGCGCGGCGCCGGCGGCGCGAGAAACATGGGCGCCGCCTCGAGATGGCGGCGCGCATCCGCTGCCAGGGCGGCACGACGCCCGGCGTCGCGCTGGTTGGCGGAAGCGGCGGCCCGGGTATGGGCGCGAATCCCGGCACGCAGCGCCAGCATCAGCGGCAGGGCGGCCAGACCGTCGGTCTCGGGAAAGCTCTCGAGATACGCGTTGAAGGCGGCGCTGGCATGGGCGCGCGAGGCGCCGAGTTCGAGATCCATCAGCAGGAAGGCAAGGTCGAACAGCGTGTCGATGTTGGCGATGGCCGGGTTGAACTCGATCGCATCGAAGGGCACCGGCTCGCCCGCGAACAGGCAGACATTGCCGAGGTGAAGGTCGCCATGGCAGTGGCGGACCCGCCCGGACGCGGCGCGCCGGTCGAGCAGCGATGCAAGCCGCGCATGGGCGGCGACGCAGGCCGCATCGACGGACGCACCCAAGACCGGGTCGAGGATCGCCGCCTCGCGGGCGAATTCGCGCCGGTTCTCCGCGATCACGGCCGCCAGCCCGGCGGCACCGCCATGACCGGCGACCGGCGGCTGGGCGGCATGGAACAGGGCGACGCGCCGGGCCAGCCGCCGGACCAGATCGAGGTCGAGCGCGCCGCGTGCCGCCAGCGCGTCGAATTCGGCCCCGGGCGGGAAGCGGCGCATTTCGACCAGCCAGTCGAGCGCCGCACCATCGGGCACGGCGCCGTCGGGAACCAGCGCCAGCCCGTCGCCGCGACGCGTCACCGCCAGGACGCGCAGATAGAGACCCGGCGCGATCCGCCGGTTGGTCGCCAGCTCGGCGCGACACATCCGCCCGCGCCGATCGGCGGTCGAGAAATCCATGTAGGAAAAGGCGACCGCGCGCTTGAGCTTGAGGACCCGATCGCCGGCGACGAAGACGATCGAGCCATGGGTGTCGATGCGGACCGGCCGCTCGCCGCCATGGGTCGCCGGCTCGGAGAGGAAGGCGACGACCTCGTCCTGGGCCGCGCCCGGCGCGCCGCCGGTCATGGCGCAGCGGATGCGCGATGCGGCTCCATCTCGCCGGCCGGATCCTGGTGGATGATGATCTCGGCATGCGGATAGGCCGCGCGGATATCCGCTTCGACGTCGTCGGCGATCGCGTGGGCGCGGGCAAGGCGCATGTCGGGGTCCAGCTCGATGTGCATCTGGACGAAGATATGCGTGCCGGCGGAGCGGGTGCGCAGATCGTGGATGTCCAGCACCTCCGGACGCGACCGGGCGATGGCCAGGATCCGCGAGCGATCCGCGGACGGCAATTCGCGATCCATCAGCAGATCGAAGGACTGGCGGGCGATGCCCAGCGCGCCCCACAGGATCCACAGCGAGATCAGCGCGCCGAAGACCGGGTCGACGAGCGGCGACTGGAAGAAGCCGCCGAGCACGATCGCGGCGATCACCGCGAGGTTGAGAAGCGCGTCGCTGCCGTAATGCAGCGAATCGGCGGCGATCGCGACCGAGCCGGTGCGCGCCACGACGCGGCGCTGATAGAAGACCAGCCCCGCGGACAGCAGGATCGACAGCACGGCGACGGCGATGCCGATCTCCGGCCGCTGCACCGGCTGCGGCGCGCCGATGCGATGCACCGCCTCCATCAGCAGGATCAGCCCCGATCCGCAGATGAAGGCGGATTGGGCCAGACCCGCCAGCGGCTCGGCCTTCCCGTGGCCGAAACGATGTTCCTCGTCGGCCGGGGTCAGCGCATGGCGGATCGCGACCAGATTGATCGCCGAGGCTGCGGCGTCCAGCAGCGAATCGAGCAGGCTGGACAGCACGGCGACCGAATCGGTCATCACCCAGGCCGCGACCTTCGCCAGGATCAGGGTCGCCGCCACCGCCACCGAGGCGATGGCCGCGCGCTGCATCAGCGCGGCCGACTGCCGGCGATCGCCGGCCGCGGCGGTCACGGGAACAGCCTCTCTACGGCCCAGCCGGCGCCGTCGCGGACATGGACGACGCGGTCATGCAGGCGGAAGGGCCGGTCCTGCCAGAACTCGATGCGATCGGGCACCAGCCTGAAGCCCGACCAGTGCGGCGGTCGCGGCACCTCGCCGATCGCGTAACGGGCGGTGTATTCGGCGACCCGCCGCTCGAGCTCGAAGCGGCCCTGCATCGGTCGGGACTGGCGCGAAGCCCAGGCGCCGATCCGGCTGGTCCGGGCACGCGAGGCGAAATAGGCGTCGGCTTCCGCGGGCGTGACCGGCGCGACCGGTCCTTCGACACGGACCTGGCGCTGCAGCGATTTCCAGTGGAACAGCAGCGCGGCATGCGGGTTGGCGGCCAGCTCGCCGCCCTTGCGGCTTTCCAGGTTCGTGTAGAAGACGAAGCCGCCCTGGTCGACGCCCTTGAGCAGCACCATGCGCACGCTGGGCCTGCCCTGCGCATCGGCGGTGGCCAGCGCCATGGCGTTGGGATCGTTGATCTCCTTGGCGGCGGCCTCGGCGAACCACGCCTCGAAGCGGCGGAAAGGATCGTCGGCAGGGTCGATCAGGGGCGCGGCGGCGGTGTCGGGCTGGGTCATGACGGCGGCTTCCGGACGGCTGTTGGCAGAAGGGTGCACACGAAGACATAGCGCGGGCGCCGGTCCGCGCGAGGGGTGGAGGGAACCGGGGTCAAGGGGTCTGCCCCCAAAGCGGCGGGGTCAGACCCCTGCGGCCCCCCAGACCCCTGGCGGATCGCTGCGGACACCTGAAGACCGTCCTGCGAAGTGGCCGCCGGATCATTGACCGTCGGGGTTTTGCGTGTAGGATGCGGGCCAATTCCGCAGGCAATTCGGATTTATCAACGGGAGCATGGACTTATGACCAGCACCGGAAGCTTGATGGCCGGCAGGCGCGGGCTCGTGATGGGCGTCGCCAACGACCGGTCGATCGCCTGGGGCATCGCCAAGGCCTGCGCCGCCCAGGGCGCCACCCTTGCCTTCACCTACCAGGGCGAGGCGCTCGAAAAGCGGGTGCGGCCGCTGGCCGCCGAGCTTGGCGTCAAGCATGTCCTGCCCGCCGATGTCACCGATCCGGCCTCGCTCGACGCGGTCTTCGCGACGCTGGCGCACGACTGGGGCGGGCTTGATTTCGTCGTCCATGCCATCGCCTTCTCGGACAAGGAGGAGCTGAAGGGGCTCTACCTCGACACCTCGCGCGCCAATTTCCTGCGCACCCTCGACATCTCCTGCTTTTCCTTCACCGATCTGTGCCGCCGAGCGGCACCGCTGATGAAGCCCGGCGGCAGCCTGCTGACCCTCAGCTACTACGGCGCCGAGCGGGTGATGCCGCATTACAACGTCATGGGCGTGGCCAAGGCGGCGCTCGAAGCCTCGGTGCGCTATCTGGCCGCCGACCTGGGTCCGCGCGGCATCCGCGTCAATGCCATCTCGGCCGGCCCGATCAAGACGCTGGCCGCCTCCGGCATCGGCGATTTCCGCTACATCCTGAAGTGGAACGAGCTCAATGCGCCGCTGCGCCGCAACGTCACGACCGACGAGGTCGGCAATGCCGGTCTCTACCTGCTCTCCGATCTGGGCGGCGGCGTGACCGGCGAGACCCACCACGTCGATTGCGGCTACCACCTCGTCGGCATGATGGCGGTCGACGCCGCCCCGGCGGTCGCCGAAATGCTGGCCGGCTTCAAGCCCCAGAAATGACCCGGCATGTCGCATAACAGTTTCGGGCATCTGTTTCGCGTCACCACCTGGGGGGAAAGCCACGGTCCGGCGATCGGCTGCGTCGTCGACGGGACACCGCCGCGCCTGGCCCTGAGCGAGGCGGAGATCCAGCGCGACCTGGACCGCCGCCGCCCGGGGCAGTCGCGCTTCACCACCCAGCGGCGCGAACCCGACCGCGTACGAATCCTGTCCGGGGTGCTCGACGGCCTGACCACCGGCACGCCGATCGCGCTCATGATCGAGAACGAGGACGCCCGGTCGAAGGACTACGGTGAGATCGCCGCCAAGTTCCGCCCTGGCCATGCGGACTACACCTACTGGCGCAAATACGGCATCCGCGACCATCGCGGCGGCGGACGGTCCTCGGCGCGCGAAACCGCGATGCGGGTCGCCGCCGGCGCCGTGGCTCGCGTCGTCCTCGGCGCCGGCATCGCCATCCGCGGCGCGCTGATCCAGCTCGGCCGCCACCGCGTCGACCGTTCCCGCTGGGACTGGGCCGCGGTCGGCGAAAACCCGTTCTTCTGCCCCGACCGCCAGGCGGCACAGGCCTGGGAAGGCGAACTCGACGCCGTGCGCAAGGCGGGATCGTCGGTCGGCGCCGTGATCGAGGTCGTCGCCAGCGGCGTGCCCGCGGGGCTTGGCGCCCCCGTCTATGGCAAGCTCGACGCCGACCTCGCCGCGGCGATGATGGGCATCAACGCGGTGAAGGGCGTCGAGATCGGCGCCGGGTTCGGCGCCGCCGAACTGTCCGGCGAAGAGAACGCCGACGAGATGCGCGCGGGCGCCGGCGGGCCCGCCTTCCTCGCCAACAATGCCGGCGGCATCCTCGGCGGGATATCGACCGGCCAGGACATCGTGGTCCGTTTCGCGGTCAAGCCCACCTCCTCCATCCTGTCGCCGCGCCGGACGATCGGCCTCGACGGTGCCGACACGGACATCCGCACCATCGGCCGCCATGATCCCTGCGTGGGCATCCGCGCGGTGCCCGTCGGCGAGGCCATGATGGCCTGCGTCCTCGCCGATCATCTGCTGCGCCATCGCGCGCAGTGCGGCTGAGCCCCGCTTTCCGCATGCCGCCGGGCGTCATGACCCTGGTCGTCCGCCGCTCGCGCATCATCGCCGGGCTGAACGCGGGCATGGCGCTGGCGGTGGCGCTGGGCGCCGCCTGGTATCTGGGCGCCAATTTCGCCGATGCAGAGGCCCCCTGGGCCGGTGCGGCGGTGGTCGCGGCGCTGATCGGCTATCAGGTCTGGCAGAACCTGCGGCACATGACCGACCCCACGCCGGTGGTGGCGATCGGCGCCGAGGGGCTGGCGCTGCCCCAGAACGCCGATGCGCCGATCCCCTGGACCGCGATCACGCGCGTGGGCGCGGCGCGCGGCTTCGCGATGATCGGCGGCGGCCGCCTCGACCTTGAATTGTCGCCCGAGGTCTTCTTCCAGGTGCGCCTGGGCAAGCGCATGATGGGCGATCCGGTCGTCAAGATGGCAGGCCTGCCCTACGGCATCTCGATCCTCGCTCAGGGCCTGGACCATCGCGCCACGACCATGATGGCCGCGATCGAGACCCATTGGCCGCCGCCGGCGGGACCGGAGCCCGAGACGCCAGGCTGACGCCGCCGGTTGCGGCGCGGTCCGGCCCGCCTCGCGGCGCAGGCGGCGGGGCCATACGGCGGTTCAATGCGGCGCCACGAGATGGCAGGCCACGTGATGGCCCTCGGCGACCGGGACCAGCGCCGGTTCGAGCGTCCGGCATCTCGGTTCCGCCAGCGGACAGCGCGTGTGGAAACGGCACCCCGCAGGCGGATCGATGGGGCTCGGCACGTCGCCCACCAGGCGGGTGCGGCGCCTGGGGCGGTCCGGGTCCGCGACCGGAACGGCCGAAAGCAGCGCCTGGGTATAGGGATGCATCGGCCGGGCGTAGAGATCGGATTTGCCGGCGAGTTCGACGATCTTGCCGAGATACATCACGGCGACACGGTCGCTGATGTGCCGGACGACCGCCAGATTGTGGCTGATGAAGAGATAGGTCAGGCCCAGGTTGCGCTGCAGGTCCAGCATCAGATTGACGATCTGGGCCTGGATCGACGCGTCGAGCGCCGACACGGGTTCGTCGCAGACGACGAAGCGCGGGTTAAGGGCAAGGGCGCGCGCGATCCCGATGCGCTGCCGCTGCCCGCCCGAGAACTCGTGCGGGTAGCGCTCGGCATGCGAGGCGTCGAGCCCGACGAGGCGCAGCAATTCGCCCACGCGGGCGCTGCGCTGCGCCGCGTCGCCCTCGCCGTGGACGATCAGCGGTTCGGCGACGATGCCGCCGACCGTCTTGCGCGGATTGAGCGACGAATAGGGATCCTGGAAGATCATCTGGACGTCGCGCCGGCGGCTGCGCAACGCCCTGCCACCCAGGCTGGCGAGGTCGGTCCCGTCGATGCGGATCGCACCGGCGCTCGGTTCGATCAGCCGCAGCAGCAGTCGCCCCGTCGTCGACTTGCCGCAACCCGACTCGCCGACCAGACCCAGCGTCTCGCCGCGGCCGATCGTGAAGCTGATGCCATCAACCGCCCGCACCAGACCGCCGCGCCGACGCGAGAACGCGCCGCCCTTGACCGGGAAATGTTTCACCAGGCCTTCGACCTCGACCAGGGGCGTCGGCGCACCGGACGCGGTCATGATGGCCTCGAATAGCCGGTGTGGCGCAGGCAGGCCGCGCGGCGGCCCGGCGCGAGCGTCGCCAGCGGCGGATCGATCCGCGTACAGGCGATCGCGGCGTGCGGGCAACGGGGGTGGAAACGACAGCCGGGGGGCATCTCCAGGGGATGCGGAACCGTTCCCTCGATGGCCTGCAGCGTGCCGGCGGTGCCGTCGATATGGGGAATCGATCGCAGCAGGCCTTCGGTATAGGGGTGCAGCGGCGCCCTGAAGACCGGACCGACCGGTCCCTCCTCGACCGCCCGGGCGGCGTAGAAGACCACCACGCGCTGCACGAATTCGGCGATCACGCCGAGGTCATGGGTGATGAGGATGACCGCCATCCCCAGTTCGCGCTGCAGCCCGCGCAGCAGATCGAGGATCTGCGCCTGGACCGTCACGTCGAGCGCCGTGGTCGGTTCGTCGGCGATCAGAAGCCGCGGTTCGCACGCGAGCGCCATCGCGATCATCACGCGTTGACGCATTCCCCCGGACATCTGATGCGGGTAGTCGTCGAGCCGGCGGTCCGCCGCCGCGATCTCCACCATCGACAGAAGACTGGCCGCGCGGCGCCGCGCCGACGTCCTGTCGAGACCGCGATGGAGGCGCAGCGCCTCGGCGATCTGGTCCCCCACCGTGAAGACCGGATTGAGCGAGGTCATCGGCTCCTGGAAGATCATCGCGATCCGGTTGCCGCGCACGGCCTGCATCTCGCGTTCGCTCTTCGCCAGCAGATCTTCGCCGTCGAACCTGATCTCGCCCGCCGTCACCCGACCCGGCGGCGACAGCAGGCCGAGGACGGTCAGGGCCATGACGCTCTTGCCCGACCCCGACTCGCCGACCACGCCGAGCACCTCGCCCGGCGCGACCTCGAGGCTGATGGCGTCCACGACGACGGAATTGCCGAACCGGACTTCCAGACCGCGGACGGAGAGGAGCGAACCGGCGGTCATCGCGTCTCGATGTTCATGCGCGGGTCGAGGACGTCGCGCAGCCCATCGCCCAGAAGGTTCAGGCCGAGCACGGTGATGGCGATGGCCAGCCCCGGGAACATGGCGATCCACCCCGCTTCGCGGATGTAGTCCTTGCCCTCCGCGATGATGTTTCCCCAGCTGGGCGTGGGAGGCGGCGGCCCCATGCCGAGGAAGCTGAGGACCGCCTCGGCGATCACCGCATAGGCAAACACGAAGGTCAGTTGGACGACCAGCGGCGCCATGCTGTTCGGCAGGATGTGGTGAAGCATGATCCGCAAATGTCCGGCACCCACCGACTGGGCCGCATGGACGTAGTCGGCCTCCCGGACCACCAGCACCGACGCGCGGACGACGCGCGCGGTGCGGGGCGTGTAGACCGCGGCCAGCGCCACCACGACGTTGAACGCCGACGGACCCAGCGCGGCCGTGATGGC
>JBIKLI010000132.1:0-10791 GCA_044359885.1 Alphaproteobacteria bacterium | reverse complement strand
CCTGGCCGATCCAGGTGCAACCCTCGCCGCCCATATGCGTGAACGTCTCCGCGCCGCGGTCCATCCAGACGGTCATGAAGTGACAGCCGATCCCGGCGGCGGCGCGGCTGCCCTCGGGCACCCGCGTCGAGGTGTTGTGCGGGCAGCCCGAGCAGAAGAAGGGCGTGCGGCGGAACTGCGCCGCCGCGCCGGTGGGCGCGACGCGTTCGGTGATGCCGGTCAGGCGCTGCGCGCGGGCGGCGATATCCGGGTCGTCGTGGAAGCACGAGATCCGCGCGGCGATCGCGACCGCGATCTCGGCCGGCGAGAGCTCGTCGGCGCTGGACAGCAGCGCACGACCGAGTTCGTCGGCCTTGCCGACGATCCGTGGGCGCCGTTCGGCGGGCCAGTTGAAAAGCTGCTCCTTGAGCTGCGCCTCGATGACCGAGCGCTTCTCCTCGACGACCAGCACCTCCGGCAGGCCTTCGGCGAAGCGCCGCGCGCCGTCCGGCTCCAGCGGCCAGGGCATCGCGACCTTGTAGATCCTGAGGCCAAGCCGCGTCGCGCGGCGCTCGTCGATGCCGAGCATCTCCAGCGCCTGGCGGACATCGAGATAGGATTTGCCGACGGTGGCGATGCCCAGCCGCGCGCCGGGCGGATCGAGCACGATCCGGTCCAGCGCATTGGCGCGGACATAGGCCAGCGCGGCCCGCAGCTTGTGGCGGTGCAGCCGGAACTCCTGGTCGGTCCAGGGATCGGGCCAGCGGATCGACAGCCCGCCCTCGGGCATGTCGAAATCCGCCGGCGTCACGATGCGCACGCGGGACGGATCGACATGGACCGACGCCGCCGACTCGGTGGTCTCGCCCACGCATTTGAACCCGACCCAGCAGCCGGAGAAGCGGCTGAGCGCCCAGCCGTGAAGGCCGAGGTCCAGGAACTCCTGGACCCCGGCCGGGCTGAGGACGGGGATCATCGTGCCCATGAACACGTGCTCGCTCTGATGCGGCACGGTCGACGACTTGGCGGCATGGTCGTCGCCGGCGAGCAGCAGCACGCCGCCCGTGGGCGCGCTGCCGGCCAGGTTGCCATGGCGGAACACGTCGCCGCAGCGATCGACGCCCGGGCCCTTGCCGTACCACATGGCGAAGACGCCGTCGTACCGGGCGCCCGGGAAGAGGTTGAGCTGCTGCGTTCCCCAGACCGAGGTCGCGGCCAGATCCTCGTTCACGCCGGGCTGGAAGCGGACATGGTGCTGGTCGAGGAAGCGCCGGGCGCGCCACATCGCCTGATCGACGCCTCCCAGGGGCGAGCCGCGATAGCCGGTGACGAAGCCGGCGGTGTTCAATCCGGCAGCCAGGTCGCGCTGGCGCTGCATCATCGGCAGGCGGACCAGCGCCTGCGTCGCGGTCACGAAGATGCGGCCGCTGTCGCGGGAATACTTGTCGTCGAGCGTGACCGAGAGGTCGAGCCCATGTCCGTCCGGTGCCATGCGTCCAAGCTAGCTCGCGGGCCCGGGTCCGACAATCGGCGCCGGCCCCGGCGGGGATCGGACCTCCTCAGCGTCGCGACGCCGCGGCGAGGCCGCGCATCGCGTTGGCGATCAGGCCGAGGCCGGTGCCGCCGGCGGCGCTGAGGATCGATTCGGGATGGAACTGGACCGCGGCCAGCGGCAGGCGGCGGTGGCGGATCGCCATCACGAGGCCGGTCTCGTTCATGGCGGTCACGGCCAGTTCGCCGTGCGGGAAGGCCGCCATGCGCGCGGTCAGCGAGTGATAGGCGCCGACGGTCATCGGCAGCGGCAGGCCGGCGAAAAGACCCTGGCCGTCATGGGCGATCGTCCAGGTCTTGCCATGGCGCGGCTCGGGCAGCACGTCGAGCGCGCCGCCGAAGGCTTCGACGATCCCCTGCAGCCCGAGGCAGACCCCGAATTGAGGCAGGCCGAGCGCCGCGAGCCCGCGAACGAGGTCGGGCACCCCGAAATCGGCCGGGCGCGCCGGGCCGGGCGAGTGGACGACCAGATCGGGGCGCAGCGCGGCGATCGCCTGGGGCGAGAGACCGTGGCGGAAGGTGCGTACCTCGGCCCCGGTCTGGCGAAAATAGTCGGCGAGGGTGTGGACGAACGAGTCCTCGTTGTCGATCAGCACCACGCTGCGGCCCTCGCCGGGCCGCGCCGCTGCCGCTGCGAAGGCGGCTGCGGGGGGCGCGTCGGGGGCGAGCGCGCGGAACAGCGTCGTCGACTTGAGGCGCGTCTCGCGCTCCTCCTCGGGGCCGGTCGAATCCCAGACGATGGTGGCGCCGACGCGGTAGCGTGCCGCACCGCCGCGCAGATGGATGGTGCGGATGGTGATGCCGGTGTTGACGTCCCCGTTGAACAGCAGCGCGCCGACGGCGCCCCCGTACCAGCCGCGCGCGCTGGTCTCCTCGGCCTCGACGATCCCCGCGGCCATGCGCTTGGGCGCCCCGGTCAGCGTCACCGCCCACATATGCGACAGGAACGCGTCGATGCCGTCGAAGCCGTCGCGCAGCCGCCCCTCGACATGGTCGACGGTGTGGAACAGCCCGGCATAGGTCTCGATCTGGCGGCGGGCCAGCAGCCGCACCGAACCGGGTTGGCAGACGCGCGCCTTGTCGTTGCGGTCGACGTCGGTGCACATCGTCAGCTCGACCTCGTCCTTCTCGGAGTTGATCAGCGCCTTGAGACGTGCCGCGTCCTCCATCGCGTCGGCCCCGCGGCGCGCGGTGCCGGAGATCGGACAGGACTCCACGCGCCGGTCCTCGACGCGCACGAACATCTCTGGGCTGGTGCCGACCAGCTGCTCCTCGCCCAGCTGGATCAGGAATTCGTAGGGGCTGGGGTTGATCCGGGTCATGCGTTCGTAGAGCTGCGAGGGCGCGCCGTCATAGGGCGCGACGAAGGTGCGGCTGAGCACGACCTCGAAGATGTCCCCGACCCGGATGCGTTCGCGGGCCCGGTCGACCATCGCGGCGTAGTCCGCATCGGCGAGGTCGCTGTCGATCCGCGGGGCGGCCGGCGGCCGCCGGATCGCCGCCGCCGGCGGCGCGAAGGCCTCGCGCCGCCGGCCGAAGGTCGTGGTCTCGCCGCGCGTGAACTCGTAGTCGATCGCGAAGGCCTCCTCCTTGCGGCGATCGACGACGATCAGCCGGTCGGGAAGGAAGAGATGGATGTCGCGGGCGCCGGCGCCGCGCGGGTGGCGCAGCGTCATCGGCTCGAAGCGGAACAGAAGATCGTAGCCGAACGCGCCATAGAGACCGAGAAACCGGTCGGGCAGCCCCGCGAACTGGCGGATCAGGTGGCGCAGCGGCGACATCAGCGAGGGCTGCCGGCTGCGCTCCTCCTCCGCGAAGGGCCGCGTGGCCTCGGCGATCGTGAAGCCGGCCTCGCGCGGGCCGCGGGCACCGGGGACGGTGTCCGGCGCCGCCGCCAAAGTCGGGGCCAGCAGGGCGACCAGCGCTTCCCCGCGGCCGTTCAGGGCGCGCAGCGTCAGATCGCGCCCCTGGCCGAGGATCTCGAGCGGCGGGTCGGCGAAGCCGAAGGCCCAGCGCGAATAGCGGCCGGGATAGTCGACGCCCGACGAGAACAGCCCGCCGCGCGCGCCGTCGAGACGCTGGGCGAAGCCGTCGAGCGCATGCCCGGGATCGAGCGGACGTCGGGTCGAGGTGACGGCGAGGCCGTCACGGGTCGTGAAGCTGGACTCCATGGCACGCGGCTCCGATGGCGGCGCGCGCGGCACCGCCGCTTGGGCGCTCGCGCCGCCGCAGGGACGGCGCGAAGGCGGGTGGATTCAGGGAATGGAAAAAGGAAAGGGATCGATGGGTGACGACGTCACCACCACCAGCGGCGCCAGTCGGCGCGCGCGGTGTCGCGATGGCAGGCGAGGCTGTCCATGCGTACGATCATGGTCGCGAGGCTCGCATCCGCGACGCCGGCGCGTCAAGCGCCTGTCGCCGGCCCTGCGGCGCGCGGCGCAGGTCCGGGCCGGAGGTCAGGCGTTCGCGGACGATCCCGACGTCCGGCGCGCGGTGGCCGCGCGCAGCGCCGGCCAGAGCAGCATCGCGACGGCGACCGTCAGAAACGCCAGGGCGATCGGACGGTCTAGCATCGCGCCGAACGTTCCGCCCGACGCCATGAGGCCGGTGCGGAGCTGGCTTTCGGCGAGCGGCGCGAGAACCATGCCGACGACGAACGGCGCGATCGGGACGCGCGCATACTCCATCGCATAGCCGATCAGGCCGAAGCCGAGCATCACCCAGACATCGGCGATGTTCGCGCCGGCGGTGAACGCGCCGAGCACGCAGATGGCGAAGATCGTCGGGAAGATCCATGCGCGCTGCAGCATCATCATCGATGCGAAGAACACCACGCCGAGCGTCATGAAGACGAACATCAGGACGTGGCTGATCAGGTGGGCGGCGACGATCGCGTTCACGATCGCCGGGCTGTGGGTATAGAGCATCGGCCCGGGCGCGAGGCTGTGGATCATCAGCGCGCCCAGCAGCACGGAATCCGCAAGGCCGCCGGGGATTCCCAGCGCCAGAAGCGGGATCAGCGTGCCGCCGGTCGTCGCGTTGTTGGCGCTTTCCGCGGCGACGATCGCCTCCTCGCTGCCTGTCCCGAACCTCTCGGGTTCCTTCGACGCGGCGCGTGCCGTCGTATACGCGACGATGGACGCGATCGTCGCCCCGACGCCCGGCAGTATCCCCATCGCGATGCCGATCAGCGACGATCGCACCATGTTGAACCCGTGGCGGACATAGTCTCGCGCCGAGATCAGGATCCCGCGCATGTTGGCGCGGACGCGCTCCCCGGCCTGCTCGTCGATGTTCACCGTGTCGGCGAGCAGCTGGCTGATCGCGAAGATGCCCAGGATCACCGGCAGCAATTCGAAGCCGGAGGAGAGCTCGACGCGGCCGAAGGTCAGCCGGACCACGCCCGAGGACGGGTCGAGGCCGGGCATGGCCACCAGCATGCCGAACAGCGCCGAGATCAGGCCCTTGACCAGCGAGCCCCTGCTCAGCGAGGCGATCAGGGTCAGCGCGAGGCAGACGAGCGCGAAATACTCCCAAGGTCCGAACACCACCGCGACGCGCGCCAGCGGCGGCGCGAGCAGGGCGAGGGCCACCCACGAGAGCACGCCGCCGACGATCGACGCGGCGTTGCCCAGGCCGAGGGCGCGGCCCGGATGGCCGGCCTTCGCCAGCGGGAAGCCGTCCATCGTCGTCATGATGGCGTTGGGCTCGCCCGGGATGCGCATCAGCGTCGCGGTGATCAGCCCGCCGCTGACCGCGCCGACGAATGCCGCGATCAGCAGCACGACCGCGTCCACGCTGGCCATCGTGAACGTGAAGGGCAGGATCAGGACGAGCAGCGTGCCGGCGTTGATGCCCGGCAGGACCCCGATGACGATGCCGAGGAACACGCCGCCGCACATGAGCAGCAGCGACCAAGGCTGCAGGAGCTGTACGAACGCGTCGATCATGGCATCGGCAGGCGCAGCAGCGTGCCGAAGAGATGGTCGAGGAACAGCGCCGCGCCGCCCCCGATCGCGATGGCGATCGCCGCCGAGCGCGCGTCGCGCGCCGACATCGCGATGCCGAGAACGGCGATCAGCGTCGCCGTCGCCCACACGTAGCGGCCTGGAAACGTCTGCAGCGCCAGGACATAGGTGGCGACGGCCGCGAAGCAGAAGACCGCGAGCAGCGGCCGGCGTCGCGCGGCGGATCCAGGCCGGTTCACCCCGGCGACGAGCGAGGTTTCGGCGTCGCCCAGCCGGCGGCCGAACAGCGCCATCCCGAGCGCGACCAGACCCATCGCCACCAGGAGCCCAGAGATCGCCAGCGGAAAGGACGCCGACCCGAGCGGGTCGAACCTCGCCGCCGGCAGCTTGCGTGCCTCGTGGAAGAAGAGCGCGCCGACGCCGATCGTGACCAGCGCGAAGATCAGATCGGCGCGCCGCGCCGGACGTGGGTGGTCCATTGCCGCGAGCGCGGCCCGTGGCCCGGGTCAGCCGCCCAGGGCGGGCCCCATGGGCTGCACGATGCGATCGATCTGCTGGACGCGCGCCTTGGCGCCCGCGGCGTCCAGATGAACGGCATCGACGCCCTGCTTGTCGAGCGCGTCCTTCAGCCCGGGATCGGCCATCGCCTTGCCGATCGCGTCCGACAGGCGGTTCACGATGGCGGCAGGCGTCCCTTTCGGAGCGAACCACCAGACGTCGACCGAGATGTCGGTCGCCAGTCCGAGTTCCCTGGTCGTGGGCACGTCGGTCCAGATGCGGCTTCGTTCGGCCCCGACGACGGCAAGCGCCTTCACGCCTTTGCCCTGGAACCCGAGATATTCCTGCGGGCTGACGAGCGTGTAGGCGGTGTGGCCGCCGAGCACCGACGCGAGGCGCTTGGGACCGTCGCCGACATTGACGATCCGTGCCTTGAATCCCGCTTCCTCCGCCAGGGAAAGGGCTGCGATATGCACGGCGCCGCCGATCGAATTCGCCTCGGTGATCTCGCCGGGCCTCGCCTTGGCTGCGGCGACGAGGCTGCGGAGGTCCTTGTAGGGGCCTTCCGCCCCGGCCACGACGAGGAACCGCGTGCTTCCGGTCTGCGCCAGGACCTCGAAGGCCTCGACACCGAAGGGCAGACGGCCGACCGCGCGCAGCCCGGGCAGGCCGAGGTGGTAGACGAGCAGCTCGTGCCCGTCGGCAGCCGCGTCCTTGACGCGCGTCGCGGCGAGCGGACCGACCGTGTTCACCACGACGAACGGGCGCGAGAACGAGCCCTGCTCTTCCATTTTCTTGAGGATCAGTCGCGTGACCGTGTCGGTCGCCGAACCCGGCCCGGCCGGCACGACGACCTGGATGGGCTTCGTCGGGTAGGTCTGCGCGGACACGGCCTGCGGTGTCGCAAGCGCGACGGCCAGCGCGAGCGAGGAAAGAAACCTGGTCAGAATCGTCATGGCGCGTTTTCCCCCGAAATCCCCATTCCACCCGTCCCGGCGTTTCGGCGCGCGGACGGGCCGATCGACAGCGGTGCCGCGTCGGATTAGATCCGAACCGCGATCCGCTTTCAATCGCCTGACGGGGCGATCGCCGGACCGTCGCGTCGCGCGGGCGCCCGTCGCGCGTCGCGTCGTGCGACCTTCACCCGTAGAGGGCTTCGATCGCGCTGCCATGGGCGGCGCGGATGGCGTGGCGCTTGATCTTCATGGTCGGCGTCATGAGGCCGTTGGCGACCGAGAAGCCTTCGCGCAGCACGGCGAATTTCCGGACCCGCTCGATCTGCGGCAATGTCCGGTTGACGCGTTCCACCGTGGCCTCGATCGTCGCGCGCAGTGCCGCGTCGTCGGCCGCGTCGCGCATCGTGTCCTCGCGCGGCACGACCAGGGCGACCAGATAGGGCCGGCGATCGCCATGGACCATCGCCTGGGCGATCTCCGGCTGCAGCGCGAGCATCCCCTCGATGCGCGACGGCGCGATCATGTCGCCGCCGGACGTCTTGATGAAGTCCTTCTTGCGGTCGGTGATCCTGAGATAGCCGTCGGCGTCGAGTTCGCCGATGTCGCCCGTGTGCAGCCAGCCGTCGCGGATCGCGGCCGCCGTCGCCTCCGGATCGTTCCAGTAGCCCTTCATGACCAGTTCGCCGCGCACCAGGATCTCGCCGTCCTCGGCGATCCGCAGGTCGACGTCGCGCAGCGGCGGGCCGACGGTCTCCAGCTTCACCCGTCGCGGCGGGTTGCAGCTGATCACCGGGCCGGCCTCGCTCTGCCCGTAGCCCTGGCAGAGCAGCAGGCCGAGCGCCGTGAAGTAGAGCCCGATCTCGTGGTTGAGCGGGGCGCCGCCCGAGACCAGCGCCTTGAGCCGGCCGCCGAAGCGCTGCCGCACCTTGGCGCGGACCAGCTTGTCGAGCACCGGGTCGATCAGGCGCTCGGCCAGCGTCAGGCTCGACGGATCGCGGTAGCGCTTGCTGCCGATCTCGACGGCGCGCGCGAAGAGCTTGGCCTTGAGGCCGCCGTCGCGGGTCATCTGCGCCGAAATGCGCGCGTGCATCGTCTCGTAGAGGCGCGGCACCGCGGTCATTATCGTCGGCCGGACCTCCTGAAGGTTGCCGCTGAGCTTGTCGATGCCTTCCGCGAAATAGACCTGCGCGCCCATCGAGGGCATCAGCACGCCGCCGGCGGTATGCTCGTAGGAATGCGACATCGGCAGGAAGGAGAGATAGATCTCCGCGTCCTCCTGAAGGTCGATCTCCCGGAGAAGATGGTAGGCTCCGTCGCAGTTGCGCAGCATCGCGCCATGATGCAGCGCGACGCCCTTCGGCAGTCCGCCGGTGCCCGACGTGTGGATGATGCAGGCGATGTCGTCGCGGCGCAGCGTCGCGACGATCGCATCGATGTCGTCGGCGCGCGCCGCACCGCGCGCGAGCGCGTCGTTCCAAGCCACGACGTCGATCCCGGGATGCTGGGCGATGTCGGGCGGCTCGATCGCGACCACGAAGCGGCAGCCTTCCACGCGCTGCGCCGCCGCGATCGCCGTGGTCGCGAGGGCGCGGGTCGAGACGATCGCGCCGCTGACGCCGGCATTGGCGAAGACGTGGCGGTTCTCTTCCGCGGTGTTGGTCGTGTAGGACGGGACCGTGATCGCGCCGATGCTCATGATCGCGTAGTCGGCGATCACCCATTCGGGCCGGTTCTCGGCGATCAGCGCCACCCGGTCGCCGCGCCTGATTCCCAGATCCAGGAGTCCCTTGGCGAGGTCGCGCATCCGGGCGCCGGTCTCGGCCCAGGACAACGCGGTCCAGGCGCCGCCGCTCTTGGCCCACATGAACGGCCGGTCGCCGCCGCGCGCGGTGCGGGCGTGCATCATCGCCGGCAGGCTCTGGAGCGTGTCGTAGACGATCATCTTCTTCTTCGCCTCCCGCCGGTCTCTGCCCATGCTTGGCGGATCCGGCGGTAGGTCTTATATCCGAACTCGATCAACGGAGACAAAGACATGTCGTCGAGCGTCCGGAGTCCGGAGGATGGAATCGCCCGCGGCCGCGGGAACGACGCGCTGCCGGCCTGGGATCTCGCCGATCTCTATCCCGGCCGTGAGAGCGCCGCGCTGGCGGCCGACCTGGCCGACGCCGAGCGCGAGGCAGCGGCCTTCGCCGAACGCTACGCGGGCAAGCTGGCGGGGCTGTCGGCCGCTGCGTTCGGCGCCGCGATCGCGGCCTACGAGCGGCTCGACGAGCGGCTGGCCCGGCTCGGCAGCTATGCCGACCTGACCTATGCCGGCGATCAGTCGGATCCCGAGATCGGCCGGTTCTGCCAGACGATCCAGGAGCGGGTGAACGCGATCGCCACCCATACGCTCTTCTTCACCCTGGAAATCAACCGGATCTCTGATGGGGACATTTCGGCCAAGCTGGTCGCGCCGCAGACCGCCCGCTACGCATCCTGGTTGCGGGAATTGCGCGTCTTCCGTCCGCACCAGCTCGAGGACCGGGTGGAGAAGCTGCTTCACGAGAAGCATGTCACGGGGCGCGCCGCCTGGACCCGGCTGTTCGACGAGACCATGGCCGGCCTGCGCTTTCCCGTCCGCGGCCGCAGCCTGACCAGCGCCGAGGCGCTGCACCTGCTCTCCGACCCGGATCGCGACATGCGCCGCGCGGCGGCGGACAGCGTGGCCGCCGTGCTGGGCGCGAACGCGAAGACCTTCGCGCTGATCACCAACACCCTCGCGAAGGACAAGGAGATCGATGACAAGTGGCGCAGCTATCCCCGCCCGATCTCGTCCCGGAACCTGGCGAACCGGGTCGAGGACGATGTCGTGGAGGCGCTGATCGGCGCGGTGCGTGGCGCCTTTCCGCGGCTGTCCCATCGCTATTATGCGCTCAAGGCGCGATGGTTCGGCCTCGACCGGCTCGAGCATTGGGACCGCAACGCGCCGCTGCCGCAGGTCCCCGAGCCGGAGGTCTCCTGGACCCGGGCCCGCGATGTCGTGCTGTCGGCCTACGAGGCGTTTTCGCCCGAGATGGCGGCGATCGGCCGGCGCTTCTTCGACCGGCCCTGGATCGACGCCGGGGTCCGGCCGGGCAAGTCGCCGGGCGCCTTCGCGCATCCGACCGTTCCCGGGGTCCATCCCTATCTGCTTCTCAACTATCAGGGGCGGACGCGCGACGTGATGACGCTCGCCCACGAACTGGGTCACGGCGTGCACCAGGTGCTCGCCGCGGCGCAGGGACATCTGCAGGCCGACACCCCGCTGACCCTGGCCGAGACCGCGTCGGTGTTCGGCGAGATGCTGACCTTCCGCAGCCTGCTCGACGGCGAACGCGATCCGGCGCGGCGCAAGGCGATGCTGGCGGGCAAGGTCGAGGACATGCTCAACACGGTCGTGCGCCAGATCGCGTTCGTTGAATTCGAGCGCCGCGTCCATGACGAGCGCCGCCAGGGGGAGCTGACGCCGGACCGGCTCGGCGACATCTGGCTCGACGTGCAGCGCGAGAGCCTGGGACCGGCCTTCCGCTTCGACGACGGGTATCGCGCCTACTGGTCCTACATCCCGCACTTCGTGCATTCGCCTTTCTACGTCTACGCCTATGCCTTCGGCGACTGCCTCGTGAACGCCCTCTATGCGGCGTATCGTGCCGCGCCGGACGGGTTTGCGGCGCGCTATCTCGACCTTCTGCGGGCCGGCGGCACGCGGCGGCACCGCGAATTGCTGGCGCCGTTCGGGCTGGACGCCGCCGATCCGGAATTCTGGGAAGGCGGCCTGTCGGTGATCGCCGGGTTCATCGACGAACTCGAGGCGAGCG
>JBIKLI010000457.1:0-3000 GCA_044359885.1 Alphaproteobacteria bacterium | reverse complement strand
CAGGGCCGAGCCGCTCATCATCATCGAGCGCGATCCGCCGGTGCCGCCGCCGGCGATCAACTCGTCGCTGTCGCCCTGAAGCAGCCGGATGCGCGCGAAGGGAATGCCGAGACGCTCCGACACCACTTGGGCGAAGGGCGTCGCATGGCCCTGGCCGTAATCCAGCGTCCCGGTGATCAGCGTCACGCCGCCATCTTCGTCGAAACGGATGCCGCCCATCTCCTTGAC
Organism: Alphaproteobacteria bacterium; assembly: GCA_044359885.1. Lineage (GTDB taxonomy): Bacteria > Pseudomonadota > Alphaproteobacteria > CACIAM-22H2 > CACIAM-22H2 > CAIOSQ01. Next base: position 2,772 of record JBIKLI010000457.1, on the reverse strand, counting down.
CGAGGCCGCCGTGACTTCGAGATATTGCGCAAGACCGCGGCCCCGCAGCCGGCCGCGCGCGGCCGAGCCGGCCCTGCGCCGCGCAAACCCGTCCCAGTCGGCGGCGACCAGCGCCTTGTCCAGCACGGCCGGGAAATCGCCGCCGTCATAGGTCATGTCGTTGGGCGCCGCGTAGGGAAACTGCCCGGGCAGGATGTGGTTGCGGCGGCGCAGTTCGACGGGATCGATCCCGATCTGCGCCGCGGCGGCGTCGACCAGACGCTCCATGATGTAGTTGCCCTCGGGCCGGCCGGCGCCGCGATAGGGCCCCATCGGCGAGGTGTTGGTCAGCGCGCAGCGCGCCTCGATCAGGATGGCGGGCGTGCGATAGACGCCGACCACGTTCTTCTGCACGCCCAGCGCCGGAATCATCGGCGCATAATTTCCGGGATGAGCGCCCATGTTGCCGATGGTCGAGACCTTCAGTGCGAGGAACCGGCCTTCGGCGTCGAGCGCGAGCTCGGCATCGGCGGCGTGGTCGCGACCGGCCTGGTCCGACAGGAAGCTCGCCCCGCGCTCCTCGGTCCATTTCACCGGCCGGCCCAGCGCCCGCGCGGCATGCAGCAGGCACACATACTCGGGGTAGAGGCCGGCCTTCATGCCGAACGACCCGCCGACATTGCCGGTCAGGACGCGCACGCGGTCGGCCGGCACCTTCATCGCCTCGGCCAGGCTGGCGCGCATGCCGAACACGCCCTGGCTGCCGATATGCACGGTCCAGCGCTCGCTGGCCGCGTCGTAGCCGACGACCGCCGCGCGCGGCTCCATCGCGCAGACGACGACGCGGTTGATCTGCAGATCGATGCGCACGACATGGGCGGCGGCAGCGAAGGCGGCCTCGACCTTCGCCGCATCGCCGAAGGCGTAATCGAGTTGCAGATTGCCGGGAACATGGTCGTGGAGCTGCGGTGCGCCCGGCGCGAGGGCCGCGCGCGCCGAGGTCACGGCCGGCAGCGGCTCGACGTCGAGCTCGATCGCCTCGCAGGCGTCGCGCGCCTGCACCCGCGTCTCGGCGACGACGATGGCGACGGGATCGCCGACATACCGCACCTTGTCCTGGGCCAGGGCGGCGCGCGGCGTCTCGCGCATCGGCGTGCCGTCGCGGTTCCGGCCGACCGGCTGCGAGCGCAGAGGGCCATAGCCGAAGGGTTCGAGATCCGCCGCGGTCCAAACCGCCAGCACGCCCGGCATGGCGCGCGCCGCCGCCGTGCCGATGGCGCGGATGCGGCCATGGGCGTGCGGGCTGCGCAGCATCCAGGCATGGGCCTGGCCCGGCAGGTCGATGTCGTCGGTATAGGTGCCCCGCCCCGTCAGCAGCTTCGGATCCTCGCTGCGCCGGACCGGCTGGCCGACCGCGAAGCGCGCGTATTCGAGGGATGTGGCTGCATCGACGGGCGCCATGATGGATCCTTCGCGAAAGTGGATGTCCGGGCCGGGCGTGCCGGCGGCCGGGATCGGACCGCTTCAGGATGCACCTGGCACGGAACGAAAATTGGCCGATAATGCGTCTTGTCAATGACGCGGAGAGACGACATGGCTGCGAGCACCCAGACGCTGCGGATCCGCGCGATCCGCTCCATTCCCCTGTTCGGCGAGAGCCCGAAGGGCGGCTGGTCCGCCGAGATCAAGCCCGAGGACACGATCCACGCCCTGATCGCCGTCCACACGGACGGCGGCCCGATCGGCTATGGCAGCGTCTTCACCGATGCGCGGCTGGTCGCCGCCGGTCTCAAGGTGCTGGAGCCGCTGTTCGTGGGCGAGAACGCGCTGGAGCCCGCGCGCGTCAGCGAGAAGCTGCACCAGAACAGCTTCTGGATGGGACGCGGCGGCACGCTGACGCACACGATCAGCGGCATCGACATCGCGCTGTGGGACATCCTGGGCAAGGTCACGGGCATGAGCGTCGGGCGCCTCGCCGGCGGCCGCCATCGCGAGCGCGTGCAGCCCTATTGCTCGCTGCTGATGGAAGAGCCCAAGCGCATGTACGACGTGGTCGCCGAGTACCGCGCCAAGGGGTTCACCGCCTTCAAGATCGGCTGGGGGCCCTTCGGACGCGCGATGGACGCGAAGCTCGACGCGGCGATCGTGCGCGCCGCACGCGAGGCCGCGGGAGACAAGGCGCGGCTCTTCGTCGATGCCGGCGCCAGCGACGCCTACTGGCCGCATGGGCTGAAATGGGCGCTGCGCACGGCCGAGATGCTGAAGGACCACGACATCGGCTGGTTCGAGGAGGCGCTGAAGCCCGACGCGATCGACGATTTCGTCGAACTGCGCCGGCAGAGCCCGGTCCCCATCGCCGGCGGCGAGGTGCTGACGCGCCGCCAGGCCTTCCTGCCCTGGCTGGCGCGCGGCGCCTTCGACATCGTGCAGCCCGACGTGACCAAGGTCGGCGGCCTGTCCGAGCAGCGCCGAATCGCCTGGCTGGCCGAGGAATTCGGCGTGAAATATGTCGGCCACGGCTGGAACACGGCGCTCGGGGTCGCGGCCGACCTGCAGCTCGCGACCGCGCTGCCGAACGTCGACCTGGTCGAGTTCATCGGCGGCAGCCCCTATGTCGACGGCATCACCGCCGAGCCCTTCAGGCTGGACGCCGAAGGCTGGCTGGAAATCCCCGACAAGCCGGGGCTGGGCGTCGAGATCGACCGCGCGCGGCTGGCCCGCTACACCGACGATCCGTCGCCGCTCTTCGACTGAGCACGGATGGCGGACGCCGCCACGCTCGTCCTCTCGGAA
>JBIKLI010000456.1:0-3002 GCA_044359885.1 Alphaproteobacteria bacterium | reverse complement strand
GCAGGCGCCGAGCGCCAGAAGGGCGAAGAGGGCGATGGGACGCAGCGTCGTCATGCCGTCTAGATAAGCGTTTCCGGCCGTGCGGCCAAGGGTGGAATGGTCGCGCGAGGGTCGCGCCGGCCACCCCGCTTGCATGGGCGCGACGCCGGCCGGAGTATGGCGCACCATCGCTCACCGGGGCGGACATGGCCTTTCTGGTCGTCGCGATCTTCGCGCTCGCCTATGCCGGCCTGGCGATCGGCCGGCTGCCCGGCCTCGCCGTCGATCGCAGCGGCATCGCCGCCATCGCCGCCATCGCGATGGTGGCGATCGGCGCGGTGCGGGCGGACGAACTGCCCGCGGCCATCCATTTCCCGACGCTGGCCCTGCTCGGCGCGCTGATGATCCTGTCGGCGCGTTTCGCCGCCGCCGGCGCCTACGAGCATCTCGCCGCGCGGATCGCGGCCGGCGCCGGCTCGCCGGTCCGGCTGCTGGTCGCGACGGTGGCCGTCGCCGGCGGCCTGTCGGCGGTGCTGGTCAACGACATCGTCGTCTTCGTCATGACGCCGCTTCTGGTCCGCGGCGTCATGGCGCGGGGGCTCGATCCGCGCCCGTTCCTGGCGGCGCTGGCGGGCGCCGCCAATGCCGGGTCGGCCGCCACCCTGATCGGCAATCCCCAGAACATCGTGATCGGCCAGGTGGGCGGTCTCGACTTCATCGATTTCGCGCTGGCCTGCGCGCCCCCGGCGCTGGCGTCGCTGGCGCTGGTGGCGCTGACGACGCGGCTGGCGTGGCGCGGCGCGCTCGCCGCGGCACCTGCCGCCGCCACGCCCGCGGTACCGCCCCTCGATCGCGACCAGACCGCCAAGGCCGGGGCGGCGACCCTGCTGCTGCTGGGACTGTTCCTGACGCCGGTACCCCGCGAACTGGCGGCGGTCGCGGTGGCCGGGGCGCTGCTGCTCAGCCGGCGCTTCGCCAGCCGCGACATGCTGTCTGCGGTCGACTGGCCGCTGCTGGTGCTGTTCGCCGCGCTGTTCGTCCTCAACCATGCTCTCGCCGGCACCGGCGTGACGCGCGCGGCGCTGGCCTTCCTGGCGGCCGAAGGGATCGGCTTCGAGACCCTGCGCGCGATGCTGCCGGCCGCGGTGCTGGCGTCGAACACGATCGGCAACGTGCCTGCCGTGATCCTGCTGCTGGCGGCGGAGCCGGGCTGGAGCCCCGGCGTTCTGCAGGCGCTGGCGCTGACCACCACGCTCGCCGGGAACTTCTTCCTGGTCGGCAGCATCGCCAACCTGATCGTCGCCGAGCGCGCGGCGACCTGCGGCGTCGTGTTCGGTTTCGCCGACCATGCCCGGGCCGGCGTGCCGATGGCGATCGCGACGCTTGCGGTGGCGGCGCTATGGCTGATCGCCACCGGCCGCATCGCGTGGTGAGAACCTCTCGGGGTCCCGAAAGTAGCCACGAGCCATCTCGCGAATCGGGGTGCCGAAATGCTTTGTGGCGTCTGGCCAAAGTGCCGGAGGGACGAACGCCATGACATCCGAACAGCCGCCTGTGCCGGCCAGCGCCCGGCGGCCGGTGGCGCCGCTGCTGCTGCTTCTGGGAGGGACGCCGCAGGCGCGGCGCCTGGCGGAGATCCTGGAGGCGCGGTTCGCCGCGCGCCTGCAGGTACTGACGATCGACGCCGGCGATCGCGAGGCGCGCGCGGGTCTCGACGAGGCAGCCGCCTTCGCCGCCTTCCTGGACGCGCGCCGCGTCGGCATCGTGGTGGATGCGATGGGGGCCTCCGCGCGGCGGATCCGGGCCGCCGCGCGGGCCGGGGCGCTCCTGGCCCGCACGCCCCTGATCACGCTGCGCCACCCGCCCTGGCCGCGCGACCCGCGCGACCGCTGGATCGAGGTCGCGGATCCCGCCGCGGCGCGCCAGGCGATGCGCCGGCTGGCGCGCCGCTTCCTGCTGACGGTCGATCCGGACGACCTGCCGGCCTTCGCCGGGCTGGACAACAGCTTCCTTGTCGTGCGGCTGGCCAAACCGCCCGCGGCGCCCCTGCCGTTCGAGCCGGGCGAACTGATCTGCGCGCCCGGGCCGTTCCGGGTCGAGGAGGAGCTGAAGCTGCTGCGCAGCCGGCGCATCGGCGTGCTGGTCACGCGTTCCGGTGGCGGCCGGCCCGAAGGCGCCAGGATCGCCGCGGCCCGGCACCTGGGACTGCCGGTCGTGATCATCCACCGCGACGAGCCGGGCGTGGCGCTCGCCGACACGCCGCTGGCGGTTTCCGACCGGATCGCCGGGCTGCTGGCGCCGACGGCGGGTGGCGCTTGACGTTCCGGGTCGCGGATCGCCACTGTGATCGCATGCACCGTCGCCTTCTGCTTCGCCTGTCCGCCGCCCTGCCGTCGCTCGCGCCGGTGGCGGCCGGCGCCCAGATCAGCATCGACCTGCTGTCGCGCGCGCCGGTTCCGGATGCCGCGCGGGCCGGAGACGCGCGGCTGCTGCGCAGCCTGCTGGCCGCGGGCCAGTCGGCCAATGCCGCCGACGCGGATCGCGTGTCGGCTCTGACCCTCGCCGCGCAGGGCGGCCATGCCGAGGCGATCGAGGCGCTGCTGGAGCACGGGGCGCGCGCCGATGTCCGCGATCGCGAGGGCGCCACGCCCCTGCACCATGCGGCCCAGCGCGGCCACGACGCCGCCGTCGCGGCCCTGATCGCCGGCAAGGCGATGCTCGATCTGGAGGGGCGCCAGGGCGAGACGGCGCTGATCATGGCCGTCCGCCGCGGCCATACGGCGGTGGTCTCGCGTCTGCTGCGGGCCGGGGCGGATTGGCGAATCCAGGACCGGACGGGGCGCACCGCCCTGCAGCACGCCGAGGATGCCGGTCGCGCCCCGATCGTCTCGATCCTGCGGCGGGCTGGCGCCACGCAATAGGCGCGGTCGGCCATGGATCCGCTGGCGCCGCCGGTCTGGATCGCGGGCCCGTCCGCGATCGTCCTGCTGGCGCTCGCCATCGACGCGCTGGCGGGCGACATG
>JBIKLI010000455.1:0-3004 GCA_044359885.1 Alphaproteobacteria bacterium | reverse complement strand
TGCCCGGCCGTCGCGGCGGACCGCCGGCGAGCGCATGCAGCCGGTAGAGCGGCCGGGTCTGCAGGGCACGGCTCAAAATGCCGCCCAGCGACACGAGTTCGTGGTTGAGCGCCAGTCCGCTCAGATGTGCGCCGACGACGGCGATCTCGATGCTCATGCCGCCGCTCCCGCCTCGGATACCATGGCCGCCTCGAATTGCATGCCGAGGGCCGCCAGCGCGGCGTCGGAGCCGCGCGGCCCGATGAAGGTGACCCCTGCCGGCAGGCCGCCCGAACGCCGCGGCCCGGGCACGGCCAGCGCCGCAAGGTCGAGCAGATTGACGAAGTTGGTGTAGACACCGAGCCGGGCGTTGGGCCCGAGCGGATCGGCCGCGAGTTCGGCAAGGGTCGGGAAGCACGGCACCGAAGGCACCACGAGCGCGTCGTATCGCGCGAAGAACCGCTCCGCCGCGCGCCGGTGACCGGCAAGCGCATGCAGCCCCTGGAAGACGTCGGCGGCGGTGAAGCGCGCGGCGCCGTCGAGGATGCGCTGCGTGACGGGATTGAGGGCGCCGGGATTGGCCGCCGCGAAGCCGCCGAAGGCGACCGCACGCTCCGCGACCCAGGGCCCGTCATAGAGCAGCCGTGCCGCATCCAGCAGTGCCGCGATGTCCGCCTCGTCCGCCGCGGGAAGACGCGCGCGCGCCGATGCCCAGGCGGCCAGCGCGTCCGCGTCGTCGAGATGAAGATCCTGGGCGCGCGGCACGGCGATCCGGCGCGGCGGTGCCGCCGGCTCGCGCCAGTCGATGGGGCGGCTGAAGGGATCTTCGGGATCCTCGGCCGCCAGCACGCGATACGCGGTCCAGGCGTCGCCGACATTGGTCGCGAAGATCGACACGCAGTCGAGGCTGCGGCAGGCCGGGACGACGCCACGCGCCGGGATCGCGCCGACCGATGGCTTGAGCCCGACGATGCCGTTGAGCGCCGCGGGTACCCGGCCCGACCCGGCCGTGTCCGTGCCAAGCGCGAGGCAGACGATTCCCCGCGCGACGGCCACCGCGGAGCCGGAGGACGATCCGCCTGGAACCCGCGACGGATCGAACGGGTTGCGCGGCACGGGATAGGGGGTCCGTACGCCGACGAGGCCGGTCGCGAACTGGTCGAGATTGGTCTTTCCCAGGACGATGGCCCCGGCGGCGCGAAGCCGCGTCACCGCGACCGCATCGGCTTCGGGAACATGGGCGAAGGCCGGACAGGCGGCGGTCATCGGCCGGCCGGCGAGCGCGATATTGTCCTTGATGGCGACCGGCAGACCCCAGAGGGGAAAACGTTCCGGATCGAAGGACGGCAGCGCCGAGGCCGCAGCCTCAAGATCGGCCCAGGGAACCAGATCGAGGAAGATGCCGGGATCGCCGGCAGCGACCAGGCGCCGCTGCGCCTCGTCGATCACGGCGACGGGAGACGTCCCGGCGGCATAGGCGCGATGCAGCGCATCGCGGCTGAAGGCGATCCGGGACAGATCGATGGAGACACCGGCCATGCCCCGGGTCAGCAAGAGCCGTGCCGCCCGGTTCCCCGCCCGCGAAGCCGCCGTGTATGCAATCTTGCATACAAAATAGGCGGCGCAATCGGGCAGCTGCCTTGCGTTTCGGCGCCGATGCTCAGCCGCTGCGCGCCTGTGGCTGTCCCGCCATCACCCCCCAGGCACCTTCGGTCGCCGCCAGATGGGCGCGCGTGGCCGCCGCCGCGCCGGCCGCATCGCCGGCGAGGATGGCGGCGACGATCGCCCCATGTTCGGCATGCGAGCCGGCGAGACGTTCCGCGCCGCCCAGCTGGGCGGCGCGGAACGGCGCCAGCCGGCGCCGCGTCGCATCCGCGAATTCGGCGAGATAGGCGTTCCCGCAGCCGGCATAGAGCGCCTCGTGGAAGGCCACGTTGGCGGCGCGATAGGCATCGATCCGGCCGGCTGCGGCGAGCCGGCCCATCGCCGCATGGCGCGACGCCAGCGCCTTGCGCGCCCGCGCGCCCATCGCCCGCGCGCAGAGCCCGGCGCAGATCGCCTCGAGTTCCGCCATCGCCTGGAACATCTCGGCGAGGCGCCGCGGGTCCGGCCAGGCGACCACCGCGCCGCGTCGCGGCCGCTGCTCGACCAGGCCGGTGGCGGCGAGCAGCCGCAACGCCTCGCGCACCGGGGTGCGCGACACGGCATGGGCGGCCGCCAGCTTCTCCTCCTCCAGCGACATGCCCGGCGGCATGCGCCCCGCGGTGATCGCCGCGGCGAGCGCCGCCGCCAGGGCCTCGGCCCGCGTCGGCTGGCGCGCGGCGACCGGCGAACGCGGCATGGCCCGACCGACGCCCCGCGGCGCCTAGCGCCGGACCTCGGCGGCCGCCAGGGCGGCCATGTTGACGATCTCGGCGACGGTGGCGCCCGTGGGCACGATCTGCGCCGGCTTGGACATGCCGATCAGCAGCGGGCCGATCACCGTGCCGCCCCCCAGCTTCTGCAGCAGCTGGCTGGAGATGTTGGCGGAATGCAGTCCGGGCATGACCAGAACGTTGGCCGGTCCGGACAGGCGCGAGAAGGGGTAGAGATTGCGCATCAGCGCGCCGTCGAGCGCGACCTCGGCGGAGATGTCGCCCTCGTACTCGAAATCCACCTCGCGGGCGTCGAGCGCCATGACCGCCTCGCGCACCGGAATCATCTTCTCGCGCATCGGCTTGCCGAAATTCGAATAGGAGAGCAGCGCCACGCGCGGCACATGGCCCATCGCGCGGGCCTTCGCCGCGGCCTCGATGGCGATGTCGGCCATTTCCTCCGCGGTCGGCAGCTCGTTCACCGTCGTGTCGGCCATGAACACGGTGTGGCTGCTGGTGACGACGATGGTCAGACCCATGACCGGACGGCGCGCTTCGCCGGGCAGCGCGAGACGGATGTCGGCCAGCGCCTGGTGATAGGCGCGGGTGGTGCCCGTGACGATCGCATCAGCCTCGCCGCTGACGACCATCAGCGCGCCGAAGACGTTGCG
>JBIKLI010000131.1:0-10911 GCA_044359885.1 Alphaproteobacteria bacterium | reverse complement strand
AGCGCCAGATGCTGGTCCAGCGTGAGGCGATCGAACGCAAGCGACGTTCCGACAAGGCCGTCGCCGACTATGCGCGGCTGCCGGCCGTGCCGTCGTGTTCCGAAACGAGCAGGTCCCCGAGCTCGGGATCGTCGACAGCCAGATCCACGAGGCCTGCGCGCCCGGCGCCGAACGCCAGAGCGACAATCCGGAGCTGCAGCGGTCGCCTCTCGCGCCGGTCGCGCCGACCGTGCTGTCGTATCTGGTTGGCGGGACGATCCCACGCGGGCGTCATCGCAGATCCGGACGGTCCGGATCGAAGCCTCGTGGCGTCCCAGGGAATTCTCGGCATCGTCATCCCGCCGATCTTCGGCGGCGAGGAGTTCCGGCGCTTCATGGGCTTCGACGGATGCGTGTCCACGACCTCATGGGATACCGACGACGTCGATCTGCAGAAGATCGTCGTCGAGGCGACCGGGCTTGCGATCGACCGCATGCGCGCCGAACAGGAGATCCGCCGTCTTGCCAAGCAGGATCCGCTGACGCGGCTCGATGGCCGTCGCCACATGATGAGCCGCATGGAGGCCATGGTGCGTCAGGCGACGCGAGACGGCGCCCGCTTCGCGCTGGCGCTGTTCGGCATCGACCGCCCCGAGGCGATAAACGGCTCCCACGGCCATGCGGCAGGCCTCTCGCCTCGCGTTCAGAACACGGCGTGCTCGCCGAGGCCGGCCACCGCGTCTCCCCGCAGGATCGCCGCGTAGTGGTCGCGCAGGGTGCGCGATCCGAAGGATGGCGTCGCTGCCGCGTCGTAGCGTCCGGCAACCGCGTCCCAGACCAGCATCGACTCGGTCGCGTAGTAGTGGCCGATGCGCGCGAACTCGGCCTTGCTGGCCATCGCCGGAACGACATGCGCCGCGGCCCCGAGCGTGGCGGCGATGCCCGCGATCAAGGCGACCGGCGCCCGCCATATGCGCGGGGCGCATCCGAGAAGGTCGAACAGCATCTCGGCCTGCGCGAGCGGCGTGATCGCATCGCCTGGTCCGCCGATCGGCAGGACGCGGTCCCATCGCGCCGGGTCCGAGAGGCAGTCGGCAAGAAACGCCGCGAGATCGTCGTCGGCGATCGGCTTGCAGGCGGTCAGTCGGCCGTCGCCGAAGACCAGAAAGGGTTTGCCGTCGCGCACGCGTGCGACCTGTCCGGAGAGCGATTTGAAGAGCGCCGTGGGCCGCACGATCGTCCAGCGCAGTCCGCTGGCGCGAAGCTCGGCCTCGAAGGCGAGCTTCGCGCGCTGGAACGCAAGCCTGGGCTTCTGCACGCAGATCGCCGAAAGAAGCACCATCTGCGTGGCTCCCGACTGCCGGGCGACGGCGAGCAGGTGGCCTTGGGCGCGGTGGTCGATCGCCCATGCGTCTTCGGGAGCGCCGCTGCGTGTGGCGAGGCAGGACACCACCGCATCCATGCGGCGGCCGCGCAGCGCGGCGGACAGCGAATCAGGCCGCGTCACGTCGGCCTCGATCGCTTCGGCTCCCACGGGCAGCGCGGCACCGGCCCCGCGGCCGGGACGCAGCACGCACGTGACCGCATGGCCGCGGCCAAGCAGCGCCGACAGCGTCGCTCGGCCGACGGTGCCTGTGGCGCCGGCAAGCAGCACGCGGAACACCGGTCGGATCATGATGTGCAGGCTATCACAGTCGCGCCGGAGCCTGCGGGTCGGCGGCCAGCCGGGGTTCCTTTCGCACGCCGGGGCGCACTCTCCAGCCCGGGGGTCCCGATGGAACGCCGATGGACACGGACGCCATCCGCCGCCGAGACGCGCCATCGCGGCACCGAAGAGGCGATGGTCGCCGAACAGAGCGATGGCCCTGGCCGCAGAACCGCGAGGGCCGCGCCCTCGTCGGCGATGGCGAAGATGCCGGGGCAGGTCCGGATGCGCCGCGGGGGCCGTGTCGCCGGCGGCCGGGGCAGCTCAGTTGCTGATGCTGGGCGTCGAGCCGACCCAACGAGAGTCGGAGACCTGTTCGAGGAGGAAGCGCGCCGCGGATGCCGCGGTGATCGACAGGCGGATCCCACGGCCGTCCAGGCTCGCCAGCAGCGGTTTCTCCGGCCCCTCGACGATGCGCGGTAGCCGCACCGACACCCATGAAACCGCGCTCGCGCGTAGCGCCGCCTCCATGCGCTCCTTGTCCTCGACGATGGGCCGGAGCCAGCGCAGGAAGCGGGGAAACCCGACGCGCTCGGCGAGCCATGTGCCGCTGCCACCGGCCCCGACATTCGACATGCACACGATGCGCGGCACCCGGTGCGTCGCCATCGCGGCGAGCACGACCGTCACCGAGTCCGAGACCAGCGTGGTACGCCTGCCGTCTCCGGGGGAGCCGATGCCAAGGCAGTGGATGACCGCGTCCGTGCCGGCAAGGCATCGCGTCACGTCCGTTGCCGATACGGGGCTGCCCCCCAGCACGCCGAGCCGGTCGTGCCGAAGCGCCAGCCGCGCCGGATCGCGGACGAGGGCGACGACATCGTGGCCTTCCGCGAGCGCCCGGGCGACGACGAGCCCGCCTGTCATGCCGGTGGCGCCGAAGACGGCGAGCTTCACGAAAGTCTCCCCTGGCGGGCGCACCGCCGAGGCGGCATCACGAACATGTTGACGGTGTATACTTTGACTTCGCGCGTGGACGCTGTCAACATCGATGCATGAAGCAGCGTCGCGACGTCTACCACCATGGCGACCTCCGCAACGCCCTCGTCGCTTCGGCGGTCCGGCTGATCGAGACCGGCGGTCCCGCGGCCTTCAGCCTGCGCGCGGCGGCGCGCGAGGTCGGGGTGTCGGCGAATGCCGCGTATCGCCACTTCGACGACAAGTCCGCGCTCATGGCGGCCGTCGCGGCGGAGGGGTTCGCGCGACTGGCGACGCGCATGCGCAGGTCGATGGCCGGTTCGCCGCTTCGTCGTGCGGCCGAACCCGAGCCCATCGCCCGCTTCAAGGCGGTCGGCCGCGCCTATGTCGGGTTCGCCGCCGACCATCCGGAGATGTTCCGCGTGATGTTCGGCGAAGACGGTGCGGCGTACCGGTTTGGCGAGCCGAGTGCGCCCTGGATGCTGCTCGCCCAGTCGCTCGACGCGCTCGTCGTCGGCGGTTTCCTCACTCCCGAACGACGTCCGGGCGCGGAAATGAAGGCGTGGGTGGTCGTCCACGGACTCGCCTGCCTGACCCTCGAGGGGCTGGGCCTCGCACCCACGCGGCGTGGGCGGGCGGCCGCGCTGGAGTCTCTCCTGCAGTTCACGGTGATCGGTCTCTGCGGCGAGATCCGGGGCGCCGTGCAGTCCCACTCGATGTGACGGGCGGGCATGCCGCGCGGGCCGCGCAGCCTTGCGCGCTGGAGACGCGCCGTCGCGGAACGGCCTTGCCACCGTCGGGCCGGCGGCTTCGCGAGAGCCGGCCGCGCGCGCCGGGGCCGGTCCGCTCAAGGGACCGCCGGCGCAAGCACGCGCGTCTGGCCCTGGCTGAAAAGCACGAAGGCATCGTCGCCGACGCCATGCCGCGCGCGGGCAGGCGGCAATCCGTCGAGCGGCGCGTGGACGGGTTCGTCACACAGGCGGAACGCGCCCCAGTGGATTCCCAGAGACAGGCGGCTCCGGAGATCGAGGTGGATGCGCACGGCCTCGTCTTCGTCGACATGCATGCGGGCGTGGAACCAGCGCGGTTCGTGGCAGCCGACGGGGATGAGCGCGAAGTCGAAGCCGCCGAAGCGCTCGCCGAGCCGCTTGAAATCGGGCGAGTAGCCGGTGTCGCCCGCGAAGAACATTCGGTAGGGCTGCCTGCCGGCCATGCCCTCGACCACGAAGCCGCCCCAAAGCGTGGCGTGGCGGTCCCAGGGGGGGCGGCTCGACCAGTGCTGAACGGGCACGAAGTGCAAGACCACCTCGCCGGCCGGTCCCGCCAGCGTGAGGCTGTCCCACCAGTCCATGCGGCGGACATTGCCGATGCCCTCGGCGCGCATCCAGAGGTCGACGCCGAGCGGCACGACGAACAGGGGCGGTCCTCCGGGCTGCGCGGCGAGCCGATGGACGGTGTCCCGGTCGAGATGGTCGTAGTGGTTGTGGCTGAGCAGCACGGCGTCGATGCGCGGCAATTCCGCCAGCGTGGCGGGCAGGGGCACAAGGCGCCGCGGTCCCGCGAATCCGAGCGGCGACGCCCGAGGGCCGAAATGCGGATCGGTCAGGATGTTGAGCCCGCCGATCTGCAGCAGCGCGGTGGCGTGGCCGATCCATGTGACGGTGACGTCGCCGCGGTTGGCATGCAGCCGATTTGCGTCCAACTCGACGCTCTGCACGCGATGCAGTTGGTCCGGCGGATGCTCGCGGAGCAGACGCGCCCATTGCCAGCGCCAGAAGCTGGGCGCGTCCGGGCTGCGATTTTCGATGTGCAGGTTGTCGAAGCCGTCAGGCCGGTGATGAGGCCGAGCGGGGTCGTGATACGGGTTCGCGGCGGCACACGCGGACAGGGTCGCGACAAGAGCCAGCGCCCGAAACAGTCCGGCGGCGCGGTCGGGCGTCGCCGGAAGGACGGGCCGACGGCTCAAGTCCGCTCCCCGCGGCGACGGGCGCGACGTGCGAGGCGTGGGGCGAGCCATAGGGCGAGGCCGGCACCGGCCAGCAGCGGGAACACGCCAAATTGCACGATCGCCACGAAGTTTTCGTTTTCGCGCAGCGCGCCCGAATAGACGAACGCGCCGAGGAACGGCGACGCCGCCAGATGAAGGTTGCGAATGAGCGTGTGCGGGAACTGCATGGGAATCTCCGGTTTCGCGGGGGTCTTGGGACGGGTGAGGGAATCGCTCAGGGCTTCGCGGACCGCAGATCGAGCGGCCGCAGCCGCCGATTGGAAAGCCCCGCCGCAATCGCCCGTGGCGCCAAGCGGCTGCCGGGCACGTTGACGCGGTTCTTCGGACCCACGATGCGCGTGAGGGCCCCACCCGGCATCAGCGCCACGCCGGCCGCGGCCAAGTCGGGCGGATCGGCGCGGCCGGCCTTGCCGAAAGGATGCCGAGCGGTGCGCCGCCGCTTGATCTCGCCGCCGTGGCGGAGGCAAAGCTGCGCGAGCGCGACCACGACGAGCTGCAGCATGCGCTGCAACTGCGCCGCGTCGATGGCCACGTGCTCTTCCAGCACGCCGAACCCGGCATTGCCCGCGGGGGCGTCGAGGCGCAGCCCGTCGCGTCCGGTGTGCCCGAAAAGGGTCCGCCCGCCGCCAGGCACGGACAGGTCCATGGCATGGGCGTGCACCTCGGCATGATGCGCCGCGCGCCGTTGGTCAGCGGCGCGCCGCATCCCGCTGCCATCGCGGCCGGCCAGCACCAGCCTGCGCCCCCTCGCGGCGAGCAGCCACGCCATCTCGGGGACGATGCCGTTGTCGCAGCCGGCGATCGGGGCGGTGGAATGCGATTTCATGGGCCCGTCCTTACATGCAGTGACGATGCTTCTTGCAGAAACCGTGTCTCTCAAAAGGCATGGGGTGGCCCGCGCGAGCCCGCCCGACGGCCGGTGCGCCGGCGCGGTTCAGTCGCGCAGGGTGACGCGCAGCACTGCCGGTCCGCGGTCCTCGACGGTGAAACTCGGTCGTCCCAGTTCCGGCCGGATGTCGCGTGACTGCGATTGTTCGAGCCGCCGTAGCCTTCGGTCGGAATGCCGAGGAAGCTCCTGTCGCGGCATGCACCGTGCGCGCAGCGTCGCCGTCCGGAGAACTGGGGGCATCGACGAGCAGATGGCGCTCCAGACTGCCCTTGGCGTTGCGCAGCGCCGGTACTTCAAGGCGCAGCGATGCGTCGCCGTCGTCGCGTGACCGCGCCGAGGTGCTGCCGGTCGTCGCCGTCGGCATTGCGGGGGCGAGATCGAGCGCCACTGCGGACGGTGCCGCGGGGATCCTGCCTCTTGAATTCATGGCCGTTCCTCCGGATGGCTGGCGGATGGACGCAACGGTCGCAGGCTGGCGAGCAGGCCGGCGAGGGCGAGCCCAGCCAGGCGTTCGCCGTCGTCGCGAAAAGGCGGAATGCCTTCCAGTTCGAGCGTCACCGGCCCGTGCACGGTGGCCCATGGCCCGATGGCGGCCCGGAGCGCGCCCGGGACCAGTCGCGCCTGCTGGCGCGAGCAGTCGGTGGGCAGGTGCCCGGGCTGCGCATTGCCGAACATGACGCGGAACAGCGACCGCTGCTGCAGCGCGAAGCTGCGATCGGTCACCATGGCGGGCAGCGATGCCGGTACGGGGTCGCGGCGACGCCGCTGCGCGCGCTCGACGACGGATCGCAGCCGCCGCACAACGTGTAGACGAGCTTGTTCGAGCAGTTGGCCCGCTGCGCCAGCTTGCGCAGCGTCGGTGCCCGCGGCCCTTCGTCGGTCGGCAGCCGGGCGGCGGCATCGCCCTCGGCGCGGACGCCTTGGTCGTCGAACGAAATCGGGCGGCGGTCATGGGCAACGCAGTTGCCAGGCGGCAGTGCCTCGTCACGGCGATCTCCCGCGGCGGCGCCGGCGGATCGGTCCGCGCGTCCTTATCGCAGGACCCCGCCCCACACCGCGCGCGCGCCGGTCGCGATCATCCATGCCGACAGGAGGCTGACGGCCACGGCCGCGGGCATCACGTCGGGGCCGCCGAAGACCGGCAGCGTCAGCAGGGCGAGCGCCGCCGCGGCGACAAGACCGGATGCGGCGATCCATGTCGGCAGGCCGCCGCGCAGCAGAGCGCCCACGCACAGCGTGCCGACAGCCAGGGCCATGAACAGGGCGACGCCGAGCACCTCGCCGATGCCGCCGCCATAGGCCGTGAGCGAGTCGAACAGCAATTCGATCTGCGCGCGCCGCTCCGGGTCGGCGGCCGCGTGCGCCGTCGCGAGCGCCGGCATCACGGTGAGCCAGCGCAGGATGCCGATGGCGCGCGCAAGCGTCGACAGCAGCGCGAACGCGGCCACCGTGGCGCCGAGCGGCGCGGCGAGACCGCCGCGCAGATGCGCTGCCAGCCCGATCAGCGCCGGCGCGATCAGCACCGAGTAGAGAAGATAGATGCCGTAGCCGGCGACGACCGCGCCCGGCGCCGCGGCGATCGCGCCCAGCTGCTCGGCGGCGGGGTTGTCCAGCGACGCGGGCCACCCGATGGCCGGTCCGAGGATGACCACCGGCGCCAGTGCGAGCAGCCCTTCGGCGATCAGCAGCGCGCCGAGGGCGCGCGACCGGGCCGGCGCGGGCGCCGGGTAGGTGGCTCCGGCGCTCGCGGACGGTGATACAGGGAGCGGGGTCGTCATCGCAGTGTCCTTTCGATCGCTGGGGATGATGGTGGGGGCCGGAATTCAGGGCAGCGGCGCGGGGGCCCGCGCGCCGGCGCCGAGGCCCAGGTCGAGCAGCGCCTGACGCATGGCGACGCGGGACGGGGTCTGTCGCAGCGGACCGACGCGGGCGGTGAGCCGGCTGCCGTCCAGAGCGTGCGGGACGCGCCACAGGTAGCTCATCTCGCTGATCGCACGCATCATCGGCACGAACAGTCCCAGCGCGCGGATGAACGTCCACGGCATCCCGCCGCGCCGCCAGCCTTGCGCCGGTCCTGCACCGATGTCGCCGGCCGCGGCCTGGACGAGGTCGAGCAGTTCGGCCCCTGTCAACGTGTGGCCCGCGAAATGCAATGTCTCGAAGGCAAAGGTGGGCGTGGCGCCGTCGCCATCGGCGCGTTCGGCGACGGCGACGAAGGCGCGCGCCAGGTCGGGCAGGTAGGCCCAGGCGTGGGGAATGCCGAGGGGGCCCGGATAGACGAGCTTGCCGGCGCGCAACGACTTGACGACCGCGAGGTCGAGCCACGAGCCGCGGCCCGCGCCATAGAAGTCGCCGGCGCGGACGATCACCGCGCGCAGACAGCCGGACCCGGCGCGATCCCGGATCTCTGCCTCCAGCGCGACGCGCAGCCTGCCCTTGCCGGTGGTCGGCTGATCGGGCGTGTCCTCCCGCAGCATGGCGGGCATCCGCTCGCCGTAGCCGTAGACATTGCCCGGCAGCATGAACAGGGCACCCAGCCGTTCGGCCGCATCCAGTCCCAGGCGCCCGAGCGGCAGCAACTGCCGATCCCAGTCGGTATAGGCAGGATTGACGGCGTGGACGACGACGCTGGCGCCGGCGGCGCGTTCGGCAAGCGTCTCGGTATCCTCCAGCGCCACGTCGAGTCTCGCCGCCCCGTCGGGCAGCGATGCCGGCGGGCGCCGGGATTGCGCCAGCACCCGCCAGCCTGCGTCGGCGAAGGCGGCCACGGCCGCGGCGCCGAGGCGGCCGGTGGCGCCGAGGACGAGAACGGTGCGTCGGCTCATGGCGATTTCCTCCGAGGCATCGGCGCGGTGGCCGCGACCAACGCACGATGTGCCCGGGCGAGCCATTCCGCCATTGCGGATGTTTGTAGACGAGATATACGTTTACGTATGGATAGGGCGGTGGAGCGGGCATGACGGTCGAGCTGAGCGCGGCGGGTGGTGGCTTCGACTGGGCGCTGGTCCGGAGCTTCCTGGCGGTGCTCGACGCCGGCAGCCTGAGCGGTGCCGCCAAGCGGCTGGGGGCGCTGCAACCGACGCTGTCGCGCCAGGTGGCCGCGCTCGAGACGCAGCTGGGCGCACCGCTATTCGAGCGCACCGGGCGTGGCGTGGCGCCGACCGCCCTTGCGCTGGCCATCGCCGACGACGCGCGTGCCATGCAGTCCGGCGCCGACCGTCTGCGTCAGCGGCTCACGCGTCAGCGCGCCCGGACCACCGGGACCGTGCGCCTCACGACCAGCGAGATCGCCGCTTGCTATCTTCTGCCTCCGGTCCTGGCTGGGCTGCAGCAGGCCGAGCCCGACATCCAGATCGAGGTCGTGGCGTCCAACCAGATCGCCAACCTGCTGCGTCGCGAGGCGGACATCGCGGTGCGGATGGTGCGGCCGGCGCAGGCGTCGCTGGTGGCACGCAAGCTGGCCGACATGGACATCACCGCCTGCGCGCACGAGAGCTATCTGGCGCGCGCCGGCCTGCCGCGGCGGCCGGACGATCTGCTGCGCCACCGGCTGGTCGGCTACGATCGCGACGACACCATTCTGCGCGGCGCGGCCGCGCTGGGGCTGCCGATCGGGCGGGACCATTTCGCGCTGCGCACCGACGATCAGATCGCCTATGGCCGGATGGTGGCGGCCGGTGCCGGCATCGGCTTCGTTGCCGCCTACAACCTGCCGTGGCTGGGCGGCGTCGTGCCGGTGCTGCCGGTCCTGAAGTTGCCCCCGCTGCCATGCTGGTTGGCGGTGCATCGCGAGATCCGCGGCAATGCGCTGGTGCGCCGGACGTTCGACTTCCTCGCCGAGCGGATCCCGGTTGCCTTGGCCGAGGCCGAGCGGCAGGCCTATCAGCGTCGCCTCTCGTAGCAGGGTAACCCGGCTCCGGACCGCGGCGCCGGGACGCGAGACCGCGTCGAAGCCGCCGCCGCTTCCCGATGGGCCGGCCACGATCGTCCGGGGGGGCATGGTGCCACGGCGCCGGCGGGGGACGCGTTGTGTCGCCCGATCCTCGACGCCTTGGCATGGGGGGCACCGAGGGGGGGCCGGGATGGCTGCGGCGCCGTTCTCCGTGGCGACAGCCGTCCGTTCATGAGCCCGACCGCTCGTTCGTTCGCCGCCGGGGATCCCGCGCGAAAACGGGATGTCCGGATGCGGACCCGTCGCATCCGCGGTTGCCGCTGATTCATCGTGGCCGCCGCTGGTTCAGATGCATGCCGGGCGATCGCGGGGCACGTCTATATGGCGCTCGCCGGTCGCGGTCGATCCACGAACGCGACCTGGCGCCCCGTCATCCAACGATCTGGAGTCTTGTCCATGAAGCATCTGCATCACCTCGGCTCGGCGATCCTGCTGGGACTGATCGCCGCCACGCCCGCCACGTCCCTGGCACAAACCGAGCCGTCGGGCTTCTATGCCACGCTCTACGGGCAGCTCAGCAGGCTCGGATCGACCGGCTTCAACGAGACCGGCAACGCGGGATTCGGCTCCGGCCTGACGGCTGAGTTCGGCACCGGCTTCGGGTTCGGCGGCGATGTCGGCTATCGCTACGGCAATGGCTGGGCGACCGAAATCGAGTGGAACTGGCGCCGTCACGACGTGACCTCGCTGCGCCGGGGCAGCACGACGATCGCGGCCGATGGCGACTTCGCCTCGAACATCCTCTTCGTCAACGGTCTGCGCCGCTTCGTGGGTTTCGGCGGCGGATGGACCCCCTATGTCGGCGCCGGCGTCGGCTGGGTCGAGGAGATCGATTTCGATCTGTCCTCCGCCGGCACCGGGCGTGCCTGGTCAACGCAGGGCAAGATCGGCGTGCAGCTGATCGGGGGCGCCGAGATCCCGCTCGGCGAGAAGTGGCGACTGGTCACAGACCTCCGGGTGCTGAGGGTCGGCGATGTCGACATGCCGGCGGAGGGGAGCGGGACGGGACGGCTGTCCAAGCCGAGCTACAACCCGATGTCCGTTCAGTTGGGGTTGCGGCGGATGTTCTGAGCCGGTTCGCCGGGCACCACGTCGTAGCGTGCGCTGTCTCCGAACCGCGCCAGCACATCGGCCTTGCGGCGGCGGCTGACGGGTATCTCGCGGCCGTCGCTCAACTCGCAGACTGCCCCGTCGCCGCGCCGCCGGACCGCGCGGACATGCATCGCATTCACCCACCAGGAGCGATGCACCCGCATTCCGGCGGCGCCTTCGGCGTCCTCGACCTCCTGCAGGCTGCCCAGCACCAGGGCAGCGCCGCGGACGGTCCAGACCCGGAGATATTGGAGTTCAGAGGCGACGGCGACGACGTCGTCGCCCAGTTCGCTCGGCAGCGCGGCTCGCCACGCCGCTCGTTGGCCCGGTGGTGCCGCCTCCGGTTGCCGCGTCTGGACCGGCGGCACCTG
>JBIKLI010000130.1:0-10941 GCA_044359885.1 Alphaproteobacteria bacterium | reverse complement strand
CCGCGGCGCGCAACACCGACAGGGCAGATTTCGATGAAGATCGAGACCAGATCCTCCCGGGACATCGCAGCGCCCCGCACCGCCCAGCGTGCCGGCGGTCCGGGCGCCGCGCGCGCCGCCGCCGCCGCCTCGGGTGCGGCGGCCGCGCCGCGCGACCTGACGACCGTGATGGGAATTCCCGAGCAGGAATTCACGCCCAAGGTACGGCAGGCGATCATGGCGCTGATGGCCGAGGTGGACTCGTTGCGTCGCGACCTGCAGGTGGCCGAGACGCGCATCAAGTCGCTGGAGCAGACGGCGGACCAGGACACGCTGGCGCCGATCGCCAATCGTCGCGCCTTCGTGCGCGAACTCTCGCGCATGATGTCCTTCGCGGAACGCTACGGCACGCCCGGGGCGGTGCTGTATTTCGACGTCGACGGCCTGAAGGAAATCAACGACACGATGGGGCACGCGGCCGGCGACGCGGCGCTGCTGCATGTCGCGCAGGTACTGGCGGACAATGTCCGCGAGACCGACACGGTCGGCCGGCTGGGCGGCGACGAGTTCGGCATGATCCTGGCGAATTCCGACGAGCATCAGGCCGCCGAGAAGGGCCAGGCGCTGGCGCGGGCGATCGAGCGCGCGCCGCTGATCTGGAAGGGGGCCGCGGTCCGCCTGTCGGCGGCCTGGGGCAGCTACAGCTTCCGTGCCGTGGGCGACCCCAGCCAGGCGCTGGATGCGGCCGACCGCGCGATGTACCAGCGCAAACGCGCGGCGCGCGGATAGCGCGCCGGCGGATTCAACCGCGCCGGCGCGGCGGATCTTCCAGCGGATAGATCGGCCGCGGCAGGCGCTGCCAGGGCAGACCTACGACGTCCGACTGTCCGGGACCGCGCGTGTCGACGCGGATAAGCTCGGACGTGATCGGCTTGAAGAACTGGAAGTTCGAGGCGGTCTTGAGCACCGCCATCTTGAAATCGGCCGGTTCGACGCCGAACCAGCGATAGACCTCCGGGATGTTGCCGGCGGCGCCGGCGCGCTCGCTCACCATCAGCGTCGCGGGGCCGACCTCGAAGAACGCGACCTTGCCCATGTCGTGTTCCGGCTGCTGGAACACGGGCACCTTGACCGTGCCGCTGGCGATCCTGCGCACACGGCCGGTGACGGTCAGCGGCGTGAAGAATTTCGGCGCGCTGTGACCGCCGACGGCGATCGTGACCTCGGCCCCTTCCCCGGCGGCATGGAGCCGGCGGGCGGTCTCGGGCTCGATCAGCGGGATCAGCGCCGTGCTCCGGATCCCGAGGCGCAGGATCGACTCCAGGATCACGTTCGAGTCGCCGGCGGAGCCGCCGAAGACCGTGTCGCCGGTGTCGCTGAGGACCACGACGCCCCTGGCCGCCTGGTCGGCACGCCGGACCGCCTCGTCGACCGCGACCGCGTCCTTCTTCATGAACGCCGCGCGCATCGACCAGACGAGGTCCGCGGACTCGTCGGCGAGCCGCTCGGCAAGATCGCGGTCGCCGTCGGTGTTCACGACCGTCGTCCAGCCGCCCTCGGCGACGTCGAGCCAGGGCTGCATCGGGCAGAGCGCCACATGCAGCACGCGTCCGTCCGCCGCTTCCCAGCCGCGGGCCTGGTCGAACCAGGTCTTCATCGGGCCCTGCGACGTCAGGAACTGCTCCTGATGCGTGACGAGCGGGATCTTTCGCCACGCCATCACCGGCCGGACCTGCTTGCGCAGGATCCGCACCAGGATTTCGCCCGCGACGCGGCCGGTGTCGTAGGTGTCGTGCGGCTGTGTGCGATGCGCCACGATCGCGGTCGCCAGGCGGACCATCTGCTCGGTGATGTTGGCATGATGGTCGAGCGACAGGACGATCGGTATGTCGGGTCCCAGGATCGCCCGGCAGATGCCGAGCTGGGCGCCTTCGACGTCGTCGACGCCCTGCGCCGCGGCCGCGCCGTGAAGATGCAGCGCCAGCGCGTCGATCCGGCCTGCCTTGCGCAGCCCCGTGCCGATCCGCTCCTCGAAGAACAGCCGCGACTCGTTGTCGAGCCGGCCGCCGGCCATCGCCCAGCCGGAGACGATCGGCACCCACTCGGCATTCATGCCCGAGGCCGCGACCGCGTCGACGCAGCCGCCGACCTGCCCCTTGCCCTGCATCTTCTCCAGGATTTCCGGTCCCTCGAGGATCCCGAAGGCGCGGAAATCGTCGAGCGTCGTCGGCAGCGGATTGAAGTCGTTCGTCTCCTGGCCGACATGGATGGTCGCGATGCGCATGGACTGTCCTCATGGTCACGGGCGGTACGCGGCGCGCCAGGCCCCGGATCGAGACGTCGAGCGACGTGCAGCCGGCGACGAGGATAGACGCCGGCTTCCGGAGCGCGCAAGGATAGGGGGAACGGGCTTCTTCGCCGGGCTGCCGCTTTGCGCGGACCGCTTGCGGCGTCGATGGGGGTCCGCCCTGCAGTCGGGGTCGGACCCCACGCCAGACCCGATGGGGATCGCGCATGACGACGCCGCTCGCTGCCGCCCTTGCCGCGGACATCCGCGATCGCATCGCGCGGGTCCAGGCGATGATGCGTGGCGCGGATGCGGATGTCCTGCTCGTGCATGGCCACGGCTCGCCGGACGGCATGGGCCTCGTGCGCTACGTCGCCAATGCCCGGGCATGGGCCGGCCGGATCTACGTCGTCCTCGGGCGCGACGATCCGGAGCCCTGGATCCTTTCGCACAGCAGCTATCAGGCCGCGTGGACCCGCGCCGCGGTCGCCGGGCGGCCCGAGCGGGTCGAGGGGCCCGCCGATCTGATCGCACGGACCTGCGGCCTGCTGCGCGCCATGGCCGGTCCCGACGGGCGGATCGGGGTGGTGGGAATGCAGCGGCTGACCCTCGCCGAGCATGACGCGTTCACGCGGGCGCTGGATGCGCGGGACCTCGTCGATCTGACCGCGCCGTTCGATGCGCTGCGCCAGCGCAAATCCGCGGCAGAGGTCCTGGCCTTCCGCGGCAACGGCGAGATCCTGTCCCAGGCGATCGGCGTCTTTGGCGCCGCCGCCCGGATCGGCGGGTCCTGCGCGGCCGCCTGCGCCGCCGCCGAGGCGGCGATCCGGATCCATGGCGGGTTCTGGGGCCGCTCCAAGATGTCGTTCGGCGCCTCGCCCTACACCATCCCGCCCGAACCCGGCCGCCGCTTCGCGGCCGATGACGTGTTCACCTTCGAACTCGTCTTCGAGAGCCCCGAGGGCTACTGGACGGAGATGAGCTGCCTGTTCGCCTTCGGCCCCCTGCCTGCCGGCATGGCGGCCCTGCACGAGGCCTATCTGGCCGCGTTCGAGGCGGCGCGGCGGGCGGCGCGGCCGGGCGCGACCCTCGGCGCCGTCGCCGCCGCGACCGATGCGACGATCGCCGCGCGCGGCTTTCGCGTGGGCGGCAAGCATACGCCCGATTGCCACAGCATCGGCCTCGATGGCGGCGACGGGCCGGGATCGATCGCCGCGCCGGACACGGTTCTCGCGGAGGGCATGGTCCTGTCGCTGCACCCGGGAACGCAGCTCGCCGATGGGCGCGCCTTCCTGGTCTCCGACAACGTGCTGGTCACGGCCGATGGCGGTGTCCTGCTCTCCGGCCTGACGGCTGACCGGCGGTTCGTCCGTCTGCCGGACGGGTGACCGGTTCGGCCCGCCGCGCGCGCCGGACGACCGGCGATCGGGGGCAGGCTCCCCGGCAAGCGGGCCGGCGTGAACGCCGTCAGGCGATGATGTCGGGAACGAGCGCGGCCTCGAGACGCGCGATGCGGTCCTTGAGTTCGAGCTTGCGCTTCTTGAGCCGGCGCAGCTGGAGCTGGTCCTGGACCGGGGCGCCGGCGAGCGCGGCGATTTCGCCGTCCAGCCGGCGATGCTCCTCGCGCAGGACGGCGAGACGGGCACGCTGCTCGCCCTCCGCGGGCGAGGGCGTGGCCAGCGCGGTGATCACGCCGTCCGCGGCGATGGCCACGAAGTCGCCGCTGGCGAAGCCATGCTGGGCGGCGGGGTCGAGGCGCAGAAGCGGCGGTCCGTCGCGACCCAGTTCGCGCGCGACCACGATGCCGAGCCCCAGGATCGCGTCGATCTCCCCCAGAACGATCGCCGCCGGCGCCACCCCGGCCATGATCAGTTCCAGCAGCACCGAACTGGACGAACTCGAGCCGCGCGTGCCGGGCAGCATCAGGACCCGGCCGGCGAGCGGTGTGCCGTGATGCTCGTTCTCGGGATCGAGGATCCGCCCGGTCGCGGCGTCGACGCCGCCCCAGAAGCTCAACGGCCGCACGCTGCGCAGCACGCGGCCCGTGGCGACGCCGGGGATGACGGTCTCGGCCTTCACGCCCAGAGTTCCGGGTCGTGCGTCAGCTGTCCGGCGACGGCGCTTTCGACGCAGTCGGCGAGCGTGCCGAACACGACGTCGCGGCCGGTGTTCGGCTTCATGTAGTGCGCGAACTTGCCGGAATTCGTCATCGTCAGCCCGCTGCCCGCGGCCATGATCGGGGTGACCACGACGCAGGTGTCGAGCACCACGTCGACGCCGGCCGCGCGCAGCGCGGCGGCGACTGCGGCGTTTGCCGGGCCCTCGATCGCGTGGCGCCCGGTGCAGGCATAGAAGGGGACGCGGCTGCGCCGGCCGGCGAAGAGCGCCGCGAGCCGGGCAAGCTCGGCGGACGAAAGATGCGGGCTGCCGATGGCGACCGCGTCGATGGCCGTTCCTGCCACCACCGGCGACGTCGACAGGCCCGCCCGCGCTTCGGCCAGCATCGCGGCTGTCAGGACGATGCGGCGATCGGGCCGCCGGCCGCCGCACGCGGTCTGAAGATCCGGCGCCTCGGGCGTGCGGCCGACGGCGTGGAACAGGCCGATCGCACCCGTCGAGGCGGCGGCGGCGCCGAGCGCCTTCAAGCGGTCCTCGTCGACATCGGCGGGCAGGCCCAGGATCGCGGGGACCGCGCCGCCCGCCATGCGGCCGAGCCAGGCGCCCAGCACGGGATAGAAGGCTTCCTCGGCCTTGAGCGCCGGCGACAGGAAGCTGGCGTCGACGACCAGCGTCGCGCGCCGGGCCGCGTCGCGATGCAGACCGGCGAGCGGCGCGCGGGCCGTCAGGGCGCAGCAGATGTCGAGAAAGTCGCCGTAGCGCGCGCTTCGCGCCCCCAGGACCGAGTTCACGAAGACGATCGCGTTCGATTCGCCCCAGGCGACATGCGTTCCCGCTGCCGGACGATGGCCCGCCTGATAGGGCGCGCAGGTCCAGGTCGGCCGGCAGCCCAGCGCCTCGTAGGCGCGGGCCATGCGAATGGCCTGCGCGCGCGCCGCGTCGTCGAGCCGGACCATGTCGTGCTGGACGAGGTCCAGCGCGCCGACATTCAGCGTGGTCGGAACCGCGACACGGCCGCCGCCCGATGCCAGCAATTCGGCGAACGCGACCCCGGCGGGACCGTGCATGAGGCAGCCATCGACATGGGCCGAGGCGATCTGCACCAGGGCGTCGGCGCCCATCATTCGCGCCGATTCGACGACCACGCGCATCGCCGTGCGCGCCGTGGGCCCCAGCGCGCCGTCCATGGCCGCACGCGCATGCTCGTCCAGGGCGAGCACGGTGGACGCCCCCCGGTCAGCGGTTGCGGGGCATCCGGCCTTCGAGCGGATAGGCGGGATCGTTGTAGCCGGGCGTCGAGGGATGCCCCGGGGCCACCAGCGTGTCGATGAAGGCCTCGTCCTCGGCATCGAGCCGGCAGTCGAGCGCCGGCCGGTAGCTCTGCCACTGCGCGAGGGTGCGGGGGCCGGCGATCGCCGAGGTCACGAAGGCGTTGTTGAGCACCCAGGCGATGGCGAAGGCGACCGGCGTCGTGCCCTTGCGCTCGGCATGCGCCTTGACCCGCTGCGCCAGTTCGAGCGACTCGTGGCGCCACTCCGTCTGCATCATCCGCGCGTCCTTGCGGTCGGCGCGCGTCCCCTGGGCCGGGGCGACGTTGGGCAGGTACTTGCCGGACAGCACGCCGCGGGCCAGCGGCGAATAGGGCACGACGCCGAGGCCGAAATGGCCGCAGGCCGGCAGGTGTTCGACCTCCGGCATCCGGTTGAAGGCGTTGTAGTAGGGCTGGCTCGCCGCAGGGCGGTCGATGCCGAGCCCGTCGGCGATCCGGCAGATCTCCGCGAGGCGCCAGCTGCGATGGTTGGAGACCGCGAAGTAACGGATCTTGCCCGCCCGCTGCAGGTCGCCCAGCGCCCGGACGCTCTCCTCCAGCGGCGTGTCGTGATCTTCCCGATGCATGTAGTAGAGGTCGATATGGCTTGTGCCGAGCCGGCGCAGCGACGCCTCGCAGGCCTCGAAGATCCAGCGGCGGCTGAGGCCGCGATGGTTGGGGCTCTTCTCGCCGCTCATCGCGTTGCAGACCTTGGTCGCCAGCACCCAGCGCGAGCGATCGCGGGCGATGGCGCGGCCGACGATCTCCTCCGAGGCACCGTCGTTGTAGACGTCGGCGGTGTCGATGAAGTTGCAGCCGATCTCGCGTGCGTCTTCGACGATGCGGATCGACTCGGCCTCGTCGGTCGCGCCGCCGAACATCATCGTGCCGAGGCAAAGCGGCGTCACATGAAGGCCGCTGCGTCCGAGCTTTCGCGTCTGCATCGTCGTCTCCTGCCGGTTCGAAGGCCGAGGGTGTAGCACGCGGGCACCGCCGCCGCAGCACCGGCCTGGGCGCGTCGGCCGTTGACAGCCGCGCGGCGGGTCCCCCAGCATCCGGCCTCCGCCGCGAACGAGGAACGCCCATGCCCCGCAAGACACCCGAACAGCTGCGCAGCCATCGCTGGTACGGGGCCCAGGACCTGCGCTCCTTCGGCCATCGCTCGCGCACCAAGCAGATGGGGTTCGGCGCGCAGGACTATGCCGGCAAGCCGGTCATCGCCATCGTCAACACCTGGAGCGAGATGAATCCCTGCCACGCGCATTTCCGGCTGCGCGCGGACGAGGTCAAGCGCGGGGTCTGGCAGGCCGGCGGCTTCCCGGTCGAACTGCCGGCGATGTCGCTGGGCGAGCCGATGATGAAGCCGACCACGATGCTCTATCGCAACCTGCTGGCGATGGAGGTCGAGGAATTGCTGCGCGCCAATCCCATCGATGGCTGCGTGCTGCTGGGCGGCTGCGACAAGACGACGCCGGCGATGATCATGGGCGCGTCGTCGATGGACATCCCGACGATCTACGTGCCCGCCGGCCCGATGCTGCGCGGCCATTGGCAGGGCAAGACGCTCGGTTCGGGCTCGGATGTCTGGAAATACTGGGCCGAAAAGAAGGTCGGCAACATCGACGAGCGCGCCTGGGGCGAGATGGAGGACGGCATCGCGCGGTCCTTCGGCACCTGCATGACCATGGGCACCGCGGCGACGATGATGTCGGCGGCCGAGGCGCTCGGCATGTCGCTGACCGGCGCGTCCGCGATCCCCGCCGCCGACTCCGCGCATCCGCGCATGGCCACCGCCTCGGGCCGGCGCATCGTCGACATGGTCTGGGAGGATCTGAAGCCCACGGACATTATGACCGCCAAGGCGATCGAAAACGCGGTCGCCGTCACGATGGCGCTGGCCGGCTCCACCAACGCCATCGTGCATCTGATCGCGATGGCGGGCCGCGTCGGCGTGAAGCTCGATCTCGACCAGTTCGACCGCATCTCGCGGCGCATGCCGCTGCTCGCCAACATCCGTCCGTCGGGCAAGTACCTGATGGAGGATTTCTTCTACGCCGGCGGCCTGCCGGCCCTGATGGCGCGGCTCAGGGACCTGCTGCATCTCGACTGCGTCACGGTCAGCGGCCGGACGCTGGGCGAGGAGCTGGAGGGCGCCAAGGTCCACAACGACGAGGTCATCCTGCCGCGCGAGGCGCCCCTCGCGGCCGAGGGCGGGCTTGCCGTGCTGCGCGGCAATCTCTGCCCGGACGGCGCGGTCATCAAGCACGCGGCGGCGCAGAAGGATCTGCTGGTGCACGAGGGACCGGCGATGGTCTTCGAGGACTACAACGAGATGGCCGCGAAGCTCGACGACCCCGACCTGCCGGTGACGAAGGATTCGGTCCTGGTCCTCAAGAGCGCCGGGCCGCTGGGCGGTCCGGGGTTCCCGGAATGGGGCATGCTGCCGATCCCCAAGAAGCTGCTGGAGCAGGGGGTGCGCGACATGGTCCGCATCTCCGACGGCCGCATGTCCGGCACCAGCTACGGCGCGTGCATCCTGCACGTCGCGCCGGAATCGGCGATCGGCGGGCCGCTGGCGCTGGTCCGGACCGGCGACATTATCGCCCTCGACGTGCCCGCCCGCACGCTGACGCTGAAGGTGCCGGAGGACGAACTGGCGCGGCGCCGCGTGGCCTGGAAGGCCAAGCCCATGATCTATCCGCGCGGCTATGGCCAGATGTTCGCGAAGCATGTCACGCAGGCCGACAAGGGCTGCGATTTCGACTTCCTCGAGGGCGACGCGCCCATCCCCGAGCCGGAGATCCATTGACGAGCTGGGCGGTAAAACATAGTTTACCGTCCATGATCAAGACCATCACCAAGGTCGGGAATTCCGCCGGCCTGATCCTCGACGCCGCCCTGCTCGACCTCGCCCATCTCAAGGTGGGCGACAAGGTCAATGTCGAAGTGCATGAGAGCGGGACGGTGTCGCTGGTGCCGGTTCGTCCGGCGATCACGCCCGATGAAGCCGGCGATGCCGCGCGGCGGATCATCCGGGCCAACGATGCCCTGTTCCGTCGTCTTTCGTGAATGACGAGATCGTCCATCTGAGCGTCTCCGCAGTCCTCGCGATCCATCGCGAGGTCCTTGCGGCGCATGGCGGCGGCGCGGGCGTCCGCGACCAGACGCTGCTCGAATCCGCGGTCGCCGCGCCGCAGGCGACATATGGCGGCGTTCCAGTCATGTCGGACACCCTGGAGGTCGCGGCCGCCTATCTCTTCTACCTCTGCCGCAACAATCCCTTCGTGGACGGCAACAAGCGCACCGCGCTCGCCTCCTGCCTGGTGTTCATGGAGCGCAACGGCCTGCTCGCGATCGATGCGCCGGGTCTCGCCGATATCGACGCATGGGAAGCCCTCGTCCTCGACGTCGCCGCCTCGCGGCTGGACCGTGACGCGACCACCGCGCGGCTGCGGGCGCTGGTGCGCGCGCCCCGGCGGCGGCGGACCCGCGCCGCGCCGCGCGACAGGTGAGCGCGGCCGGGCTATCCTCGCCGGCAAATCCCGAGGGAGGCCACGCATGACCAAGACGACGATTCTCGCCGCCGGTTTGGCGGTTCTCGCCATCGCCGCCGCGCCCGTGCCGTCATCCGCGCAGGACACGCTGCGCCTGATGACCGGCCCGCAGGGCGGCGTGTGGGTGCCGCTGGGCGGCTCTCTCAAGAACATCTGGGAGAAGGCGATTCCCG
Source organism: Alphaproteobacteria bacterium (assembly GCA_044359885.1). Taxonomy (GTDB): domain Bacteria; phylum Pseudomonadota; class Alphaproteobacteria; order CACIAM-22H2; family CACIAM-22H2; genus CAIOSQ01. The sequence continues at coordinate 1,521 of JBIKLI010000130.1, read as the reverse complement.
GCGTCACCATCCAGACGCTTCCCGGCGCCGGCATCGCCAATATCCGCGCCATCGACGAGGACAAGGCCGAGATCGGCTTCGGCAACTCGATCTCCACCGTCGACGGCATCAACGGCGCGGCGCCGTTTCCGCGCAAGACGACCAATGTCTGCCAGCTGGCGACGCTCTACCCGCAGTTTTTCCAGATCGTCGTCAACGCCGATTCGGGGATCAACGCGATCCGCGATTTCCGGGGCCGGGGGCTCGCGGTCCAGACCCGCGGCAACACCGCCGAGATGATCACGCGGCAGATCCTGGAGGTCCATGGCCTGAAATACGAGGACATGCGCACCAGCTTCCTGCCGTCCTACACCGATGCCGCCTCGCTGCTGAAGGACGGCCAGGCGCAGATCTTCACCCTCGGCACGACGATCCCCGCATCCTCGATCATGGATCTCGGGTCGTCGCGCGACGTCAGGCTGCTCGACCTGCGCGACTCGCTCGAAGGCATGCGCAAGCTCAATGCCGGCTATTACGGCATCGAGCTGCCCGCCAACACCTATCCCAAGCAGACCGCCCCGGTGACGAAGATCGGCTATGCCGCGCATCTGGTCGTGTCGTGCAAGCTGCCCGAGGCGCGGGTCTACGCCATGATGAAGGCGATCCACGAAAATTTCCGCGATCTCGTGCTCGTCAACAAGGCGATGGAGGGCGTCGGGCCGAAGGAAATGGCCGTCGACATCGGCGTGAAGTTCCATCCCGGCGCCGTGCGATTCTACGCCGAACAGGGCGTGAAGGTCGGCTCCTGAGCCGGGGCTTGGGCTTCGCCGGGCCTGGCTCGTGAGCGAGGTCGATCCGGGCCAGACCGGCGCCTACCGGCGCTGGACGATGTGGGCGGTGAGCGGCATCGGCGTCGCGATGTCGCTCTACCATCTCTGGATCATCGGCGGCGGGCCGGCGGTCGAGCATTTCGCGCAGGCCACCGGCTACGATCCGCGCAGCAGCTTTCCCTGGATCTGGACCGGCCCGCCCAGCGCGATCATCTACCGCGCCGGGCATCTGCTCTTCGCCGTCGTCCTGGTCTTCCTCATCTACCCGCTGCGCGGCGCGCGGGGGCTCGGCAACCCGGGCCTCCTCGACATCGCGATGCTGGCGCTGGCGGTCGCGGTGGTCTCCTACCCGATCGTCTTCGACCGCTATCTCACCGATCGCATGCCCTATGTCGACGATCCGGCGATGCTGGACCTGGTCGTCGCGGCGCTCGGCGTCGCGGTCGTGATCGAGGCGACGCGCCGCGTCCTCGGCTGGGCCCTGCCGCTGACGGCGATCGCGTTCCTCGCCTATGCCCTGCTCTGGGCGAAGATCGACTGGCGCACCACCCTCGATCAGCTCTACCTGACGACCGAGGGGATCTTCGGCTCCACGCTCCAGGTCTCGGCCGCCTATGTGATGGTCTTCGTCGTCTTCGGCGCCTTCATGGAGAAGACCGGCACCGGCAAGCTCTTCATGGATTTCGCCCTGTCGCTGACCGGCCGCCAGGCG
>JBIKLI010000195.1:0-8257 GCA_044359885.1 Alphaproteobacteria bacterium | reverse complement strand
GCGAGGCGTCGGCCAAGGCTCTGATCGATGTTTTGCGAAAGATCCGTCAGGAAGGTCTGCTGGGCGGCGAGCATGCGGTTGAGGAGTTCGTTCCCCTCCAAGGCCACATCCTGCGGCGCGAGCGGCGGGAAACGGGTCGTCAGTTGGTCCGTCAGGGCGTCGATTTCACGGTCGATCCGTCGAAGCTGCCTTCGCAACCAGTCCGCAAAGCCCAGGGATAGGAGCAGGCCGATCACCGAAAACGAGAATTTCATAGCGGACGCAGCAAGCAGTTGCTTCAAGCCGGCACGGACCTTGTCCGGGTCCTGTTCCGAGAGGCTGGTGCCCGCCGCATTGAGGGCAAGAATCAAACCGATGAATGTCAGCAGCAGACCAGCGCCCACCAGCGTATTCGCATGTGTCTGAGCGGTGCGCATGTCCGCGCCGCACTGTCTAAGAAGGGACGCGTTGAAGAACCGCGTTGCCTCGGTGGTCTGGCGGATCGGCCGTCCGGGTTCCTTTGGTTTTGCGAGGGTCGCATCGAGCGCCAGCCATACGCCGCCGAGGACGCGATTGGCGCTTAGACGATCATGCAGTTCCTCGTAACGTTCGGCGACCTCGCCTGGGTTGCCGACCTCCCGGAGTACCGACTGCAAACCAGACAGGCCCGAAGACAACCGATTCGCCGCGCGCTTGACCGGAACAGCCACGTGCAACGTCCAGCCGAAGAGAATCACGGCGACGGCCACGATCACTTCGATCCGAGACATCAAATCATTGGCAGTGCGCCAGAATTCATTGTCAAACATCCACGCGAAACTCCTGATGGCGAAGTCTGCCTGCCATCATTGACTATCTTGTTTGGCAGCACATTTCCAGGAGGGTTGGGCAACGTCCAACCGGCTCGCCGTGACCAGCGCGGACCGCGAAGGCTTGCCCGAGGAGTTCGACGATGGGGCCAGCCTGTCCGGGGCCGGAAAATCCGAACCAGACAACTTCTCCAGTCTTGCCCACGACCGCCCCGGGATCGGCGGCAATTCACGAGCGGCTGCGGCCGGGATCGGATCCGGACCCACGCCGTGGCGCAGCCAAGGTGCCGCACCGGAGGCGCCTACGCCCAGCCGGCATCACGCGAGGACGTGGAGGACGCGAAGGAAGGCTCTGCGATCCCGTCGCGCATGCGCCGGCCGCCTGCCGACGGCGCTGCGCCGCCAGACCCGGCTTCGCGTCCTTCGCGGCTTCGCGTGAGAACCTCGTCTTCTCACCATTAACGGCGCAGGGGCGCCGGGGGGTTTCTCCGCTGGCGAGATTTTTCTAACCCGGCGCGGCGAATTGCAGCGCCGCGAGCCGGGCATAGAGCCCGCCGCGGGCGACCAGTTCGCCATGGGTGCCGCTGTCCGCGACCTGGCCGCGATCGAGGACCAGGATGCGGTCGGCGCGCTGCACGGTCGCCAGGCGATGGGCGATGACGATGGTGGTCCGGCCGCGCATCGCCACTTCCAGCGCCGCCTGGACCGCGCGCTCGCTCTCGGCGTCGAGGCTGCTGGTCGCCTCGTCGAGCAGCAGCAGCGGCGCGTCCTTCAGCATCGCGCGGGCGATCGCGATGCGCTGGCGCTGCCCACCCGACAGGCGCAGGCCGCGCTCGCCCACGAAGGTCGCGTAGCCCTCGGACATCTGCCCGACGAACCCGTCGACGAAGGCGGCGCGGGCGGCGGCCATCGCCTGCTCGTCCGTCGCTTCGGGCCGGCCATAGCGCAGATTGTCGAGGATGCTGCCCGAGAAGATCACCGGCTCCTGCGGCACGACCGCGATGCGCGCGCGCAGATCGGCAAGTCGCAGCCGGCGCAGATCGACGCCGTCGAGGCGGATCGCGCCGTCCGCGACGTCGTGGAAGCGCTGCAGCAGCTGGAACACGGTCGTCTTGCCCGCGCCCGACAGGCCGACCAGCGCCACCGTCTGCCCCGGGGCGACGGTGAAACCGAGCCCGCGCAGCACCGGCTCGGCAGGCCGCGAAGGATAGGCGAAGCCGACCGCGTCGAATTCGACGCGCACCCCGCCGCCCCCGCCGGGGAGGGCCACGGGCTGCGCCGCGTCGACGATGGCGGGCACGGTGTCGAGCAGTTCCATCAGCCGCTCGGTGGCGCCGGCGGCGCGCAGCAATTCGCCCCAGACCTCGGCGAGCACGGCGACGCTGGAGGCGATCAGGCCGATATAGAGCGCCGTCTGCGTCAGCATCCCCCAACTGGCCCGTCCCTCGATCACCGCCTGCACCCCGCCATGCAGTCCCCAGAGCAGACAGCCGAACACCCCGACGATCACGAACGCCGTCAGCGCCGCGCGCGTGGCGGCCCGGCGCGCGGCGGTGGCGAAGGCCCGCTCGTTCATCGCCGCGAAGCGCGCGGCTTCGGCATCCTCGCGCACGAAGCTCTGCACCACCGGAATGGCGGCGAGGATCTCGCCGGCCAGCCCGCTGGTGTCGGCGATGCGGTCCTGGCTGGCGCGCGACAGGCGGCGCACGCGCCGTCCGATGACGAGCGCCGGCACCACCACCACCACGACCACCGCCGCGACCATCAGCACCAGCCGCGGATTGGTGGCCAGCAGCATCGCAAGCGCGCCCGCGCACATGACCGCGCTGCGCAGCCCCATGCTGACGCTCGACCCCACGGCCGTCTGCACCACCGCCGTGTCGCCGGTCAGGCGGCTGAGCACCTCGCCGGTCTTCACGCTCTCGAAGAATTGCGGGCTCTGGCGCAGCACATGCGCATAGACCGCCCGCCGCAGGTCCGCGGTGACGCGCTCGCCGATCCACGTGACCATGTAGAAGCGCGCAGCCGTGAAGACGCCCAGCGCCACGCTGACCGCGAAGAGCGGCAGCATGCCGTCGCGCATCGCCGCCAGCCGGTCCGCGCCCGGCGCATCGACGCCAAGGTCGAGACCGCCATCGACGAAGTGCCGCACCGCCCAGGGAAAGGCCAGCGTCGCGGCGGCGGCCAGCAGCAGGAACAGCGCCGCCAGCGCGACGCGCGCCCGGTAGGGCTTCAGGAACGGCAGCAGGCTGCGCAGCGGCCGCAGGCGCCGCGCCGGGGCCGCACCCCGGGCGGCCGAAACCGTCCCGTCGCTCACGCGAACGCCGCCCGGCCGATCCCCCAGACCGCCATCGCCATCAGCGCGAGCCAGGCGACCATGCCGCCGGCGAAGCCGCCGCCGCGCTTGCGCGGATCGGCGGCGTAGGCGACCGCGTACCAAAGGCGCGCGGCGACCCAGGCCGACCCGGCCGCCGCCGCCGCGCGCGGTCCGAAATAGATCGCGGCCAGCCACAGCGGCGGCAGCACCAGCACCGCGTTCTCCAGCGTGTTCATCTGCACGCGCAGCGCGATCTCCAGGTCCGGATGCCCGGTCGTGGCCGGCGCGTCGATGCGATGGCGCATGCGCATGCGACCGACCCTGAGCGCGCAGCCGAACAGCAGCAGCGCGATGGCGAGGGTGACGGCGGCGGGAAGAACGAGATCGGCCTGGGTCATCGCGAATCCTCTCGCAGGGCTTCGGAAGCAGGAAACATAGAGGTTTTCAGACCGGAATGCGCCCGCGCGCCGACGTCGCGCGGTCCCTGCCCGACACCCGGCTCACCCGAAGGGACGCGGGTCGAGGAAACGGCGCAGCACATTGGTGGTCAGGCGCGCGCAGGTATTGGCATAGCCGCCGGGCGGCAGCGCGCCGACATAGGTCATCGAGCCGACGCTGAACACCGCACCCCCGGCGGCGGTCTCGAAGAACACCATGTCGGCGCAGGACCAGTCCTCGCGCCGGCGCGGATGGCGATGGACCAGCATGTCCTCGTTGACCCAGCAGAAATCGTCGTGGATCACGACGCCCTTGGCGACCACCAGCGCGTTCGGCGGCGTGCCGTGGCGCGGATCGGCGCTGTCGAGCTCGAAACCCGCCGCGCCGCCGCCCATCACGCCGCTGTCGCCGAACACGCGCCCCGCGCCGGCGACGTCCTCGATCCCGTCGGTCATGAAGCGCACCCGCGGATCGGCGATCGCGTCCGTGAAGACATAGGGAAAGCCGAGATGCCGGCCCTGCGCCGAGAAGCCGTTGCCGACCAGCCGATGCGCCGGCTTGCCGATCCGGCGCCACAGCCCGCCATAGCCGCCGCCGAACTGGTGCCAGCTCTCGCCGGGTTCCGTCGCCCAGACCCGGATGCCGCCCTCAGCACGCCGCACCTCGAGCGCGTGGGGCGCATCCGCGGACGGCTCGGCGCGCCAGTAGAAGCCGTTGCCGCCGAGATAGATCAGCCGGCCGCCCCGCGCCAGGAACGTCTCCAGCGCCTCCAGCATCCGCTGCGAATGATATTCGGGATGCTGGGCGCAGATCAGGACGCGATAGGGCGCGAGCGCGGCGATGCCCTCGGCATGGAGATCGTGGTCCGTGACGATGTCGTGCCCGATCTCCAGGCGATCGAGCCAGTCGACGACATAGCTGTCGCAGCCGATGCGCCCGGTGCCCGAGCCGCCCGGCGCCGGATCCATCAGGCTGATCTGCCGCGGACGCGTGTCGAGCTGCGGCCGCAGCATCGAGACGATCGAGACGCCGGACCCGTCGGCATGGAAATTATAGGTGGAGAGTCCGAATTGCGGGTTCATGTCGGGCGTCTCGACGAGCGCGCCCCAGGCCCGCGCCCGATCGCGGATCTCCGCCCCGCGTCCCGGGCGCACATGGTTCGAGTAGACCTGATAGCTGAAGGTCGGCACCAGGAAGGCGATGTCGGCGGTCGGCGCGGTCCTGCCGGGCCGCACGAAGAAGGGGATGTAGTCCTCGCCCGAATCGCTGCGCAGATGCGCCGCGTAGAAGCCGCTGGGCCAGTCGGCCGGCACGTCGAGTGCGAAGGCCTGTGGCCAGGCGCAATCGCCCATGTCGTCGCGATGGAAATGGATGGCGCCGTACTGCTCGGGCGCCGCCTTCCAGTCATGGACCTCGCCGGTCCAGTTCGAACCGGTCATCGCGCGTGCCGGCAGGTTGACGAGCCGCGCATGGGCGGCCTGGGGTCCGGTGTCGATCGCGCGCTGGGTGGCGATGGCACGCGAGAAATCCCAGGCGGCGACGACGGCGCCGTCCGCCGCACGGATCGCCGGCGCCTCGATCTTGCCGTCGAAATGCGACGCGACGACGCCGTCCGCACCGAATTCGGCCGCGACGACCGCACGCACCGGCCCGGCCGGCCGTGGCAGCGTGGCGCGGCAGGACGCGCTCCCGGAATCGGCGATCGTCGCCACGGGGTCGCGCGGCGTCTGCGACAGCGCCAGGATGCCGGCCGCGGCGTCGATCCTGGCGTGCAGCCGGTACCAGCGCCGTGCCAGCATCGGCGCCTCGATCTCGACGCGCGCGTCGCCGACGACGAGCGCGGCGCCGCCATGCGGCGCCAGTTCCAGCCGCAGCGCGAAGCCCGCGCCGTCGATCGCCGCGACGACCTGCCTGCCGCTGCCGGGCAAGGTCGGCCAGAGCGACAGCGTCAGGTCGATGGCGTCCCCCGACGCCGGCAGGGCGAGCGCGTCGGCGACGGCGAAGCTTCCCGGACGCGCCGCGTGGAAACGGCCGGCATGAATCCCGTCCAGCGACGTCGGCATCGCCCGTTCGCGATAGCCAGGCCCGTCCGGATTCGGATCCGCGCAGAGATGACGCACGAAGCGCAGCGCATAGGGCGCATCGCCGGCACTCGACACATGGAATCCGATGCGTTCGCCGGCGCGCACGCTCCAGCGGTCGACATATCCCGTCAATCGATGCATCCGTCCCCACCCAGGCGGCCTTCGCGACGCCGCCAGCGTCAGCTTGCCACAAGGATCGGCCGGACGGAAAACCGCAACCGTACCGCGCCCTGCCGGCGGACCCGGCGCAGGATCAGCCGAACGGCCGGACGCCGATCAGCGCGGCGTGCAGCCAGAACGCGAAGGCCGCCCAGGCGGCGAGCCCGGCGACCGCGGCCATGGCGTCGCGCTGCGCGGATCCGGGCGCGTGGACGACGCCTGCGATACGGTCGCGCCGGCGGCTGGTGGCGTAGAGCGCGACCGACCACGCGAGGAACGTGCCGAACAGCAGCACGTCGTGCAGCGTCCCGTTCGCGACGAGATGGGCCAATGCCCAGATCTTCACCCCCAGGACCATCGGATGGCCGACGCGGGCCTTGAGGCGCGTTCCGGGGACGTAGGCGGCGGCCAGAAGGACAAAGGCCGGGATCGTGAGCAGGGCCGCCAGATGCCGCGTCCATGCCGGCGGCGCGAAGATCACCACAGATGCGGCGCGCGCCTCGGCATAGCCGAAGACGATGAGGACCAGCCCCAGGACCGAGAGCAGCGAATAGAGGCCCTTGTAGCCGTTGAGGGAGAACCGGGCGATCAGCGTGTCGCGCAGACCGTCGGCCACGATGCGGACGGCGTGTGTGCCCAGGAACAGGACGAGGCCGAGAAGCAGAAGGGTCATGGATCCACCGGTCCGAACAGGGGAGACGCGTTCGCCTGCCGGCAGGGCGGCAGGCACTGTCGGCAGTCTGAGGCATTCCACGCCGCGCGCTCAAGCCACATCCCGATCCGGTTTCCCGGGCGTCGCCGGATCGCGTATGCTTTCCCCAGCGGTGGGCGCGCGGAAGGTCTTTTCAGGACGATGTCTGATTTCAATGCCGAAGCCCTGCGCCGGCGCGCGGCGCTGCCGGACAGGAACGGGTTTTCGCTGGGTCAGCTCCTGAAGCTGCCGGCCTATTTCGGCTGGGTCGACTGCCGCGTCGACGGCCTGGGCTTCAGGATGCTGCTGGGCGGTGCCGACGACGGGGTGGCGCTGCGCTTCTTCTGGAACGGCAGCTACGAGCCGATGTCGCTGCGCGCCTGGTGCCGGATGGCGGCGCACACGCCCTTCGCCCTCGACATCGGCGCGCATACCGGCGTCTACACCCTTGCCGCGCTCGCCGCCAACCCGGGCATCGCGGTCGCGTCCTTCGAACCGCATTTCATGAACTTCGCCCGCCTCAACCTCAATATCCGTGCGAACGGCGCCTCGACCGCCAACGCCTTCATGGTCGCGGTCGGCGCGGAGAACGGCGTCCTGCCCTTCTCGGTCTCGGCGCCGCTCGACTGGCTGACTTCGGGCGGCGCCATCGGCGAACGCCCGAAGGCCCTGACCACGCCTGTGCAGGTCGTCAGCCTGGATCGCTTCCTGCCGGCGGCGATCGTTCCGAAGCTGGGGCTGGTGAAGATCGACACGGAAGGCTACGAGACCGAGTCCCTGCGCGGCATGATGGAGGCGGTCGCCAGCGCCCGGCCCACGATCTTCTTCGAATGTCTGGACGCGAAGACGGGCAGCGGCGTGGAAGGCCTGCTGCGGCCCCTGGGCTATTCCTTCTTCGAGATCGACGACAATGCCGGCACGATCGCGGCGGTCGATGCGGTCGTCCCGAGCCTGGATGGCGGCGGCAAGCCGATCTATGGCCGGCTCAACCGGATCGCGTCGGCGAAGGCCGACGCGGCGACCGTGCTCGCAGCGCTCTGAGAGCGGCCGGGATCGACACCCGTGCGACGCGCGCGATTGCAGCGGCGCCGGCAAAGCGACTAGAAAAAGGCCGCTCCGGCACCAGCCCGCGGCATGACGGGCGGCGGATCTGGACGCAGACAGGCAGGATCATGCGCATCGCTTTCTTCTGGACCGGAGCCGATATCGCCATCCCCCAGGCGCTGGTCCATTCCATCCGTCTGGTCCAGGCGGACGGCGTCGAGGTGCTGCAGCTGAGCGATCCCGCGACGCCCGCGATCGACGGCGTCGACCGGATCCTGCGCTCCGAACTGTCGCGCGACATCATGGTCGCCCGGCTGCAGGCCTATTCGCGGGTCGCGATCGACGACGAGTTCACCTTCTTCTGCGATGCCGACAGCATCTTCCTGAACCCGCTCGCCATCGCCTCGGACCGAGACGTGCTGCTGTCGCCGCGGGTCGTCGACTTCGTGATCAATGCGGACTGGCCGGAGCCTTACCCGGAATTCCGGGGCCGGATGATCGGGGAGGTCATGCCCTATCTGTTCGGCGCGATCGCCGTACGTCGCGATGCCGCGTTCTTCGCGCAGCTGCTGGCGACCTGCGAGAGCCTGCCGGCACGGTTCCACCGCTGGTATGGCGTGAACCGCTCCGGGTTTGCCGGAGGCTCCAACCCTTGAGAGGATGGAGCAATGAAGACATCGAAGAGCTACTCGCCTGAAGTCCGCGAGCGCGCGGTACGGATGGTTTTCGAGCACGA
>JBIKLI010000454.1:0-3045 GCA_044359885.1 Alphaproteobacteria bacterium | reverse complement strand
GCACTGCACTGCACTGCACTGCACTGCACTGCACTGCCGGTCGTGCCGCGCAGGAGGTATGTGATCCATGGCGATGTATCCGCTTGAGCCCGATGACCGGCATCGGCAGGCCGACGGCGAGGCGCGAATGACCGGCTGGCACGCGATGCGCGCGCTGATCGTCGACGTCTTCAGCCACGGCATCGGGCAGAAGAAAATTCCGGAACGCGTGCGTCGGGAAATCCGCGCCGAGCAGCATCGCGGCGACATCCTGATGAGCGTCGTCCAACTGGTGTTGTGCGCGATCTTCGTCGCCCTCTACACGTTGTCGCGGAGCACGTCTCCGGCGGACGCGCCATTCATGCCGGTCCCCTGGGCGTTGGCGGCCTATGCCGGGTTCTCGATCGCCAAGTTCCACCTCGCCTGCCGCGGGCCTATCCCCGCACCGCTCCAGGTGGCTTCGATCCTCGCCGACATGGCGCTGTTGCTGGGCCTGATCTGGAGCTTCCATATCCAGTATGGCCAGGCCGCGGCCTTCTACCTCAAGGCGCCAACCCTGCTTTATGTCTTCATCTTCATCGCGCTGCGATCCCTGCGGATGGAGGCCCGCTACGTCGTGGTCGCGGGCGCGGCGGCTGCGACCGGGTGGCTCGTCCTGGTCGCCTATGCGGCGATGGCCGGCGAAGGCGAGATGGCGGTGACCCGGGATTTCGTCGTCTACATGACGTCGTCGACGATCCTCTGGGGGGCCGAGATCGACAAGGTCGTCTCGATCGCCCTCGTGACAGGCGTGATCGCGCTGTCGATCGTCCGGGCGCGCCGCATCCTGCATCGTTCCGTCACCGAGAGTGCCGCGGCGCGCGACCTGCGGCGTTTCTTCGATCCGAGCGTTGCGTCGCGGATCACCGGGGCCGAGGCCCTGCTCCAGCCCGGTCATGGGGAGCGTCGCGACGCGACGATGATGTTCGTCGACATGCGGGGGTTCTCGGCGCTGTCGCGGACGGTCGAGCCCGACACGCTCGTTCAAATCCTGACCGACTACCAGGCGAGCCTGGTTCCGGCGATCCGTGCCCATGGCGGCGACATCGACAAATTCCTGGGCGACGGGATCATGGCGAGCTTCGGCGCGTCGAGTCCGTCGTCCAGCCACGCCGCCGACGCCCTGCGGGCGGCCGATGCGCTCGTCGCTGCAGCGGATGCCTGGCTCGCGCGCATGCGCCGCGAGGGTACGCCGGTCGCAGGCATCGGCATCGGGATCGCGAGCGGTTCGGTCGTCTTCGGATGCATCGGCGACGGCGCGCGGCTGGAATACACGGTCATCGGCGAGGCGACGAATCTCGCGGCGAGGCTCGAGAAGGCGACGAAGACGCTCGCCCAGGGCTACGCCTCGCGCGTCCCCGCGCCGCCGCGCCGCCAGGTCACGCTCGCCGGCACCGGGGACCCGGTGGACGTCGTGCTCGTCGGCGGCTGAGCGCCCAAGGCGAGGCTGCCGCGCGCGCCCGCGCAAGCCGTCACGCGATGATCGAAAAGCCGCCATCCACGAGATGGACGCCGCCGGTCATGTTGCGGGCCTCCGGCGAGGCGAGGAAGGCGGCCAGCGCGCCGACGTCCGCGATCGTGACGCCCCGCCCGGTCGGGGCGCGTTCGACCGCGTCGGAGAGGAGCGCCCCGAAGCCGGCGATGCCGCTGGCCGCGCGCGTGCCGATCGGGCCGGGCGACAGGGCATGCACGCGGATGTCCTTCGCCGCCAGCTCGCTCGCCGCGTAGCGCACCGCGCTCTCGAGCGCGGCCTTCACCGGACCCATGACGTTGTAGTTCGCGACGACGCGCGACGCGCCGAGGAACGACACGGTGAGGCAGGTGCCGCCCGCCGCCATCAATGGTTCGGCCCGCCGGATCATGCGCAGGAAGGAATGCACCGAGATGTCCATCGCCTTCGCAAACCCCTCCGCCGAACAGTCGACCACGCGCCCGTGGAGATCCGGTCGGGGCGCGAACGCTATCGAGTGCACGAGCGTGTCGAGCCGGCCCCAGCGCGCCGCGATCATGGCGAAGGCCTCGTCCATCTGGGCGTCCTGGGTGACATCCAGCGCGGTCGCGATGTCGGCGCCGATCCGCTCGGCGAGGGGCCGGGCGAAGTCCTCGGCCTTGGCGTTCATCCAGGTCATCGCGATGTCGGCGCCCTGCGCGCGCAAGGCCTGCGCACACCCCCATGCGACCGAGCGGTCGTTCGCGACCCCGGCCACCAATGCCTTCTGTCCCTGCAGGGAGAACATTGCCTCCTCCTTTCCAACGGCTCGACGATGCCGATCATCCGCTTGCCTTGCGTTACGGTCGCAAGCGTCATGCGGCCGGACGGACCTGTCCGCGCCCGGGCAGCCCCAGCCTGATCTGCTTCTCGATCTCGATCAGGGCGAAGAAGGCGAGCCCGACGCCGACGATCAGGATGCCGTCCGCGAGAGGCACCGGGCGCGTGCCCAGCGCGGCCTGCAGCGGCGGCAGATACGTCACGGCGAACTGCGCGATCACGATCGCGACCACAACCGACCAGACGACCTTCGTTCCCCGGACAGCGTCCCAGGTCAGCGACGTGCCGTGGAGGTTGCGGATGAAGAAAAGATGGAAGATCTCGAGCACCACCAGGGTGTTCATCGCCATCGTCTGGGCAAGGGCGAGGGAGTGCCCCTTGTCGAGCGCGTAGGTGAATACGCCGAACACCGCGGCAAGGAAGAGGATCGACACCAGGGCCACGTGCCACACGAGTTCGCCGGTCAGGATCGGCGCGTCGCGCGGCCGCGGGGGGCGCGTCATCGTCCCGGCCTCGGTGGGTTCGAAGGCGAGCGCGAGGCCCAGAGTGACCGCCGTGATCAGGTTGACCCACAGGATCTGCACCGCGGTGACCGGAAGGGCGAGTCCTGCCAGCAGCGCCGCGATCATAACCATTGCCTCGCCGGCGTTGGTCGGCAGCGTCCAGCTGATCACTTTTCGCAGATTGTCCCAGACGGTACGGCCTTCGCGCACGGCCGCGGCGATCGAGGCGAAATTGTCGTCGGCGAGCACAAGATC
>JBIKLI010000453.1:0-3052 GCA_044359885.1 Alphaproteobacteria bacterium | reverse complement strand
CGACACCTGCGTCGAATACGTGGCCGGATCGCATCGCTGGGGCATCTGGTATTCGCCCACGCGATTCGCCGACGCCAAGGCGCATCCCGCCCGCGATCCGAATTTCCGCGCGGTGCCGGACATCGCCGCGAACCGCGACGCCTACACGCTGCTGGGCTGGGATCTGGAACCGGGCGACTGCATCGCGTTCCATGCGCTGACCCTGCATGGCGCGCCCGGCAATCGGGGCCGCGACCGCCGGCGCGCCTTCGCTGCCCGCCTGACCGGCGACGACGCGATCTTCGTGCTGCGCGACGGATTCATGTCGCCGCCGCCGCCGTCCGACGCGCCGCCATCGGGCACGCCGATGGGCGCGCCCGCCTTCCCTGCGATCTGGCCCCGCGCGACCGAGGTCCCCGGGCAGACGTGATTTGCGGTCTGCGACCGCGGACCCCTGCGCAGACAGCCCAAGACAAAAGACAGAAGACAGGAGAAAAGACGATGTCACGACGCCGGAATTTCCTTCGTCATGCCGCGACTACGGCGGCCGCCGGTGCGGTCGCCGCCAGCACCTTGCCGGCCCCCGCGATCGCCCAGGGCCGGATCGAGTGGCGGATGGTGACATCCTGGCCGATGAACCTGCCGGGGCCCGGCATTTCGGCCAACCGGGTCGCCGAACGCATCGGCACCCTGTCCAGCGGGCGGCTGACGGTGAAGGTCTTCGGCGCGGGCCAGCTGGTCCCGGCGCTCGGCGTGTTCGACGCGGTGTCGCAGGGCACGGCCGAGATCTATCACGCCGTCCCGTCCTATTGGCTCGCCAAGTCGCGCGGCATCGGCTTCTTCGGCTCCTTCCCGTTCGGCATGGTCGCGCAGGAGCTGCAGGCCTGGCTGAATTTCGGCGGCGGCGGCGCGCTCTACGACGAGATGTACGCGCGCTTCGGCATCAAGCCCTTCATGTGCGGCGACAGCGGCCCCCAATGGCTGGGCTGGTTCCGCAAGGAGATCAATTCGGTCGACGATTTCCGTGGCCTGCGGTTCCGCACCGCCGGGCTGGGCAGCGAGATGTTCCGCCGCGCCGGCGCCTCGGTCGTCACGCTGCCGGGCGGCGAGATCTTCGCCGCGCTGCGTGCCGGCACGATCGACGCCGCAGAATTCATCGGGCCGTGGAACGACGCGGCGCTCGGGTTCCATCAGGTGGCCAAGAACTACTACTTCCCCGGGGTCCAGGAGCCGTCCTCGGCCGAGGAGATCGGCGTCAACAAGGCGAAGTTCGACGCGCTGCCCGCGGATCTCAAGCAGGTGGTGCAGTTCGCGGCGCAATCTTCCTACATGGAATCGCTGACCGAGTACGACCAGAAGCACCCGGCGGCGGTGGCCGAACTGGTCTCGCGCCACGGCGTCGTGGTGCGGGAGGTCCCGCGCGACCTGCTGATCGCCTTCGGCAACGCCGCCGGTGATGTCCTGGCCGAGATCCGGGGCGATGCCGATCCGCTGGTCAAGCGGATCGCGGAGTCCTACGTCGCGTTCCGCAACCTGCAGGCCGAGTACACCTCGCAGGCCTATAACGGCGTCATGAACGCCCGGCGCCTGCCCATCAAGTGGGGCTGAGCGCGGCCGGTCCGCAAGCGCGGGGACGTTGAACCGGGATGTACGTCCTCGCCTCGATCGCGCGCGTCTGCGACTGGATCAACGAGCAGGTCGGCCGGCGGCTGATGTGGCTGGCCGCCCTGCTCGTGCTGATCCAGTTCGCGGTCGTCGTGCTGCGCTATCTCTTCGGGACCAGCTTCATCGCGATGCAGGAAAGCGTGATCTACGTCCACGCGACCCTGTTCATGCTGACGATCGGCTACACGTTCCTCCATGACGGCCATGTCCGCGTCGACGTGCTCTATGCCGGGCTGGGGGCGCGGGGCCGCGCGCTGGTCGACCTGGCGGGTACGCTGGTGGCGGTGATTCCGTTCTGCGTGCTCGTCCTGTGGTTCTCCTGGGGCTTCGTCGGCGCGTCGTGGAAGATGCGCGAAGGGCCGATGTTCGTGGGCGGCCTGCCGATCGTGTATCTGCTCAAGACGACGATCCCGCTCTTCGCCGGTCTGCTGCTGCTGCAGGGAGTGTCGGTCGCCATCAAGGCGGCGCTGGTCCTGGCCGGCCGCGCGACGCGCGTCTTCGAGGGCGGCCATAGCGGCGAGGGGGCTGCGACATGAGCGGCGCCGGCGGCGTCCTCGACCTGCTGATGTTCGCCACGCTGTGCGTGGCCATCCTCACGGGCTTCCCGGTGGTCTTCATCCTGACGGGCTGCGCGCTGGTCTTCGGCGGGCTTGGCTGGGCGCTGGGGGTGTTCACGCCGGAATTGCTGGGGGCGCTGCCGCCCCGGATCTACGGCACGATGACCAGCGAGGTGCTGATCGCGATCCCTCTCTTCGTCTTCATGGGGATCATGCTGGAACGCTCGAAGATCGCCGAGGAACTGCTCGAGGCGATGGGCCGGGTGTTCGGCGCGATGCCCGGGGGGCTTGCGATCTCCGTGTCGATCGTCGGCGCGCTGCTCGCCGCCTCCACCGGCATCGTCGGGGCCACGGTCGTGACCATGGGGCTGATGGCGCTGCCCAGCATGCTGCGCCGCGGCTACGATCCGGCCTTCGCCTGCGGCACGATCTGCGCGGCCGGGACCCTCGGGCAGATCATCCCGCCCTCGACGGTGATGGTGATCCTGGGCGAGGTGCTCTCCGCCGCCTACCAGCAGGCCCAGTTCGCCCAGGGCAAGTTCTCGGTCGAGACGGTCAGCGTCGGCGAGCTCTTCGCGGGATCGATGATCCCCGGCCTGCTGCTGGTGGTGCTCTACATCGTCTACCAGGCGGTGTTCGCCGCGCTGCTGCCGCATCGGGCCCCGCCGATCCCGCTGGCCGAGCGTGGCGCGCGCCCGGTCAGCTTCGGCGAGGTCGGACGCGCGCTGGTGCCGCCGATCGTCCTGATCGTCGCCGTGCTGGGCTCGATCATCGGCGGCGTGGCGACGCCGACCGAGGCCGCGTCGGTCGGCGCGGTCGGCGCGACGCTGCTGGCCAGCCTGCGCCTGCCG
>JBIKLI010000452.1:0-3056 GCA_044359885.1 Alphaproteobacteria bacterium | reverse complement strand
CGATGCGCTCGATGCGGTCGGAAACACGACCAAGGCGGTGACCAAGGGCTATGCGATCGGCTCGGCGGGCCTCGCCTCGCTGGTGCTGTTCGCGGCGTATATCGAGGATCTGAAGCACTACTTCCCGAACCTGAAGGTCCAGTTCTCGCTGCAGGATCCGTATGTCGTGATCGGCCTGTTCCTCGGCGGTGCGCTGCCCTATTTGTTCGGCGCGATGGGCATGACGGCCGTCGGGCGCGCGGCCGGATCGGTCGTGGTCGAAGTCCGCCGTCAGTTCAAGGAGATCAAGGGCATCATGGAAGGCACGGCGAAGCCCGACTATGGCCGTGCCGTCGACCTTCTCACCCAGGCGGCCATCAAGGAGATGATCATTCCCTCGCTCCTGCCCGTGGCCGCGCCGATCGTGCTCTACTTCGTGGTGCGGGTCATCGGCGGTCAGGAAGCCGCGTTCAGCGCCCTGGGCGCCATGCTGCTCGGCACCATCGTGACCGGCCTGTTCGTCGCCATCTCGATGACGTCGGGCGGCGGTGCGTGGGACAATGCCAAGAAGTACATCGAAGAGGGCCATTACGGCGGCAAGGGATCGGACGCCCACAAGGCGGCCGTGACCGGCGACACCGTCGGCGATCCGTACAAGGACACCGCGGGCCCTGCCGTCAACCCGATGATCAAGATCATCAACATCGTCGCGCTGCTGCTGCTTGCGATGCTGGCGACGGGACACTGACGCGTCGCTTCCGGGAGACACCGGAAGGGCAACGCCCGGCGGTGCGCAAGCACCGCCGGGCGTTTTGCTTCCTGACCGGCGAGCAGGCTGGCTTCAGCGACGGGTGCCCGGAGGCGGCGATTGCGTGCCGCCCGGAATATAGGCGGCGCTGTTCGCCTTGTTGAACCGCCCCACGTTGCCGACCAACTGCTCCAGGAAGTTCAGTTCCTTGCCGGGCGCGGGTGTGGCCCGCGCGACATGGTTGACGACCTTGCCATCCGCCAGTTCCAGCTTCCGGACGTCGGAGACGACGCCGCGCTCGTCGAAAACGACCGCCACCACCTGTTGCGACAGGACCGTGGGCTGCATGAAGGCGACCGTGCTGGTCCGCCGGCTGATATAAAGCCAGGTGTCTTCGCCGAACGGCGTCACGGTCGATGGCGTCCCGAGCATGTCGCGGACGTCGTCCTTGCTCTGCAGCCCGATTTGGATCGTCGCGAGGCTGTCGTCGTCGGGCACGAAACCACGCACTTCGATCCTGGTCTCGCATCCGCCGAGCCCGACCATGGCCAGCGCCAGGAAGCCGGCGACCCGGCCGGCCGAGGAACGGAAGTGAAATGGACCCGCCATGGGGACTCCTGTCGCAGCCGTTCGATCGCGTCCGGCATTGACCGGACCCACCTCTCGATTTAGTTGGCATCGCAGCCGATCCATGTCAATGCGCGCCATCTTCTCCCGCCTCGCCGATCTTCGCGCCGGCCGCGCCGCCCGCCGGCGCAACGCCGCGCGGCTGTACGCAGCGGTAGTCAAGCAGTCGCGGCTTCCGGATCCATTCCGCGACCATGGCGTGCCGGACAGCTTCGATGGACGCTTCGACACGCTCTGCCTGCATGTCTTCCTCGTCGCTCGGCGCCTGGGCCGGGAAGGGGCGCATGGCGCGGAGATCGCTCGGGATCTGTACGATGCGCTCTTCGCCGACATGGACCAGACGCTCCGCGAGATGGGCGTCGGGGATCTGGGGGTTGGCCGGCGGGTGCAGCAGATGGCAGAAGCTCTGATGGGACGCGCGAAGGCCTATGGCGAAGCCCTGGACGCGGGGGATCCCAAGGGACTGGAGATGGCGCTGCGCCGCAACCTCTACGGGACCGTCGACGACGATCCTTCACCCCAGGCACTGGCGGCCTTGGCCGGGTACATGCGCGCCTGCGACGCCAGACTGGCTGCCCAGGACTTTGCCGATCTGATGGCCGCCGGGCCCGACTTCGCCCGCTGGGAGGGGGCCTGAAGATGTCCGCCGCCGACCCCACGAACGAATTCTCGCGGCCCCTGGTCGTCGACCCGGCACGCGAACGGACCCATTTCCGCATATCCGCCACCGCCGACGAGTGCGCCGCGCTCGCACGGCGCTTCGGGCTCGCCGCGCTGGAAAGCCTGACCGCGGAGGGCCAGATCAGGTCGCGGCCAGGCGGGGTGTGGCAGTTCACCGCGCGCTTGCGCGCCAGCCTCGCCCAGTTCTGCGTCGTGACCCTCGAGCCGGCTCCGCGCGAACTGGACGAGACGTTCGAGTTGGCCTTCCGCTCGGCCCCGGCCGGCAACCCCCATGACCTCGACGTCGCCGACGAGGATGCCGAACCGCTGCCTGACGACGGACGACTCGACGCGGGCGAGATCGTCGCCCAGAATCTCTATCTGGCGCTGGATCCGTTTCCCCGGGCCGGCACCGCATCCTGGTCCGACCGTATCGAGGACCTGCCCGCACCCTCGGATCCGCCGCCGCCGGACGGCCGCGCGTCGCCCTTCGCGGAGCTGGAGGCACGGTTGCGCGTCCGGCGATCAGGCGAGGCTTGAGCCCCGTGTCGAACTTGTCTAAACATGCGCCGCTTCCGGCCTTGGCCGGGCAACCCTGATTTGGATCGTTTGGCGCCGGTGCCGCCGCGGCGGCGGAGACAGGCGAGGAGTTGAGTGTCATGGCCGTTCCCAAGAAGAAAGTCTCTCCGTCCCGTCGCAACATGCGCCGGGCGCACGAGGCCCTCGCCGCGCCCGTCTATGTCGAATGCGCCAATTGCGGCGAACTCAAGCGGCCGCATCATGTCTGCGGCGCTTGCGGCTATTACGACGGCCGCGAGGTGACACCGGCCAAGGCCGGGTGACCGTTCGAACCGCGGCCGGGACCGGGTCGCCAGAGGTGCCACGAGAGGCCCGGGTGACAGTCCGCAAACCGATCTCCCTCGACGCGATGGGGGGCGACAAGGCGCCGGCGATGGTGGTCGACGGCGCGGCAATCGCGCATGAACGCGATCCGTCGCTGCGGTTCCTGATCTTCGGCGACCAGGCTGTGATCGGCCCGTTG
>JBIKLI010000451.1:0-3063 GCA_044359885.1 Alphaproteobacteria bacterium | reverse complement strand
GCGGATTGTGGCTCCCGCGCGGCGCCGCCGCGGCAGCGGCATGGGAATATAGGGCGCGGCGCGGCCCGATCGCCACGCTGACAAGACCGGGGGCCGGGCGCTAATGTCGCGCGATCAAGGGGGAGGAACGCAACGACCATGGTCGCATTCAAGCTCAACGGGGCGCAGGTCCGCGCCGACGCGCCGGACAGCACGCCGCTGCTCTACGTCCTCGCCAACGACCTCAGGGTCAACGGCGTCAAGTATGGCTGCGGCCGCTCGCAATGCGGCGCCTGCACCGTCCTGATCGACGGCGAGGCCGCGCGCGCCTGCCAGATCCCCGCCTCGGCCGCGGCCGGCCGGTCGGTCACGACGCTCGAAGGGCTGCGCGAGCCCGACGGCAAGCCCGGCCGCCTGCAGCGCGCCTTCATCGCCGAGCAGGCCGCGCAATGCGGCTACTGCCTGCCCGGGATCATCGTCCAGGCCCAGGCGCTGCTCGACCGCAATCCCGACCCGACCGATGCCGACGTGCGCACCGCGCTTGCCGGCAATCTCTGCCGCTGCGGCAGCCACAACCGCATCGTGCGCGCGGTGCTGCGCGCGGCGAAGGAGGCCTGAGCCATGAACGCGATCCCCGTCTTCGGACGCCGCGGCCTCGTCAAGGCCGCGGGCTTCGTCGGCCTCGCCTTCTCCATCCCGCTCGACGATGCGCAAGGCCAGGCCGCCGCACCCGCCGCGCGCCCGCCCCTGCCCGGCGATCTCAACACCAACCGCATGCTGCGGGCCTGGATCCGGATCGAGGCCGACCGGCGCGCGACGCTGCTGGTCGGCAAGGTCGAGCTGGGCCAGGGCATCCTGACCGCGCTCGTCCAGATCTGCGCCGACGAGCTCGATCTCGACATCGCCCGGGTGTCGGTGATCGCCGGCGACACGGCGCTGGTGCCCAACCAGGGCACGACCGCCGGGTCCTTCTCGATGCCCAACGGCGGCACCGCGGTCCGCCACGCCGCGGCCGAGGTGCGCCAGATCATGATCGAGCTGGCGGCAGCGAAGCTGGGCCAGCCGGCCGAGGGCATGAAGGTCGAGGACGGCGTCGTGATCGCCGCCAACGGCGCGCGGGTCAGCTACTGGGACCTGGCCACCGGCCAGACGCTGGAACGCGAGGCGACCGGCCAGAGCCGGTTCCGCGCGCCGGACGCGTATCGCTACATCGGCAAGTCGGTGCCGCGCCTCGACATCCCGCCCAAGGTCATGGGCGAGGAGATCTTCGTCCAGGACCTGCGCCCCGCCGGGATGCTGTTCGGCCAGATCACCCGGCCGCCGACCTATCGCGCGAAGCTGGTGGCGCTCGACGCGTCCGCGGTCGAGAAGATGCCGGGCGTGGTCAAGGTCGTGCGCGACGGCAGCTTCCTCGGCGTGATCGCCGAGCGCGAGGAGCAGGCCAACGCCGCCGCCCAGGCGCTGGCCGCAGCCGCGCGCTGGGAGGTCGAGAAGGCGCTGCCCGGCCATGACGGGATCTTCGACTGGCTGCTGAAGACCAAGCCGGCACGCGACATCGAGATCCGCAACCAGGCGCGCAGCGGCGGCGAGGCGCCGGCACGGGTCGTCGAGGCGACCTATCTGCGCCCCTACCACATGCACGCCTCGATCGGCCCCTCCGCGGCCGTGGCCACGCTGGCCGCGGACGGCATGCTGACCGTCCAGACCCACAGCCAGTCGGTGTTCGAGACCCGCCAGGCGATCGCGCGCATGCTGGGCATGGATATGGCGAAGGTCCGGCTGCAGCATGTCCAGGGATCCGGCTGCTACGGCCACAACATGGCCGACGACGCCGCGGCGGACGCGGCCTTGCTGGCACGCGCGATGCCCGGGCGGCCGATCCGGCTGCAATACACCCGCGAGCAGGAGCATCGCTGGGAACCCTACGGCTCGGCCATGGCGATCAAGACCAGCGCCGGGGTCGACAAGGACGGCAACGTGCTCGACTGGACGCTGGAACTGTGGTCGACGCCGCATGGCACGCGACCCGGCGGCCAGCCCGGCAACCTGCTCTCCGCGCGCTACCTGGAGAAGCCTTTCGAGCAGCCCGTGCCCGCCAATGGCGGCGCACCGAACTACTCGGCCGACCGCAACGCGATCGCGCTCTACGAATTCCCCGGCCACCGGGTGGTGACGCATTTCATCACCGACATGCCGCTGCGCGTCTCCTCGACGCGGGGGCTGGGCGCCTATGCCAACGTGTTCGCGATCGAGCAGTTCATCGACGAACTCGCGCATCTCGCCAAGGCCGACCCGGTCGAGTACCGGCTGCGCTTCCTGAAGGACCCGCGGGCGCGCGACGTGGTCACGGCGGCGGCCGAGAAATTCGGCTGGGACAAGTGGCGCAAGCGCGACGGGCGCGGGCGCGGCATCGCCTTCGCCAGGTACAAGAACATCGCCGGCTACTGCGCGGTGGCCCTGGAGGTCGAGGTGACGCGGCGCAACGGCCGGGTGCGCGTCCTGCGCGCCGCGACCGCCGCCGACAGCGGCCATGCCGTCAATCCGGACGGCATCTCCAACCAGATCGAGGGCGGGCTGATCCAGGGCCTGTCCTGGGCGCTGAAGGAGGAGGTCCGCTTCGACGACACGCGGGTCCTGTCCGAGGACTGGGTCAGCTATCCGATCCTGACCTTCGCCGAGGTGCCGCCGGTCGACGTCGTGGTGATCGACAGGCCGGGCGCGCCGTTCCTCGGCACCGGCGAGGCCTCGCAGGGGCCGGCCGGCGCGGCGCTCGCCAATGCGCTGTTCGATGCCACCGGCGTGCGCTTCCGCCGCGGGCCGTTCACGCCCGACCGGATCCGCGCCGGCCTGGGCGCATGACCGGCGTGCCGGCCGCGCCGGTCGCGCCGGGCGCGATCGCGCGCGGCCTGGTGCGCGGAGCCGACCATGCGACGCTTGCCACGCTCGGCGTCGCCGGCGGCCCCGCCGCCGGCGAACCCTATGCATCGCTGGTGCTGGTCGCCTGCCTGCCCGACGCGACGCCGGTGCTGCTGATCTCGCGGCTGGCGGATCACACGCGCAACCTCGACGCCGATCCGCGCGTTT
>JBIKLI010000129.1:0-11128 GCA_044359885.1 Alphaproteobacteria bacterium | reverse complement strand
CCGCAGTCGAGATAGGCGCGATGGAGCCGCGCCAGGGCCGCACGGTCGAGCCGCACGCCCAGACCCGGCCCCTCCGGCAGATCGACACAGCCTGCGCGGATCGGCAGCTTGCCGCCTTCGATCACCTCGTCCTCCTGCCAGGGGTAATGCGTGTCGCTGGCATAGACCAGATTGGGGATCGTCGCGCCGACATGGGTCATCGCGGCAAGGCTGATGCCGAGATGCGAATTCGAATGCATCGAGATCCCCAGCCCGAAGGTCCGGCCGATGGTCGCCAGATGCTGCGTGGCGCGCAGGCCGCCCCAGTAGTGATGATCGGACAGGATCACCTGGACGGCATTCAGCTCGACCGACCGCGGGATATGCCCGAAGGCGATGGTGACCATGTTGGTGGCGAGCGGCATCGGGGCGAAGCGCGCGATCTCGCCCATTTCCTCCAGCGAGCCCGCCGGATCCTCGAGATACTCCAGCAGGCCGGGCTCGGCGAGCAGCGGCATGATCCGGCGCGTCGTCGCGACGCTCCAGCCGCCGTTGGGATCGATCCGCAACGGGGCCTCGGGGAAGGCACGGCGCAGCGCGCGCAGCGTCTCGATCTCGAATTCCGGCGCGAACACCCCACCCTTGAGCTTGATCGATCCGAAACCGTGGAGATCGATCATCCGCCGTGCCTCCCCGACCATCTGATCATGGGTCAGCACCTCGCCCCAGGGATCGGGGGGATAGCCGGGATCGTCCTTGTGGCGCGCGAATTTGTAGAACAGATACGCGGAATAGGGCACGCGCGGCCGCACCGCGCCGCCAAGCAGCGCATGCAGCGGCAGGCCCGCGGCCTGGCCCTGCAGGTCGAGGAACGCCACCTCGAAAGCGGCGAGCGCGCTGGCGCGCGCCTTGTCGCCCTTCGGCGGAAAGGCGGCCCCCGTGTCCGGGTCGCCGCCGACCGCCGCATAGACGACGCGCGTCAGTCCGTTGATGTCGAAGGGCGACAGCCCGATCAGCCCCGGCCGCACGCGTTCCAGGTTGGCCAGCGTCTCCAGATCGCCATAGCTCTCGCCCAGCCCGACGCGACCATCCGCAAGCTCGACCTCGATCACGGAGCGCAGCGCCCAGGGCTCGTGGACGCCGCTGACGTTGAGCAGCGGCGGATCGCGGAATGCGATCGGGGTCACGCGGATTTCGGCGATGCGCATCGATGAGGAGCCCTTCCAGCCGGGAACGATGACGAAGCTACAACGCCGCGGATCCGGCGCGAAACCCTCCGGCCTCGCCTCGGCAGGCGGCAGCATGCAGACCCTGCTGGCACGCGGCGCCGTCCTGCCGGCAAACTATGCCCGCACCCGATCCGGGGTGCATGCCACCGCACGAGGACAGTCCCCATGCCGCAAGCTGCGCTCCCAGACCTGCCACTGCTTCGCGCCGGCCGCATGCACGCGACGCTGCGCGCGGCGGATGGCGGCCGGGTCGCGGCGCTGTGGCGGGAGGACGAAGCCGGCCAGCGGATCGACGTCGTCGTGCCGATGGGCGACGGCGCCTATGAACCGACGCAGTGGCCGAAGGCCGGGATCTATCCCCTGGTTCCCTGGTCGGGACGGATCCGGGACGCCCGCTTCCCGTTCGGCGGGCGAATGATCGCGGTCGAGCCGCATCCGGGCTCGCCCCATGCGATGCACGGTTTCGGTCATCGGGTTCCCTGGCGCGTCGTGGCGCTGTCGCAGGATCGCGCCGAGCTGCGCCTGGACCACGAGCCCGACGCGGCGCCCGTCCATGGCTGGCCCTGGGCGTTTCGCGCCACGCAGCGTCTGCGCCTCGATCCACGCGGGCTGGAGATCGCGATCGAGATCGTCAACTCCGGCGACAGGCCGATGCCCGCAGGGCTCGGGGTGCATCCGTTCCTGGTCGCCGGCCCGGCGGACCATGTCCGGTTCCGTGCGACCGGGCTGTGGACCACCGATGCGGAGGGCTGCGCGCTGTCGCTGACCGAGCGCCCGGGACTCGCGGCGCAGCGCGCCAGCGGCTTCGCGGCGGCCGGCGAGACGATCCAGTACGGCGGCTTCGGCGGAGAGGCGACGCTGCGGCGCGCGGACGGCATGGTCGTGACGGTGACCAGCGCCCCTCCGCTGGATTTCCTGGTGCTGCATGCGCCGGCCGGAACACCCTATGCCTGCCTCGAGCCGGTCAGCCACGCCGCGGACGCCTTCAACCTGGCCGCGAACGGCATCGCAGGCGCGGGTGCGCGCCGCCTCGCTCCTGGCGAAATCCTCGCAGGCCGGGTACGGATCGCGTTAGATTGATCCGACAGAGTCGAATAACGACCTTCGAAGAGGAGACGCACATGGACAGGAACGAGCATGGCAAGTCCGCGGACGGCATGGACCGCCGCAGCCTGCTGAAAGGCATCGCCGGCGCCGCCGCGATGTCGGCGGTCGCCGCCGACGCCCTTGCCCAGGCCGCCGGCAGCGAGGCCCCCGATCTCGCGCGACTCGTCGCCGACGGCCGGCTGCCGAAGCTCGCGGATCGGCTGCCGGCCAATCCGATGGTCGTGAACGTCGATCGGGTCGGCAGGTATGGCGGGGCGCTGCGCCGCGGCCTGCGTGGGTCGGCCGACCACAACGGCATCCTGCGTCTCGTCGGCAACCAGGGCCTGGTGCGCTGGAACCTGGCCTTCACCGAGGTGCTGCCCAACGTCGCGGAGCGCTGGGACGTCAACGCCAACTCGACCGAGTTCGTGTTCCATCTGCGCCGGGGCATGAAATGGTCGGACGGGCGGCCCTTCACCGCCGACGACGTCGTCTTCTCGGTCGAGGACTGCGCGAAGAATTCCGAGCTCTACCGGTCGGTTCCCTCGCCGCTGGTGATCGGCGGCCAGCCGGGCGTCGCGACGAAGATCGACGATCATACGGTGAAGTTCACCTTCGCGTCGCCCTATGCGCTGTTCCTCGAGATCATGGCGACGCCGCTGGGGCAGCATCCCACCCTGTTCTGCCGCCACTACGCCAGCCAGTTCCACCCCAAGTACAACCCCAATGTCGGCGACCTCGTGCGGGCGGCCAACCTGTCGGGCTGGCCGGACCTGTTCCGCGCGCGCAACGGCGACATCGAGATCCCGTCGCGCTGGTCAAATCCGGAGAAGCCCGTCCTGGATCCATGGGTCATCCGGGAGCCCTATACCGGCGGCGCCACGCGCGTGGTCATGGAACGCAACCCGTATTTCTGGCAGGTCGACCAGGCGGGCAACCAGCTTCCCTATATCGACCGGCTGACCTTCGGGATCTCGCAGGACGTCGAATCGCTGATGCTCGACGCCATCTCCGGCCGTCTCGATCTGCAGGAGCGCCATATCGACACGCTGCAGAACAAGCCGACGCTGTCGCAGAACATGCAGCGCGGCGGCTACCGGCTGATCGAGCTGATCAGTTCCAGCTCGCAGCAGGTGCAGATCTACCTGAACATGACCCACAAGGACGCGCGGATGCGCGAGATGTTCGCCAACCGCGAGTTCCGGCAGGCGCTGTCGATGGGGATCAACCGCGCCGAGATCATCGACATCGTCTATCTCGGCCAGTCGGAGCCGTTCCAGACCGGCCCGCGCCCCGGCCATCCCTGGTTCCACGAGAAGCTGTCGAAGCAGTTCACCGGCCATGATCCGCGGCAGGCCAACGCGATCCTCGACCGGCTGGGCTACAGCCGCAAGGACTCGCAGGGCTTCCGGCTGCGGCCCGACGGCCAGAAGATCTTCTTCGCGGTCGACGTCATCCCGACCCTGTATCCCGACGCGGTGGACACGCTGGAGCTGATCAAGCGCCACTGGGCCGAGATCGGCGTCGACATCAAGGTCAACACCATCGAGCGCGCCCTCTACTACACGCGCGGCGACAACAACGACCACGACGCGGCCGTCTGGCCGGGCCCCGGCGGGCTCGACCCGATGCTCGACCCGCGCGACTATTTCGCCCACCACCCGCAGGGGTCGCGCTACGCCATTCCCTGGACGCTCTGGTACGTCTCCAACGGCAAGGACGGCCAGGAGCCGCCGGACAACCAGAAGCAGCGGATGAAGCTGTTCGACGAGGCGCGGGCGACCGCCGACCTCGCCCGGCGCGGCGCCATCATGAAGCAGCTCTTCGACCTCACGGCGGACGCGTTCGAGACCATCGGCGTGTGCCTCGCGGTCAACGCCTTCGGCATCGTGCGCAACAACCTCGCCAACGTCCCGGCGCGGTATCCGAACGCGTGGTCCTGGCCGAACCCCGGGCCGGCGCTGCCGCAGCAGTTCTTCTTCACCTCCTGATCCTGCGCGGCGGACGGGGCGTGGGCGGCGCACGGCGTCGTCCACGCCCCGTCCGTCCGGAAACCGCGATGCTCCGATTCATTCTCAAGCGCCTGGCCTGGATGATCCCGTCGCTGGTCGTGGTCTCGTTCCTGTCCTTCGTCCTGATCCAGCTGCCGCCCGGCGACTACGTCACGACCTACATCGCCACGCTCGCCGCCTCGAACGAGGTCGTCGACCAGAACACCGCCGCCGACCTGCGCGCGCGCTTCGGCCTCGACCAGCCGCTGATCGTCCAGTACCTCAAATGGATCAGCGGCATCCTGCTGCGCGGCGATTTCGGCCTGTCCTTCGAGTGGCAGCAGCCGGTCGCCGACCTGATCTGGGAGCGCATGGCGCTGACCCTGCTGCTGACCTTCTCGACCCTGCTCGCGACCTGGGGCATCGCGCTGCCGATCGGCGTGTTCTCGGCGGTGAAGAAATACTCGATCGGCGACTACGCGATCACCTTCATCTCCTTCCTCGGTCTCGCGATCCCCAGCTTCCTGCTCGCCCTGGTGCTGATGTACGTCGCGGCGGTGCAGTTCGGTCAGGAAGTGGGCGGGCTGTTTTCCGAACCCTATGTCAACGCGCCCTGGAGCTTCGCCAAGGTCCTCGATCTGCTCTCCCATCTCTGGATCCCCGTGATCATCCTGGCCGTGTCCGGAACCGCCAGCCTGATCCGCGTGATGCGCGCCAACATGCTCGACGAACTGGGCAAGCCCTATGTCACCACCGCGCGCGCGAAGGGCCTGTCGGAATTCCATCTGCTCGTGAAATATCCGGTGCGCATCGCGCTCAACCCGTTCATCTCGACGATCGCCTGGCTGCTGCCGAACCTGGTCTCGGGCTCGATCATCGTCGCCATCGTGCTCAGCCTGCCGACCGCCGGTCCGCTGCTGCTGCAGTCCCTGATGAGCCAGGACATGTATCTCGCCGGCGCCTTCGTGCTGCTGATCTGCGCGCTGACCCTCGTCGGCGCGCTGCTCAGCGACATCCTGCTGGCGCTCGCCGACCCGCGCATCCGGTTCGAATAGTCCGGCGCACGGAACGTACGGAGCGACCCCAGCAGCCATGACCGACGCCGCCCTCGCCGCGATCGACAAGAAGCGCCTCGCCGTCGCCTCGCAATGGCAGCTGATGTGGTGGGCGTTCCGCCGCCATCGCCTGGCGATGATCGGGCTGGTCGTCACGCTCTTCCTCTACGCGATCGCCGCCGCGCCCGGATTCTTCGCCGTGAACGACCCGTCGCGGCAGAACGCGCGGGCCGCCTATCATCCCCCGCAGCGGATCCACGTCGTCGATGTCGCGGCCGACGGCAGCTGGACGCTGGGTCTCCATTTCCGTCCCTACGTGCTGCGGCGCGACCCGCAGACGCTGGCGGCGATCTATACCGAGGACCCGACCCGCAAGGTCGCGATCCGGTTCTTCGGCGAAGGCTACGAGTACCGGCTCTTCGGGCTGTTCCCGACGACGATCCATCTGCTGGCCTCGGAGAGCCGCAACGCCCCGCTGTTCCTGTTCGGGGCGGACCGCCTTGGCCGCTGCGTGTTCAGCCGCATGATGCAGGGCGCGCAGATCTCGCTGTCGGTGGGGCTCGTGGGGGTCTTCCTGTCGCTGACGCTGGGCGTCGTGCTGGGCGGGATCTCCGGATATTTCGGCGGACGCGTCGACTTCGTCGTCCAGCGCGCGATCGAATTCGTCCTCGCCCTGCCGACCATACCGATCTGGCTCGCCCTCGCCGCGGCGCTGCCGCAGGACTGGCCGGCGGTCCTCAACTACTTCATGATCACGCTGATCCTGTCGCTGACCGGCTGGGCCCAATTGGCGCGGGTGGTGCGCGGACGCTTCCTCAGCCTGCGCACCGAGGAATTCGTGGTCGCCGCCCGGCTCGACGGCGTCTCCGAATGGCGCATCATCTTCCGCCACATGCTGCCGAGCTTCCTCAGCCACATCATCGCTTCGGTGACGCTCGCGATCCCCGCCATGATCCTGGCCGAGACGTCCCTCTCCTTCCTGGGGCTCGGGCTGCAGCCGCCGACGATCTCCTGGGGGGTGCTGCTGCGCGAGGCGCAGAACATCCGCTCCATCGCGACCGCGCCCTGGCTGTTCGCGCCGGGGGCCGCCGTGGTGCTCGCGGTGATCGCGCTCAATTTCCTTGGCGACGGGCTTCGCGACGCCGCGGACCCGTACAACAAATGACGACCGCCCTCTCCCGACCGGTGCTCGAGGTCCGCGACCTGGTGACCCACTTCCCGGTGCGCGCGGGCGTGGTGAAGGCCGTCGACGGCGTGTCCTTCTCGATCGCCCGCGGCAAGACGCTTTGCGTCGTCGGCGAATCAGGATCGGGCAAGAGCGTCACCGCGCGCTCGATCCTGCAGATCGTCGACGCGCCCGGCCGCATCGTCGCAGGCTCGATGGTCCTGAACCGCGCCGACGGCAGCTCGGTCGATCTCGCCACGCTCGATCCCCGCGGCCGCGCGATCCGCGCGATCCGCGGCGCCGAGATCGCGATGATCTTCCAGGAACCCATGTCCTCCCTGTCGCCGGTCCATACCGTCGGCGAGCAGATCATGGAGGTGCTGCGGCTCCATCGCGGCTTCGCGAAGGCCGCGGCGCGCGCGCGCTGCGTCGACCTGCTGCGCCAGGTGGAGATCCCGGAGCCCGAGAGGGCGGTCGACCGCTACACCTTCGAGTTCTCCGGCGGCATGCGCCAGCGCGCGATGATCGCCATGGCGCTGGCCTGCGATCCGCAGTTGCTGATCGCCGACGAGCCGACCACGGCGCTGGACGTCACGACCCAGGCCGAGATCCTCGACCTGATCCGCCGGCTGCAGAAGGCCCACGGCATGGCGGTGATGTTCATCACCCACGACATGGGCGTCGTGGCCGAGATCGCCGACGAGGTGATCGTCATGTACAACGGCAAGGTGATGGAGTCGGGACCCGTCGACGACATCTTCCATGCGCCGCGCAACGACTACACGAAGATGCTCATCGGCTCGGTGCTGAAGCTGGAGCGCAAGGCCGAGATCCGCCTGCGCCGGCCGCCGATCCCGCAGGACGCGCAGCCGGTGATCGAGGTGCGCGACCTCAGCATGCATTTCCGGTCGGGCAAGTCGACGACGAAGGCGGTCGACGGCGTCTCGCTGTCGGTCCTGCCCGGCGAGACGCTGGGAATCGTCGGCGAGTCCGGCTCCGGCAAGACGACGATGGGGCGCTGCCTGCTGCGCGTCTACGAACCGACCGGCGGCTGGATCGCCTATCGCCGCGCCGACGGATCGGTCGTCGATCTGCTGTCGGCCGACAAGCCGACGCTGCGCGCCTGCCGCCGCGAGATCCGGATGATCTTCCAGGATCCCATCGGCTCGCTCAACCCGCGCATGACGGTGGCGCAGATCGTCGGCGAACCGCTGCGCGTCGCCGGCCTCGCGGAGGGCAAGGAGCTCGACGACCGCGTCGCCGACCTGCTTGCCCAGGTGGGGCTGGAGCCCGCCTGGCGCGAGCGCTACCCGCATGCCTTCTCGGGCGGCCAGCGCCAGCGCATCGGCATCGCGCGCGCCATCGCGCTCAACCCGCGCCTGGTGGTGGCCGACGAGGCGACATCGGCGCTGGACGTCTCGCTGCGCGCGCAGATGCTGGACCTGATGATGGGGCTGCAGGACCGGCTCGGCCTGTCCTATGTCTTCATCAGCCACGACATCGGCGTGATCCGCTACATGTGCGACCGCGTCGCCGTCATGTATCGCGGCAAGGTCGTGGAGACCGGGCCGACCGAACAGGTCTGCGACGCGCCGACGCATCCCTACACGCGGGCCCTGCTTTCGGCGATCCCGCGCCCCGATCCGCGCGCGCGCTCGATCCACAACCGGCACCGCTACGCCGGCTGAGCGGCGGACCGCCACGCCCCGAAATCCGACCGACGGGAGACGCGAGATGAAGATCACCGAGATCCGCACCTATCTGATGCATGCCGGGTCGCCGAGCCTGAAGCGCTGGGCCGCGGACGGATCCTTCGGAGCCCAGACCTATTCGAAGAACCTGACCGGCTCGCGCAACTGGCTCTTCGTCAAGATCTTCACCGACGCCGGAATCACCGGGATCGGCGAATGCTCGGGCTGGCCGCGGGTGATCGAGACCGCCGTCAAGGACCTGTCGCGCATCCTGGTCGGCGAGGACCCGGCGCATATCGAACGCCTCTGGCAGAAGATGCACATCGCCATCATGGGCCACGGCCTGACCGGCACGGTGGGCGCCGGCGCGATCAACGGGCTGGACATGGCGCTGTGGGACATCAAGGGCAAGGCGCTGGGCGTGCCGGTGTGGAACCTGCTGGGCGGCAAGATCCGCGACCGCATCCGGATCTACGCCCACGCCAACACGCCGGAAGCCGCGCTCAGCCTCAAGGAACGCGGCTTCACGGCCTTCAAATGCGGCGGCGTGTCCGATCCCGTGCGCAAGGTGGCGGCGTTGCGCGAGGCCGTGGGCGACGAGATGGACATCGCCATCGACCTGCATGGTCCGCCCTGGCTGACGCCGGCCGACGCCGCGCTGGTCTGCCGCGCGCTGGAGCCCTATCGCATGATGTGGGTCGAGGATCCGGTCGCGCCCGACAATCTCGAGGGCTTCCGCCGCATCCGCCAGCATTCCAGCGTGCCGCTCGCGGCGGGCGAGCGCCAGGCGACGATCTTCGGCGAACGCGAGCTGATCGAGGACCAGCTGGTCGACGTGATCCAGCCCGACACCGGCCGCGCCGGCGGCCTCACGCAGATGAAGAAGATCGCGGCGATGGCCGAGGCGCATCACATCATGATGGCGCCGCATTCGGGCTCGCTCGGCCCGGTGGCCGAATACGCGGCGCTGCATCTGCTGGCCGCCATCCCGAACGGCTACATCCTCGAGCGCATCGAGGACGACTGGGAGGGCCGCGCCCGGACCATCGTGCCGCATCCCGTCCAGCAGGACGGCCATCTCGCGGTGCCCGACGCGCCGGGGCTTGGCTGCGACATCGACGAGGATTTCGTGGCGCAGTTCCCGAGCGAGGCGAATGTCTCGATCCCCGTGACCGAGGCCTCCGGCAGCTACGCGCCGGGCACCTTCAAGGAGCATCTCTACGTCCAGACCCGCGCGCGCCGCGGGGTCTATTTCCCGAAGGGCTGACGCGCCATGAAGATCGACCGGCTGCGCGCCTTCATGACGCGCGACAAGGACCGGCCGCGCGTCGTCGTCGCCATCGACACCGACGACGGGCTGACCGGCTGGGGCGAGTGCTACAACCACGGGCCCGACAAGGCGCTGCCGCCGCTGCTCGACTATCTGATGACCTTCCTGAAGGGCCAGGATCCGACCCGCATCGAATACCTGATCCACTACCTGATGCAGCAGACGCGGTTCCCGCCCGGCGCGCTCGGCCTCGCCGCGATCGCGGCGATCGACCATTGCCTGTGGGACATCTCGGCCAAGGCGCTGGGCGTGCCGGTCTACAAGCTGATCGGCGGCAATGTCCGCGACCGCGTCAAGGTCTATGCCGGCGTCTACACCGCGCCCGATCCCGGGGCCGCCCGCGCGGAATTCGACCGGCTGAACGCGCAATGGGGCCTGACCGCGTTCAAGCTCTCGCCCTATCGCGTCGACATGCACCGCCATCGCTGGGGCGAGGTGGTGCGCAGCTCGGCCGAGTATTTCCGCGCGCTGCGCGAGACCGTGCGGCCGGACTACGAGATCGCCTTCGACGCGCATGCGAAGATCTTCGAGGTCGGCCAGGCGATCCAGCTCGGCAACGCGCTGGCCCCCTACGATCCGCTGTTCTTCGAGGAGCCGATCCGGCCGGAGAACATCGAGGCCTGGGGCGACCTGAAGCGCGGTCTTTCCTGCACGCTGGCCACCGGCGAATCTCTCTACAGCCGCTTCGAATTCCTGCGGCTGCTGCAGGCCCGCGGCTGCGACATCATCCAGCCCGACATCTGCGTCGTCGGCGGCCTGATGGAAATGACGAAGATCAACGCGCTGGCCGAGGCGCATTTCGTCTCGATCGCGCCGCACAACCCGATGGGTCCGCTGGCGACCGCGGTCAATGTCCATTTCTCGGCCGCGGCGAGCAATTTCCGCATCCTGGAATATCGCCTGCCCCATGGCCCCGGCTACGCCTTCGGCACCGGCGCCGGCGAGGCGCCCACCGCCGACCAGCGCCTGCAGGGCGCGTGGTACGTGAAGGACCCCTACCTGCCGAAGGACGGCAATCTCGATCTGCGCCCCGATCGCCCGGGCTGGGGCGTGGAGATGGACATGGACGTGCTGGGCGTCGAAGACTACGTCCACTGGACGCGCAAGGTGCCCATCAAGCCCGACGGCGCCACCGGCTATGTCTGAACCGGCGGCGACGCCGGCAGCCTGACGATCGCGCCGCCCGCCGCGGCGGCATCGTCCGGATCGTGGGTCACCAGGATCCCAGGTACGCGCAGCTCGGCGAGGCGCGCCAGCAGGAAGGCGCGGAAGCCCGCCCGCAACCCGGCATCCAGGCTGGCGAAGGGCTCGTCGAGCAGCAGCGCGCGCGGCGCGGCCAGCAGGGCGCGCAACGCCGCGACGCGCGCGCGCTGGCCGCCCGACAGCGTCGCCGGGTCGCGCCGCTCGAATCCGGCGAGCCCGGCGCTGTGGAGCGCGGCGGCGATGGCGGCCTGCCGTGCGGCGCGGCCGCGAAGTTCGACGGACAGGCCGAAGGCGAGATTGGCGCCGACATCGAGATGCGGGAAGAGCATGTCGTCCTGGAACAGCAGGCCGATGCCGCGCGCCTCGGGCGGCAGCGCGGTGACGTCGCGCCCCGCCACC
>JBIKLI010000128.1:0-11157 GCA_044359885.1 Alphaproteobacteria bacterium | reverse complement strand
GGGCGGGTCGTCAGATGTTCCTGCAGGCGGGGCATCAGTTCGACGAGATTGCAGGGGCGGTGGCGGTTGTCGAATTGCCATTTCAGGATCTCTTCCCAGCCATCGCGGCAGGCCGAGGGCGACCCGGGCAGCGCGAAGATGTAGGTGCCGCCGGCCACCCCGCCGAGGGCCCGGCTCTGGATGGTCGAGGTGCCGATCTTGGGCCAGCTGATCCAGCGGAACATCTCGCCGAAGCCGTCGATGCGCTTCTCGAGCACCGATTCGACCGCCTCGGGAGTCACGTCGCGCCCGGTGACGCCGGTGCCGCCGGTGGTCACGATCGCGTCGATCCCCGGATCGGCGATCCAGCCTTGCAGAGC
Source organism: Alphaproteobacteria bacterium (assembly GCA_044359885.1). Lineage (GTDB taxonomy): Bacteria > Pseudomonadota > Alphaproteobacteria > CACIAM-22H2 > CACIAM-22H2 > CAIOSQ01. Next base: position 10,798 of record JBIKLI010000128.1, on the reverse strand, counting down.
CGAGACGATCGCGGCGCGATCGTCCCTGACGATCCGCCGTGCGGCCAGTGTGTGACCGTCGCGGGCGATCAGCGCGGCAAGCGTGTCGCCGGAGCGGTCATCGGCTTCGGAGCGCGTGTCCGAGACGGTCAGAAGGGCTATCGCGACGGGAAGGAAAGGCCGCGTCTCATCGATCTTTGGCATTGCCGGGGCTCGCACGGGCGGTCATCGACACCGGCGGGACGTAGGCCGGCCAGCGGCCCTCGGCAACCGCGTCGAGCGACGGCGCCGGCTGGCCGAGCCGCTCGGAATACATCCAGTAGGAATAGAGGACCCGGGTGATGAAATGCCGGGTTTCGGGCGAGGGCAGCGTCTCGATGGCCAGAAGGGCGTCGTCGCGGATGTCGCGCTCGCGCTGGTCGCGGCGCTGCTTCCAGCGCAGGACGGTCTGCGGCCCGGCGTTGTAGGAGGCCGCAAGCCGGATGAGGTCGCCCTCGACGGTGTCGCTCTCCAGCAGTTGCGAGAGGTAGCGTTGGCCGAGGGTGATGTTGAAGACCGGGTCGTGCAGCCGTGCGTTGGGCACCGGGGCGCCATGGAGATAGGCGGCGGTCTTCGGCAGGATCTGCATCAGGCCGCGCGCGCCGGCCGGGCTGACGGCATGCGGGTCGAAGCGCGATTCCTGGCGCATGAAGGCATAGATCAGCGCCGGGTCGATGGTGAAGCCCTGGCTGGGTTGCCAGGGCGGGATCGGGTAGGCGGTGGCCTCGAAGCGTCGCGCATCCCCGGCCGCCAGCCGCCGGCCCAGCTGCGTGGCGAGGCGCGGCAGATTGGCGCGCATCACCACGACGAAGATGGTCGTGCGCATCGCGTCGGGGACGGCATCGACCAGCCGCGCGAACTCCGCCTCCGCGCGTTCCGGCTGTCCGACCTGGACCAGCATGAGGGCCATCTGCGCGATCGGATGGCGGGCGAGTTCGGTGATCTGCTCGGGATCCGCCTCCGGCGCCTCCCAGTCGAACGGCAGGGACCGGGACAGGGCCCGGTTCGCGAGCAGCCCGTAGAAGCTGCGCGGGTGCTCGGCGGCGACCTCGAACCAGGGGTCGACGGCGTCGAATCTCTGGCCGAGCAGGTTCGATCGTCCGGCCCAGAAGGCGGCGGCGGAGATCTCCCACGGATGGGCCTTCGGCAACCGGGCGAGGGTCTCGAAATGGGCCACGGCGAGGTCGAACCGCGCCGTGGCGAAAGCCGCGAGGCCGGCCACCCAGTGGGCGCGGGGCAGCGTCTCGCCTGAGCGCGCGGCTGCCGCCGAGGCCAGTTCGTAGGCACGGTGCTCGTCGTCGCGCGCGAACAGCCCGGCCGCGATCCGCAGATTGTAGTAGTCGACCTCCGCGGGCGACAGCAGCCGACGCGCCTCCGGACCGAGAAGACGCTGGGCCACGTCCAGTTCCGCCGCCCGGATATGGCCACCCAACCGGGCGCGCAGCTTGTCGCGCGCCGCCTGGTCCTTGCGGGACAGATCCGTCCGGCCGGGCGGTGCCGGTATGTCCTTCCCGGGACCGAGGTCGCTCGCGACCGCGATCCGTGGCGCGGATGTCGTGGCGGCGATCGGGACGGTCAGGCTGCGTGGCTTGCCTTTCGGCGCCTGGGCCATGGCCAGGGCGTAGACCGCCGGGGCGCTGGGATGGCGCGGATTGTCGCGCAGCCAGGCCGCCATGTCGGCGTAGGCGGGTCTCGCGCCGGGAGCCAGGAAGAGCTCGGCGCGGACATGGGCATGCAGGCGCCGATCCGTCGTCGCGGCGAGCGACCGGTCCACCGCCGCGCGATCCCCTCGGGATGCGGCATCGAAGGCGCTGCGATAGAGATGGGCGTCGCTGGCGGCGAGCGGTCGCGGCAGCGACAGATAGTCGGGCCGGCCGATCGGTCCGAACCGCAGCATCGCGGTCCGGGCGACCTCGGAATCAAGATCGGCGGCTGCCAGGACCCTGACATCCGCCTCAGGCGATTGGGCGAGCGTGCGACTGGCCGGGACGACGAAGCAGACCATCGCCATGATGGCCGCCACCCATGAAAGCCTCCAGGCCGTCGGATGCGCTGCTCGCCGCGTCGAAGTATTACCGCGGCTGATCGACATGATGCGGAGTCAGTTACAGGACTGGCCGCATCTCCGGCAAGCATAAATTTCCTTTCCTGCCAAGACGATGTGGATAGTTTTTATTCTGTTTCTTCATTTCAATTCATTTGCCTGGCCGGACAATTTATTTTTGATCATCAATAAATCGCGCCATGATTCTCTCTTCTGGGCGGGAGACCGCAAGAGATAGGCGGGATGAAATGTTGCCATTGCTTGCAGCTCCCGTCCGGTGCCGGGGGGGCGATACGCAAGCCATCGTCCGCGCAGCCGTCCGATGCCGCCCGTCGTGCCCAGCAGCGCCTGGGCCGCGGAATTGCCGAGAAAGACCAGGATTTCCGGCTTCGCCAGCTCGATCTGGCGGCGGATGAATGGCAGGCAGATGGATATCTCGGCCGTCGTCGGTTGCCGGTTGCCGGGGGGCCGCCAGTAGACGACGTTCGCGATATAGAAGTCGCGGGCGCGCTCCAGCCCGATCCATCGCAGCATCGTGTCGAGCAGCTGGCCGGAGACGCCGACGAAGGGCCGGCCGAGGCGATCCTCGTCGGCGCCGGGCGCCTCGCCGACCAGCATCAGCCGCGAACCCGGCACGCCATCGGCAAAGACCGTGCTGGTCGCCGTCGCCTTGAGCGCGCAGCCGTCGAAGCCGCGCAGCGCCGCTTCGAGTTCGTCGAGCGAACGCGCTGCCGCCGCCAGCGCCTCGGCGCTGGCGGCGGCCTGGGCGCTGGGCAATGGCGGGCCGGGCGACGCGGCGACGGGCAGGAGCGCAAGCGCGGCCGTTGTGTCCGGCGGCGCAGGCAGTTTCGGCGTGGCGGGCGGCGGCGGCGCGAGCCGGTCGATCGGCCGGTCGCCGATCGCCTCGTCGGCGCCCATCTCCACCAGCCAGGCCAGGGTGGCGAGGTCCTTCGACATGGCGCGAACGTAGCACGCGGTGGTGCGCTTGCCTTATATGACGGGTCCCGAACCCTGACGACGAGTCCCGGCCATGTCCCGCGAGCGAATGGACTATGATGTCGTGATCGTGGGCGCCGGTCCCGCCGGCCTCGCCACCGCGATCCGTCTGCGGCAGCTGGCGCTGGAGGCTGGCCGCGAGCTGTCTGTCTGCGTCCTGGAGAAAGGGTCGGAGGTCGGCGCCCATATCCTGTCGGGCGCCGTGTTCGAAACCCGGGCACTCGACGAACTGCTTCCGGATTGGCGCGCCCAGGGGGCGCCGCTCGTCACGCCGGCGCGCGAGGACCGTTTCCTCTACCTGACGGCGAAGCGGGCCATCCGGCTGCCCACCCCGCCGCAGATGAACAACCACGGCAACTACATCATCAGCCTCGGCAATCTCTGCCGCTGGCTGGGGCAGCAGGCGGAGGCGCTCGGGGTCGAGATCTTCGCCGGCTTCGCGGCTGCCGAGGTGCTCTACGACGGCGATGGCCGTGTCCGCGGGGTCGCCACCGGCGACATGGGGATCGGCAAGGACGGTCAGCCGACCGCCGCCCACCAGCCGGGGGTCGAACTCTGCGGGCGCGCCACCATCTTCGCCGAAGGCGTACGCGGGTCGCTGACCAAGACGCTGTTCGAGCGGTTCGGGCTGCGCGACGGCGCCGATCCCCAGACCTTCGGCCTCGGAATCAAGGAGCTCTGGGAGATCGATCCCTCCCGGCACCATGCCGGCCGCATCGTTCACACCATCGGCTGGCCGCTCGACTGGGAGACCTATGGCGGGTCGTTCCTCTACCATCTCGAGAACAACCAGGTCGCTGTCGGCTTCGTCACCGGTCTCGACTATCGCAATCCGTATCTGTCGCCCTTCGAGGAGTTCCAGCGCTTCAAGACCCATCCGGCGATCCGCAGCGTCTTCGAGGGCGGGCGACGGATCGCCTATGGCGCCCGCGCGATCAACGAGGGCGGCCTCCAGGCGATCCCGAAGCTGGTCTTCCCTGGCGGCGCGATCGTCGGCTGCTCGGCCGGTTTCGTGAACGTGCCGAAGATCAAGGGCAGCCACACGGCGATGAAGTCGGGGATGCTCTGCGCCGAGGCCGCCTTCGCGGCCCTTGCCGCCGGCGACGGTCCGGTCGGGACGCTGGACGCCTATCCGGCCGCCCTGCAGCGCTCCTGGGTCTGGGACGAGCTGCGCGCCGTGCGCAACATCCGCCCCGCCTTCCAGAAGGGCCTCTATGTCGGGCTGGTCCATGCCGCCCTGGACACCTACGTACTGCGCGGCAAGGCGCCCTGGACGCTGCGCCACCACGCCGACCATGAGACCTTGCGTCCGCTCGCCGCCTCGCGGCCGATCGAGTATCCCAAGCCCGACGGCCGGATCTCCTTCGACCGGCTCTCCTCCGTGTTTCTGTCGAGCACCAACCACGAGGAGAACCAGCCGGCGCATCTGCGACTGCGCGATCCGGCCGTGCCGGTCGACCACAATCTGGCGATCTACGATGCGCCCGAGCAGCGCTACTGCCCGGCCGGCGTCTACGAGATCGTGCGCGCCCCCGACGGCTCGTCGCCGCGGCTGCAGATCAACGCGCAGAACTGCGTCCACTGCAAGACATGCGACATCAAGGACCCGACCCAGAACATCGTCTGGACGGTGCCCGAGGGCGGCGGCGGGCCGAACTATCCCAATATGTGAGGCTGTCCGGCGGGCCTCGCCGCGCTATCCTGGGGGCATGATGCGCCGTATTCCCATGCAAGCCCTCCCGTCGTCCCGCCTCGCCGCCATCCTCGTGGCGATGCTGGCGATCGCCGGCGCTCCCGTCGGGGAGGCGCGCGGGCAGCCGGTCGAGACGACACGCAGCGCGACCGGGAACTATCTCGCGGGCCGTCATGCCGAACGTCTGCGCGATCCCGCGACCGCCGCGCGGCTGTTCGAAGCGGCGCTGACGGCCGATCCCGGCAATTTCGAGATCCTGCAGCGGTTGCATACCGCGCGCATCTCCGCGGGGGATTTCGCCGGCGCCGTCGCCGCCGCCGCACGCGTCGCCGAGCGCTCTCCCGCCAATCCTGCGGCCAGCCTGACGCTGGCGGTCGACGCGGCGTCGCGCCTGGCCTGGGACGACGCGCGGCGTCTGCTGGCGGAGATCCCGCTGCAGGGCGTGAACCGGCTGGCCATTCCCCTGCTGCGGGGCTGGATCGAGACGGCGCGCGGCAATCCAGACGCACCCGACCAGCTGCGGCCGTTGGGCGAGATGGCCGAACTCGCGCCGGTCGTCGATTTCCATCGCGGCCTGATGCTCGAGCAGCTCGGTCGCTTCGACGAGGCGGAGGCGGCGCTGCGGCGCGTCCTTGGTCCGTCCGGACAGGGGACGCCGCGGGTGGTCGACGCCCTGGCCGCCTTCTACCTTGCCCGCGGCCGCGACGCCGATGCGCGCGCGTTGCTGGATGCCGCGCGCGCGGCCGACCGCGAATCGCTGTCGATCGAGCTGCTGTCGCGGCGGCTGGAGGCCGGCGACCGGCGCCCGATGCTGCCCGATGCCCGGGCCGGGTTCGGCGCGGCGCTGTTCGACGTGGCCAGCGCGGTGCGCGGCGAGGGGGATGGCGGTCTGGCGCTGCCCTATGGCCGGCTTGCCGTGGCCCTCTCGCCGGACGACGCGTCGGCACTCCTGCTGGTCGGGGACGTGCTGGATCAGCAGAAACGTCATGCCGAAGCCAATGTCGTCCTTGGCCGCATACCGCCGGGCTCACCCCTTTCCTGGTCGGCGCGGCTGCGCGTCGCCGACAACCTGGCCCAACTCGGCCGCCACGACGAGGCCCTGGCGCTGCTCGAGACCATGGCGGCCGAACGTCCCGACCGCACCGAGCCGCTCGCGGCTCTTGGCGGGCAGCTGCGCGCCAAGGAGCGGTTCCGCGACGCCGTCGGCGCCTATGACCGCGCGATCGCGCGCGTGCCGGCGCCGGAGAGGCGGCACTGGGTTCTGTTCTACGCCCGCGGCATCGCCTGCGAACGGTCCGACAGCTGGCCCTGCGCGGAGGCGGATTTCCTGCGTGCCTTGGAACTGATGCCCGAGCAGCCGGACGTGCTCAACTATCTGGCCTATTCCTGGGTCGACAAGGGTTTCTCGCAGCATTACGACCGCGCTCTCGGGATGCTGGAGCGCGCCGTCGCGCTGCGTCCGAACAGCGGCCATATCATCGATTCGCTCGCCTGGGCGCTCTACAAGCTGGGCCGCCATGCCGAGGCGGTGCCGCTGCTGGAGCGCGCGGTCGAATTGCTGCCCCAGGAGGCGGTGATCCTCGACCATCTCGGCGACGCCTATTGGCGCGTCGGCCGCCGCCTCGAGGCGCGTTTCCAGTGGCGGCGTGCGCTGGGCGCCAGTCCGGAGCCCGATCTGAAGCCGCAGCTGGAGCGGAAGCTGGAAAGCGGATTGCGCGACGGCGAGTGACCGTCGCCGGTCACATCCGGCCGGGACGCTCGATCCCGATCAGCGCGAAGACCCGGTCGAGGGCGGCGAGAGCCGCCGCGACCAGCCCCAGCCGCGCGCCTCGCAGCGCCGCATCGGTCTCCGACAGGATGTGGCAGGCCTGATAGAAGCTGTTGAACTCCTGGGCGAGCTGGAACGCCCATTCGCACAGCAGGTTGGGCGCGCGCTTGTCGATCGTTCCGGCGACCGCGTCGGCGAAGCCGTCGAGCGCCAGCATCAGCCGTCGCTCCGCCTCGGTTCCTGGCGCGCCCAGGACGCCGGGTTCGAGGCCGCGCTCGGCCGCCCTGTCCAGCAGCGAGCGCGCGCGCACCGCCGTGTAGACCAGATAGGGGCCGGTCTTGCCCTCGAAGCGGGTGAAGCGCTCCAGGTTGAAGACGTAGTCGGTCAGGCGGTGGTTGACGAGATCGGCGAAACGCAGCGCGGCAACGCCGACGATGCGAGCGATCTCCGCCTTTTCCGAGGGGTCGGCCTCGGCGGCGAGGCCCGCCTCGGCCAGACGCTTGAGCGCCTCGTCGGTCGCCATGGTGATGAGGTCGCCCAGCTTCATGACGCCGCCGGCCCGTGTCTTGAAGGGCTTGCCATCGGGCCCGTTGACCGTGCCGAAGCCGACATGCTCCAGCGACGGACCGCCTTCGACCATGCCCGCGCGCGCGGCGGCGCGGAAGACCTGCTCGAAATGCAGATGCTGGCGCTGGTCGACGACATAGAGCGCGAGGTCGAACCGCGCCTCGGACCGCGCCTCGATGGTGGCGAGGTCGGTCGTGCCGTACATCGCCGCGCCGTCGGACTTGACCAGGATCAGCGGGGGCACCTCCTTCTGGTCGCCTTCGCGGGCCACGCGCATGATTTCGGCCCCCTCGGAGATCTCCACCAGCCCGTCGACGCGCAGCCGCGCGACCATGGGGGCGATCCGGTCGTTGACCGTGCTCTCCCCGTCCCAGAGATCGAAGGCGACGTTCAGCCGGGCGAACTCGCCGCGCAGGGTCGCGACCGACACGGCGATGAAATGCTCCCAGAGCGCGCGATAGCCGGGGCGGCCGGATTGCAGTTCCGCCGTCGCCCGGCGCGACGCTTCGCGGAAGGCGGGGTCGTCCTTCGCGCGCTGCGCCGCGACCGGATAGAGCCGCTCCAGATCCTCGATCCCGACCGGCGACGTCGCCGGGAACGGTCCGTGGGAGCCGGGCACGAAATAGGGCAGGTCGGGGTGCTGGCGCTCGACCTCGGCGATCAGCATGCCCATCGGCAGGCCCCAGTCGCCGAGATGGATGTCGCTCACCACCTCGTGGCCGGCGAAGCGGAAGATGCGCTGCAGCGTGTCGCCGATGATGGACGAGCGCAGATGTCCGACATGCATCGCCTTGGCGACATTGGGGCCGCCGAAATCGATCAGCACGCGTCGCGCGGGGGCGGCGGCGGGCACGCCCAGGCGCGGATCCGCGGCGAGCGCGGCGGCCGCCTCGGCCAGCGCCGCGTCGGTCGCGGACAGGTTGATGAAGCCCGGTCCCTCGACGCTGGCGCGCGCGATCTCGGGCGCGTCAGCCAGTTTCTCGACCACCGCTGCCGCGACCTCGCGCGGATTGCGCCGCGCCGACTTCGCCACCGCCATCGCGCCGTTCGCCTGGAACTGGGACAGTTCCGGTCGCCGCGAGACGTCGACGCCGCCATGGGCGGGATCGAGTCCGCAGGCGGCGAAGGCCTCGCGCACACGGGTCTCGAGGCGCATGCGCATGGGAACGGCTTGGGCAGGTGTCATCGGCGTCCGGGGGGCGAGGGCGGCGGAAGCCGGGGTTTAGCGCCCATGCGCCCCTCGCCGCAACCGCCCGCAACGCGCTTGACGGCGGCGGCGCGGCGGCGGACGGTCTGCCCTTCCGATCCCCAGCGAGGCTCCCCGGGCATGGATGCGATCCCGCAGGTCGACGAGTCCGAGTACGACGCGCTGCACGACTATCTGGCGTCGTTCGATTCGTCCGACGAGTGCATGCTGCTGTCCGAACTGGACGGGTTCCTGACGGCGCTCGCCGTCTCGCCGCAGCCGATCGGCGAGGAGGAGTGGCTGCCGGTGGCCCTCGGCGATCCGCCGGTCTTCGCCTCGGCCGGCCAGCGCGACCAGATCATCGGCATCGTCCGCCGCCGTCTGGCCCTCATCTGCGCCCTGCTGCGGCAGGATCCTCAATCCTACGCGCCCGTCTTCTGGACCGATCCCGAAGGCGCGCCGATCGCCGACGACTGGGCGAACGGCTTCCGGCGCGCGATGGCGATGCGCGACGAGTCCTGGCTGCCGCTGCTCGAGAACCTCGACGATTCCACCCTGCTCGCGCCGATCATGGCCCTGTGGGACGACGTCATTTCCGAGGAGGACCGGACCGACAGCGCGTTCAGCGACGCGGTGGCGTTCGCCCCCGAGCTGATCACCGAGTCGGTGATCGCCATCCATCGCTTCTGGTACCGGCGGTCGCGGTCCCTCGACTCCTGATCCCGCCGCCATGGATCAGATCGCAAACCAGCGCGACATCGTCGATCGCCGTGCCCTGCAGTCGAGGCTGGAGGCCGAGGCGGCGCCGCTCGCCGGCGCCGCGCAGCGCGCCGCCGTTCTGGAGGCGCTGCGCGCCGCGATCGAGGCGGGCCGCACGGAGATCCGCCGGCGTTTCGAGGCCGGCCGGACGAACGGCACCGCCACCGCCGCGGCGCTCAGCTTCCTGGTCGATCAGCTGGTCCGGGTGGCCCACGACTTCGCCGACCGGCATGCCTACCCGGCCGCCAATCCCAGCGCCGGCGAGCGTCTCGCCATCGTCGCGGTCGGCGGCTACGGGCGGGGCGAACTGGCGCCGTACAGCGACGTCGATCTGCTTTTCCTGCAGCCCTACAAACCGACCGCCCGCAACGAGCAGCTGGTCGAGTACATGCTCTACCTGCTCTGGGACCTGAAGCTGAAGGTGGGGCATGCGACGCGCTCGGTCGACGAATGCCTGCGCCTGTCGCGCACCGACCTGACCATCCGCACCGCGCTGCTCGAGGCGCGCTTCGTCTGGGGCGACGACAAGCTCTACGCCGGCTTCCGCACCCGCTTCGACAAGGAGGTGGTGCGCGCGAGCGGCCCCGAATTCGTCCAGGCCAAGCTCGTCGAGCGTGACGATCGCCACCGCCGCATGGGGGATTCGCGCTACGTCGTCGAGCCGAACGTCAAGGAGGGGAAGGGCGGCCTGCGCGACCTGCATACGCTGTTCTGGATCGCGAAATACGTTCATCGCGTCGGCCGGCCGGACGAACTGGTCGGCAAGGGCGTGTTCACCGAGCGCGAAGCCGCGACTTTCGCCAAGGCCCGGGACTTCCTGTGGACGCTGCGCTGCTGGCTGCATTATCTCGCCGGCCGGGCGGAGGACAGGCTGACCTTCGACCTGCAGGCCGAGGTCGGGCGCCGCATGGGATACACCGACCATCGCGGGACCCGCGGCGTCGAGCGGCTCATGAAGCACTATTACCTCACCGCGAAGGACGTCGGCGACCTGACGCGCATCTTCTGCACGGCGCTGGAGATCGGCGCGGCGCGGCGTTCGCGCCTGGACTGGCGGCGGCTGATCGGGCGACCGCGCGAGCTCGGCGGCTTCGTGGTCGAGAACGGTCGCCTCGGCGTCGCCCGCGACGACGCCTTCGAAGCCGATCGGCTGGCCTTCCTGCGCATCTTCCGCGTCGCGCAGGAGAATGGCCTCGACATCCATCCCGCGGCGCTGCGCCTGATGCGCCAGAACCTGAAGCTCATCGACTCGCGTCTGCGCGAGAACCGCGAGGCCAACGCCGCGTTCATGGAGATCCTGACCGCGCGCGAGGGGGCGGAGACGACGCTGCGGCGCATGAACGAAGCCGGCGTGTTCGGCCGCTTCGTGCCGGATTTCGGCCGCGTGGTCGCGCAGATGCAGCACGACATGTATCACGTGTACACGGTCGACGAGCACACGATCTTCGCGATCGGGATCCTTCACCGGATCGAGAACGGCGAGCTGGTCGACGACCATCCGGTCGCCAGCCGTGCCATCCAGAAGGTGCAGTCGCGCCGCGCGCTGTACCTGGCGGTCCTGCTTCACGACATCGCAAAGGGGCGTGGCGGCGACCACTCGGTGATCGGCGCCGAGATCGCGCTGCGGCTTGGGCCGCGCGTCGGGCTCGGCGCCGAGGAGACGGACACGGTGGCCTGGCTGGTGCGTCATCATCTGGCGATGTCCAGCACCGCGTTCAAGCGCGACATCCAGGATCCCAAGACGATCCGCGATTTCTGCGCCCTCGT
>JBIKLI010000450.1:0-3112 GCA_044359885.1 Alphaproteobacteria bacterium | reverse complement strand
TGGCTTCGCGAGGGCGCCTGGCGACCCTGTTCGACGATCTCGCGCTCGAAGCGGCTCGACGGGCTGACCGACTGGTTGAGCGAGCGCTTCCGGCGTCACTGCGGGAACGCCGACGTCATCCGTCAGGAACTTGCCGCTGAGAAGGCCATCGCGGTGAGCCTGCGCACGGTCGAACGTGCGGTGGCCCCGCTCAGACAGGAACTGGTGGCGCAGGCACGTGCGACGGTGCGCTTCGAGACCCCACCGGGCCAGCAGTTGCAGATCGACTTCGGCGAACGACGGGTCGAGATCGACGGCGTGCCGACGAGGGTATTCTTCTTCGTGGCGACCCTTGGTTACTCGCGACGGATCTACGTCCAGGCGTTCAGTGACGAGAAGCAGACGAGTTGGTTCGCCGGGATGGAAGGCGCCTTCCAGGCTTTCGGCGGGATCCCGCACGAGGTTCTGCTCGACAATGCCCGCGCGCTGATCGTGCATCACGATCCGTCCAGCCGGGAGGTTGTGTTGCATCCCCGGCTGCACGCCTTTGCCCGGCACTGGGGTTTCCGGGTCCGGGCGTGTGCGCCGTACCGCGCTCGCACGAAGGGCAAGGACGAGCGCGGCGTCGGGTACGTCAAGAAAAACGCCATCGCCGGCCGTAGCTTCGCGAGTTGGGGACAGATGGAGGCCCACCTGGCCTGCTGGACCCGGGAGATCGCCGATCAGCGTATCCACGGGACCACCGGCGAGACGCCAATCGAGCGCTTCCAGCGAGACGAAGCGCGAGCGCTCAAGCCGCTCGCCGGCATGCCCGCCTTCGGCACCATGCGCGACCTGTCACGCATCGTCGGGGCCGATTGTGCGGTGGCGATCGACGGCACCGCCTACTCGGTTCCCTGGCGGTTGATCGGGGAGCGGGTCAGGGTGACGGTGAGCGCCGGCGCCATTTGCATTCAGCATGGCGGGCAGGAAGTGGCTCGGCATGTCGAGCGCAAGGGCTACCATGGCCGCGTCGACGACGACGCGCATCTGGCAGGTCTGGTCGGCAGCCGAACCGCACCGATGCATCGTCGGCCTGAGATCCCTGCTTGCGAGGGGCCTGCGGGATTGCTGCGGTCTCTGGCCGAATACGAAGCGATCGCCGGAGGGAGCTTCTGATGGATCCGCACGATCACCTGACCGCCCTCCTGGGCCGGCTCAATCTCGGCGCTGTGCGCGACCAGCTCGACAGCCTGATCGACGAGGCGGGCCGGCGCGATCTGACCATCCGCGAAGCGCTGACCATGTTCTGCGAACGCGAAGTCGCCCGCCGCAACCAGCGGCGGATCGACATGGCATTCGGGCTCGCCCGCTTCCCGTTTGCCCGCGACCTGAACGGCTTCGACTTCGGCGCGCAGCCCTCTCTCGACAAGGGCCAGATCCGCGAGATCGCCACCGGCCGCTTCATCGCCAACGGCGAGGCGGTCCTCCTGCTCGGGCCGCCAGGCGTGGGCAAGACCCATCTCGCCGTCGCGCTCGGCCGCGAGGCTATCGTGGCGGGCTACTCGGTGCTGTTCACACCGGCCACCACCCTGGTGGCGCAACTCGCCAAGGGGCACGCCGATGGTCGCCTCGAGGAGAGGCTGATGCACTATGCCAAGCCAAAGCTCCTGATCATCGACGAACTCGGCTACCTGCCCTTCGAGCCCGACGCCGCGCATCTATTCTTTCAGCTGGTCAGCCGTCGCTACGAGCGCGGCGCGATACTGATCACCTCAAACCGCTCGGTCGGCGAATGGGGCGCGGTGCTCGGCGACGCGGTCGTCGCCACCGCCATCCTCGACCGGTTGCTCCACCATAGCCACGTCATCACGATCCGCGGCGACAGCTACCGGCTGCGCGAAAAGCGCCGGAGCGGGCTTCTGCAGAAGCCCGCTCCGGCGACACAATCACCCAACGCCTGATCACAACCCAGAAGAGAGGGGTCAATTCCTCATGTCGTCAGGGGGTCAATTCCGGGTGTCGCTTGACACCGTCGTCGGCGATCGACAGGACGGGCCAAGGTCCCCCTCCACGCAGCGAGGGAGAGGACCGATGCCCGCCGGGAAATTGCTGATGCGCCAAGCACGCGAAGTTCTTCGACCGAGGCATGCCTGCGGCGCGCCCGAGCGGCAGATCGCGACCAGTGTCGGGATCGGGCGGACGGCGGTGGGCGAGTATCTGCGCCGGGCTGCGGCGATCGGGATCACCTGGCCGGTTCCCGACGGCATGGACGACGCCGAACTCGAGCGGCGCCTGTTCACGCCGCCGAGCTTCGACCCGCCGTCACGGCCGACGCCGGACTGGGCCTATGTCCATGCGGAGCTTCGCCGTCGGGACGTGACCCTGATGCTGCTCTGGGAGGAGTACCGGGCGAAGCATGCGGACGGCTACGGCTACAGCCGGTTCTGCGACATCTACGCCGAATGGCGCCGCGGCATCTCGGCGACGATGCGCCAGACGCATGTGGCCGGCGAGAAGCTGTTCGTCGACTTCGCCGGCCGCAAGGTCCCGGTGATCGATCCGTCGACGGGCGAGATCCGCGAGTCCCATATCTTCGTCGCGGCCCTCGGCGCCTCGAACTTCATCTACGTCGAGGCGTGCTGGTCCGAAGGGGCTGCCGACTGGATCGCCTGCCATGTCCGTGCGCTCGCTTCGATCGGCGGCGTCCCCAAACTGCTGGTCTGCGACAATACCAAGGCAGGCGTGATCTCCGCCTGCCGCTACGAGCCCGGCCTCAACCGCAGCTATGTCGATTTTGCCGCCCATTACGGCACATCGATCCTGCCCACCCGTGTGCGGCGGCCGCGCGACAAGGCCAAGGTCGAGGGCGCGGTCCTGATCGTCGAGCGCTTCGTCCTCGCGGCGCTGCGCGACCGCCGCTTTTTCTCCCTCGCCGAACTCAACGAAGCGATCGTGCAGCGCGTCGCGGATCTCAATGGCCGAATGATGCGCAAGCTCGGCAAGAGCCGCCGTGAGCTGCTCGTGGAGCTCGATCGTCCAGCGCTCGCCCCTCTGCCGACCGAGCCCTACCGCTACGCCGCCTGGAAGAAGGCCCGCGTCGGGCCCGACTACCATGTCGAGGTCGACGGCCACTTCTATTCCGTGCCCTCGC
>JBIKLI010000127.1:0-11242 GCA_044359885.1 Alphaproteobacteria bacterium | reverse complement strand
CTGGCCTGATCGGGACGCGCGGCGCAGGTCAGCGGGCCACGCGACGCGCCACGACCTCCGCGAAGGCCGCACAGCCCAGCGAGCCGCCGAGATCCGGGGTCCGGCTGGCGGGATCGGCGAGCGTCGCGTCGACGGCCGCCTCGATCGTCCATGCGGCCTCCGCCAGTTCCGCCCGCCCATGCTTGCGTCCCATCCAGGACAGCAGCATCGCCACGGACAGGATCATCGAGGTCGGGTTGGCCGCGTCCTTGCCCGCGATGTCCGGCGCCGAGCCGTGCTGGGCCTGGGCGCAGCAATGATCGGCGTTCTCGTTGGTCGAGCCCGCGAGGCCGAGGCCGCCGGACAGCTCGCTCGCCAGATCGGAGAGGATGTCGCCGAAGAGATTCGTCGTCACCACGACGTCGTAGCGCGAAGGATCGCGCACCAGATGCGCGGCCATCGCGTCGACGATGACATCGTCGAGTTCGACGTCGGGATAGCTGCGCGCGACGTCGCGGACCTGGGACAGGAAGAGACCGCAGGTCAGGTGGAAGCAGTTGGCCTTGTGGACCGCGGTGACCTTGCGCCGGCGCCGGCGCGCCAGTTCGAAGGCGCTGCGGGCGATGCGCGCCGAGCCCTCGGCCGTGATCTTGCGCAGGGACATCGCGATCTCCGGGGTCGGCATGAACTCGCCGGCGCCGGCATGCATGTTGCGATCGGCATAGAAGCCCTCGGTCGCCTCGCGCATGATCACCAGATCCATGGTGCGGCCGGGGCGCATGTTCGCGGGCAACGCCCCGCGCGTCCGGGCGGGCCGGACATTGGCGTAGAGGTCGAGGCCGACGCGGAAGGCGGAGGAAACGTTGCGCCCGCCCTTCTCGCGCGGCGGGTAGCGCATGTTGTCCTGCGGCCCGAGAACGATGCCGTCCGCCGCCCGCGCCCGTTCGAGCACGTCGTCGCGCAGCGTCGTCCCGTGGCGGGCAAGGCTCGCCAGCCCGACATCCGCGTGCTCGAAGACCAGTTTCAGGGCGAACCGCGCATCGGCCGCCGCCAGCACGCGCTGCGCGGCAGCCGTGATCTCGGGCCCGATGCCGTCGCAGGGCATGACCAGGATGCGCATCGTCGTCTCTCCGTCGGATCGCCGGGGGCCGCTCGCGCCGCCCCGGCGCGCCGGATCCTGCCTCCGGGACTCGCGGCCGTGCAACGCCCGTCGCGCAGGCCAGACGTGCCGGCCGCCGGGGCCGGCGCGGCAGTTCCCTTGCCGCTGGGCGGGCGGCGCTGATAGCGTCGGCGCCAAGACGCTGGGAAATCGCGTCGGGCCCTTGCCCGGACGTGCCGGCGACAGAGACAGACGGTCGAAGGGAGCCGCAACCTCATGAAATCCGCTCGTTCAATCCTCGGCGCCATCTTCGCCCTCGGGGCGATGGGCGCCGTCGAGTCCCAGGCCCAGGTGAAGATCGGCATGGTCACGACCCTTTCGGGTCCCGCGGGCTATCTCGGCCAGGATATCCGCGACGCCTTCATGCTGGCGGTCGAGCGCGAGGGCGGCCGGCTCGGCGGCGTGCCCGTCCAGGTTCTGATCGAGGACGACGGATTGCGGCCGGGCCAGGGCAAGCAGATCGTCGACCGGTTCCTCAAGACCGAGCGGATCAAGATCGTCACGGGGATCGTGTTCTCGAACGTCGCGGTGTCCGTGGTTCCGGACGTCGTCGACGCCGGGGCCCTCTATCTCAGCCCGAACGCCGGCCCGTCGAACCTCGCCGGCAAGGAATGCCACAAGAACTATTTCGTCTATTCCTGGCAGAACGACGCGCTGCACGAGAGCGCCGGCGAACTCGCCAACAAGCTCGGCTTCAAGAACGCCTACGCCCTGGCGGCGAACTACCAGGCCGGCAAGGACGCGGTCGCGGGCTTCAAGCGGATGTTCAAGGGCAATATCATCGAAGAAGTCTACACCCGGATGGATCAGACCGACTTCGCGGCCGAGATGGCGCGCATCCGCGCGGCGAAGCCCGACGTCGTCTACCAGTTCCATCCCGGCGGCGTCGGCATCGCCTTCCTCAAGCAATACCACCAGGCCGGGCTGATGGGCACGATCCCGATGGTCGGCGCCGAACCGACGCTCGACATCGCGACGCTGCAGGCCGTCGGCGAGATCGCGCTGGGGCTCAACATCGGCGCGAAGTGGAACGCCGATTTCGACAATCCGGAAAGCAAGGAGTTCGTCGCCGCCTTCCAGCGCCGCTACAACCGCACCCCCAGCGTCTATGCCGGCCAGGGCTGGGACACGGCCCAGGCGCTCGCCGCTGCGCTCAAGGTCGTCGGCACGGACGACGTCAACCGCATCGCCGCGGAACTGCGCAAGGCGGACTTCAAGTCTATCCGCGGCAAGTTCAAGTTCGGCCCCAACCAGCACCCGGTCCAGGACTGGTACCATGTCCGTCCGGTGAAGAACGCGGATGGCAGCCTTTCTCTGCAGACGGCCAGCAAGATCCTGACCGACCACGGCGACGCCTTCGCCAAGGACTGCAAGCTCTGACCGGGGCGCGGGGTCCGGCCGCGCGCCGGGCCCCGCGACCCTACGCTCCCTCCCAGAACCCCATCGACAGCGCCCGCACGTGCTCAGTCTCGCGGTCGAGCAGACCCTCAACGGCCTGCAACTCGGCGTCACGCTGTTCCTGCTGGCCGCAGGGCTGACGCTGATCTTCGGCATCATGGGCGTGATCAACATCGCCCACGGATCGCTCTACATGATCGGGGCATTCCTCTGCGCCTACACCGTCTCGAAGACGGGTTCCTATCTGCTTGCCCTGGTGGCCGGGGTCGGCGGCGCCGCGCTGGCCGGGATGGCGATGGAAGCGGTGGTGATGCGGCGCCTCTATGCGCGCGACCATCTCGACCAGGTCCTGGCGACGTTCGGCCTGTCGCTGTGCATGAACGAACTGTTCTCGCTCGTCTTCGGGCAGCGGCCGCTCTACGTGAAGATCCCGCCTCTGCTCGACGGCTCGGTCGAGATCATGCCCGGCGTCCCCTACCCGATCTATCGGCTGGCGATCGTGATCGTCGGTCTGGCCGTCGCCCTCGGTCTCTACCTGCTGATCTCGCATACGCGCATCGGGATGCTGGTGCGCGCCGGTTCGACCCATCGCGACATCGTGCGCGCGCTCGGCGTCGACATCCGCAGCCTCTACACGCTCGTCTTCGGGCTGGGCGCCCTGCTCGCGGGCCTTGCCGGTCTCATGGCCGGCCCGGTGTACACCGTGCAGGTCGGCATGGGCGAGCAGATCCTGATCCTGACCTTCGTCGTCGTGGTCATCGGTGGCCTGGGCTCGATCCGCGGCGCCTTCCTCGCGGCGATGGTCGTCGGCCTCGTCGACACCGCGCTGCGCGCGGTGGTGCCGCCCTGGCTCAAGACCTTCATGGAGCCCTCGGCCGCCGACATGCTCGGCGGCGGGCTGTCGTCGCTCGGGGTCTATCTGCTGATGGCGATCGTCCTTCTGGTCAAGCCCAAGGGACTTCTGCCCGCCCATGGATGAGACACCCCGCGCCATGCGCTGGCTGGGTCTGGCGCTTCTGGCCCTGCTGCTGGCGCTGCCCAGCCTCGCCTCGCTCGCCGGCGATCCGGCCTGGATCTCGCTCGCCACCCGCATGCTGATCTACGCCCTGGCCGCGATCAGCCTCGACCTGATCCTCGGCTATGGCGGTCTCGCCTGCTTCGGCCACGCGGCGTTCTTCGGCATCGGCGGCTACACGGTCGGAATCCTCTTCCGCCACTGGCAGACCTCCGAGCCGATCTTCGGCCTGATCCCCGGCTCGACCCAGTTCCTGGTGACGATCCCCGCCGCCATGCTGGTCGGTGGCGCGCTCGCGGCGGCGATCGGCGCCTTGTCGCTGCGCACCGCCGGCGTCCAGTTCCTGATGATCACGCTGGCCTTCGCGCAGATGCTCTTCTTCCTGTTCTCATCGCTCAGCCAATACGGCGGCAACGACGGCATGACGGTGCGCCGCCGCAACAGCATTCCCGGTCTCGACATGCGCGACGACACCGTCTTCTATTACGTCGTGCTCGTCATCCTGCTGCTGGCCCTGTGGGTCGCGCATCGCATGGTCGGGTCGCGCTTCGGGCGGGTCCTCGGTGGGCTGCGCCAGAACGAGCGACGCATGGCAGCGATCGGCATCGATGCGTATCGCTACAAGCTCGTCGCCTTCATCGTCGCCGGCATGGGCGGCGCGCTGGCCGGCGCGCTGATGGCCAATCAGGCCCGTTTCGTCAGCCCCGACATGCTCACCTGGACGAAATCCGGCGAGATGATGGTGATGGTCATCCTCGGCGGCGCTGGAACCCTGTTCGGTCCGATCCTGGGGGCGATGACGCTGACCGTGCTCGAAGATCTCCTGGGGCGCATTCCAGGCTGGGGAGAGCACAAGATGTTCGTCATCGGCCTGCTCCTGATCCTGGTGGTCCTGTTCGGCCGCGGCGGCCTCTATGGCTGGCTGCGCCGCAGGCTCGAGTGACGGCGCCATGGCCGGGACGCTGCTCCGCGCGATCGATCTGGTGAAGAGCTTCGGCGGCCTGCGCGCCACCGACCATCTGTCGCTCGACGTCGCGGAGGGCGAGATCCACGCGCTGATCGGCCCCAACGGGGCCGGCAAGACGACGGCGGTCGGCCAGCTGGTCGGCGAGATCCGCCCCGATTCCGGGCGCATCGAATTCGCGGGCGAGGACATAGGCGGTCTGTCGCCGCCGGCACGGCTGCGCCGCGGGCTTGCCCGCAGCTTCCAGATCTCGCAGCTGCTGCTCGACTACACCGCGCTCGACAACGTCGCCCTCGCCGTCCAGGCCAGGGAAGGCCATTCCTTCCGCTTCTGGGGCCAGGCCCGCGAGGACGCGGGCCTGCGCGCCGCCGCGCTGCGCCATCTCGACGAGACGGGTCTCGCGGCGCTCGCGGACACGCGCACCGCCGATCTCTCGCATGGCCAGCAGAAGCAGCTGGAACTGGCCATCGCGCTCGCCACGCGGCCGCGGCTGATGCTGCTCGACGAGCCGATGGCAGGGCTTGGCCCGACCGAGACGCAGGCGATGACCGATCTGCTGCGCACCCTCAAGGGCAGGATCTCGATGCTGCTGATCGAGCACGACATGGAGACCGTCTTCGCGCTCGCCGACCGCGTCACGGTCCTGGTCTCGGGCCGCAGCATCGCCTGCGGGCCACCTGCGGCGATCCGCGACGACGCGGCGGTGCGCGCGGCCTATCTGGGCGATGGCGATGCTTGAGGTCGAGGGCCTGCAATCCGGTTACGGCCGCACGCCGGTGCTGTTCGACATCGGACTTGCGGTCGGCGCCGGCCAGGTGGTGTCGCTGCTCGGCCGCAACGGCATGGGCAAGACGACGACGATCCGCACCATCATGGGACTTCTGCCGGCGACGGCCGGGCGCATCGCTTTCGGCGGACGACCGATCGCCAACACGCCGCCCGAGACGATCGCGCGCGCCGGCATCGGACTGGTCCCCGAAGGCCGCCAGGTCTTTCCCACCCTGACCGTGCGCGAGAATCTGGTCGCGACGTCGCGACCGGGCGCATGGACGGTGGCGCGGGTCTGCGAGCTCTTTCCCGTCCTCGGCGAGCGCAGCGGACAGATGGCCTCGACGCTGTCGGGCGGCGAACAGCAGATGCTGGCGATCGGCCGGGCGCTGATGACCAATCCGCGGCTGCTGATCCTGGACGAGGCGACCGAAGGTCTCGCCCCCGTCATCCGCAGCCAGATCTGGCAATGCCTCGAACGCCTGAAGGCCGGCGGCCAGTCCATCCTGATCGTCGACAAGAACCTGCGTGTCCTCGAACGGCTGGCCGACCGGCACTTCATCGTCCAGAAGGGGCGCGTCGTCTGGTCCGGCGACTCCGCGGCGCTGCGGGCCGACGCCGCGACCGTCGAATCCTATCTGGGGGTCTGATGGCCGGAACGCTCGAACTGGTCGTGGAAAGCTCCGACGACGACCCGGCCCGCGCGGTCAACGCGGCGCTGCTGGCGCTGCTCGCACGCATGGCCCCCCTCGGCCTGCCCCCCGCGGCCCTGACCGCGATGACCTGGGAGGCCGACAACCCGGCCGCCTTCGATCCCGGCCGGAGGGTCATCGATCTCGCCGCACGCGAAGCCATCGCCGGATTTCTGCCGCCGGTGACGCTACGCCCCGGCGGACCGGGCCTGCGCATCGTCGCGACCCTGGATACGCGGCGTCCCGATCCCGATGCACGCATCTGGCGCGACCTGACCCTGCCCGAACTGGCGCGGGCCTACGCCGCGCGCAGCCAGGTGCCCGACCTGCAGGCCGTGTTCGAGACGTGGCGGGCACGCAGCTCGGCCTTCGTCGCGACGCAGCGCCGCCCGGCCCTCGACCTGGTCTATGGCCCGGGCCCCAACGAAACCCTCGACCTGTTCTACCCCGATGCCAGCCGGGCGGCGGGCGTGCCGCTCTGGATCTTCATCCATGGCGGCTTCTGGCAGGCGATGGACAAGAACCTGCACGGGCATTTCGCCGCCGGCATGCGCACCGCCGGCTTCGCCGTCGCGGTTCCCAACTACGAGCTGGCGCCGGCGATGGACCTCGCCGGGATCGTCGACCAGATGCGACGCTGCGCGCTCTTCCTGCACGCGCGCGCCGCAACTTTCGGGATCGACCCCGAGGCGATCCATGTCTGCGGCCACTCCGCCGGCGGTCATCTGGCGGCGATGCTGGCGTCGGATCCGCGCACCGGCTTCCTGCGCTCGTCGCTGCCGGTCTCCGGGCTCTTCGACCTCGTGCCGATGAGCCTGCTCCCGATGCGCCGTCTGCTGGGCCTCGACACGCCTCGGCGCGTCACCGAACTTTCGCCCCTGCAGCGCGCGCGCAACGCGGGTTGCCGCGTCGAGATCGCCGTCGGCATCGACGAACTGCCCGAGTTCCGCCGTCAGTCCGACGAAATCGCCGCCGTCTGGGGCTGCCCCGCCGCGCACCACGTTCCCGGCAGGCATCATTTCGATGTCGTCGACGACCTCGCCGACGGCGGCAAGCTGCTCGACCAGGCCCTACGTCTGGCCGGCCGCCGCCACGCCGCCTGACCGCCGCGCCCACCGGAGATACGCCATGCCGCGCCGCAAGCCCGCCACCGCCACCGAACCAGATCTGGCGCCATCTCGCGCCAACTACCCGCATTGCCGCCGGGCCGGCGACTTCGTTTTCGTCTCGGGCCTTGCCTCGCGCCGCCCCGACAATTCCTTCGCCGGCGGCGAAATCACGCCGGAAGGCGACATGCGCTTCGACATCCGCGCCCAGACCCAGGCCGTGCTCGAGACCATCGCCACGGTGCTGGCGACCGAAGGGGCGAAGCTGTCCGATGTCGTCGAGGTGACCACCTATCTCGTCGATATGTCGGATTTCGTCGGCTACAACGAGGTCTACAATCGTCATTTCGACGCGGCGACCGGCCCGGCGCGGACCACCGTCGCCGTCCATCAATTGCCCCATCCGCTGATCCGGATCGAGATCCGCGTCGTCGCGTACAAGCCGCGACGCCGGCGCTGACGCGCCGCCCGCCCGGTCTCAGCCCGGAAGTCCGAAAAGCCGGCCCCAGCCGACGACCCGGCGCGTGTCGACGCCGGCGAGACGCAGGCTGCCCCAGACGGCGGTCGCGACGCTGTCGAGCACCGCGATCCCGGTCTCGCGCTCCAGCTCCGCGGCCAGCGGGGCGCCGCGCATGTTGGTGCACAGGATCGAGATCGCCTGGGGCTGCGCCGCGGCGACCGCGCGCGTCAGCGCGGCGATCGTCGCGCCGTCGTACTCCGAAAAGGAGAAATTGCCGCGATCGCCCAGATGCCGTTCGGCGGCGCACACGAAGCCCTCGCGCGCGAAATTCTCCAGGATCGGCGCCTGGATCTCGTCGAGATAGGGCGTCACGAGGCCGTAGCGCGCCACACCCATCGCGCGGAACAGTTCGACCAGCGCCAGCACGGAGGTCGTCGCCGGAATGCCCGTGCGCGCCTCGATGGCGGCGCATAGCGCGCGATCCCGCTCCAGCCCGAGCCAGCTCGACGACGTGCCGCTCCAGGCGATGACGTCGACGCGCGCATCGGCCAGGAGGTCCGCGGCCGCCAGGATCGGCGCCGGATCGAACTGCCCCAGCGCCTGGTCGCTCAGCGATATCTCGGTGACGCGGAAGCGAGCGAAATGCGCCGTGACCTCGGGCAGCCCGCCAAGCATCGCCGCGGTCACCGGCTCGAGGATCGTGTTCGACGACGGCGTCAGGAAACCGAGCAGCTTGCGCGAACGCGCGTGATCTCGTCCGTTGCCGGTCATGATGGCGCCCCCCGCGCGGCGAGCGCCGCATGCCAGGCGCGCCAGTCGCCGCCTGGATGCACGGTGCCGCAGGCGGGACAGGTGCGCGCCGCCGGTGGCGCTTCGTAGAAGCGGCGATAGGCGACGGGCAGATCGCGGACGATGTCGCTCAGCTGGATCTCGCTGCGATGGACCAGCCCGCCGCAGGCCGCGCAGTACCATTCGAACGCGTCGAGCACGCCAGCCGGCCGCGGAAGTTCGATCACCGTGCAGAGACTGCCGGGCTCGGGGCGCTGCGGGGAATGGCGCACATGCGCGGGCAGCAGGAAGATGTCGCCCTCGCGAAGGTCGATCCGCTCGATCCGGCCACGATCGGCGACCAGCAGATGGGCATTCCCCCTGAACTGGTGGAAATACTCCTCGTAGGGATCGTCGTGGAAATCGGTCCGCTGGTTCGGCCCGCCGACCACGGTGACCATCATGTCGGCATCCTTCCAGACCTGCTGGTTGCCGACCGGCGGCTGCAGCAGATGCCGGTTCTCGTCGATCCAGCGGGCGAAATTGATCGGCTTGCGCATCACGTGTTTCTCCTCTCGCCACGACCGGATCATAGCGCAACCGCCCACCTCGTGGGTCGCTCGCGACCGATCCGGCTGGCCAAACGACCATGATCCCGTCGTTACGATGATTGACGCGGCATCGAATTCTCGACCGCCATCCGCTGAACTGGTAGGCTTGAAGCATCGCGTGGGGGTAATCCGGGTCGAAATTGGTTCGGCGGTCGCGTCAGACTGCCGTGATTCGATTGCCTTCGCGCGTACGCAGACACGCGACGGCGCAAAGGCGCCTTTGCGCTTCCGCACGTCCAGAAAGGGGAAAACCCACGATGACCGCCGCGACCCTGGAGGGGATCGTTCCGATCCTGGTCATGCCGTTCGACGACGATGGCCGGATCGATCACGACAGTCTGCGCGCCCTTGTCGAGTTCAACGTCGCGGCTGGCGTTCATGGACTCGGCGTGGCGCTCGGCAGCGAGATCTTCAAGCTCACCCAGGACGAACGCGCCGACGTCGTGGCCACGGTCGTTCGGACCGTCGCCGGCCGCACCCCCGTCGTCATCAACACGGGCGCCAACGGAACCGATCTCTGCATCGTCCAGTCGCGTCAGGCCGAGGCCGCAGGCGCCGATGCGCTCATGATCATGCCGCCGTCTTTCATGCCGATCAGCGCCGAAGAAATCTTCGATCATTATCGCGCCGTCGCGGCATCGGTTTCCGTCCCGATCATCCTTCAGGACATTCCCCAGGCGCCGGTTCCGCCCGCCCTGGCGCTGCGCATCGCCGCCGTCTGTCCGAATATCCGGACGATCAAGGTCGAGACCATGCCCGTGGCCGGCAAGGTGGCAGACATGACTTCGGCGGCCGGGTCCCGCCTGACGGTCTTCGGCGGCGCCGGAGGCGTCTACTTCATCGAAGAATTGCGCCGCGGCGCAAGGGGAACAATGCCGTTCTGCAGCCAACCCGGCGCATTCCTCGAGGTCTGGAACAGGTTCCAGGCCGGCGATCAGGCGGGTGCCCGACGCGTTTTCGATTCCGCCTTCACCGGCATCAACCGCCTGGGAGCGCAAGGTGGGGATCTCTTCTACCATGTGCAGAAGCAGTTGCTTGTCCGCATGGGGATCATACGCACCGCGCATGTCCGGCGCCCCACGTTGCGGATCGATCCGGTCACCCAGGAGGAGATCGACACGGTTCTCGAAGCGCTGGTGCCCGTGGCCCGGCGTTTCGGTACCCAACCCGCCTGAACCACGCGCAGAGGCGTGGGTCAGTGACGATTGCTACGGGCGAACCTTCGCTCGGATGGATGGTTTCGGTTTTTCGGCCCGGGCGTCGGCGGACACGGGAGGCCACGCCCCGTCGTAGCCAAGTCGCCGACTGACCTGCATGCAGGCGTCGGTGAGCATGGCGACATATGGAAGTATGTCGGCCCCCACCCGCTTGGGCTTGGGGCCGGTGATGCTGATGGCGCCGACCGGGCGGAGATTGCGGTCGAAGATCGGAACACCGACGCAATAGACCCCGAGCACGACCTCCTGATTGTCGATGGCATAGCCACGGCGCCGGACCGCGCCGATCTCGCGCCGCAAATCGGCGGGCTTGGTGATGGTGAACGACGTGAAGGCTTCGATCTCTTCGCCAAGCAAGGCGTCCTGCTCCTCCTTGCGAAGATAGGCGAGGATCGCTTTTCCGGCGCCACCGCAATGGAGCTTTCCGCGGCCCCCGACAGGGATGTCCAGTTGCATTGCCTCGTTGCCGCGCACCTTGTCGAGGCATACGCTGGCAAGACCGTTGAGCAATGTAAGGTTGACGGTCTCGCGCGTCGCCTCGGCGATGCGTTCGCAATAGGGACGCGCCAGCTTCGGCAACGCGATCCGCTCCAGTTGACGGCCTGAAATCTGCAAGAGCCGGAACGACAATTCCCAGAGGCCGTCCGGCGTACGGTCGACGACGCCCTCGGCCATCAGGTCGTGCAGTTGTCGATGCAGCGACCCAAGGGGAATGCCCAGCACCTGGGCCAGCGCGCGGAGCCCGATCGGCCCCCTCTGGGCAAGGGCGTCCACGACATGCACGACACGTCGGGTCGCGGACATCTCCTGCGGTGCAACGGTCCTTGCCATCAGGCGTCGATCACATTGTCCTGGATGTAATCCCAGACGATGTCGTAGCCCAGCCCGGGGCCGGTCGGGATCGATATGCAGCCCTGCGCGTCGAGCTTGTCGCAGATGGATTGCAGATAGGGATGCGGGGCATCGTAGTCGACGCCCGGAGCAAGAAGGCCTTTTTCGTAGTATTCCGATGTGTCTTCGGACGTCGCTCCGAGAACCTGAAGGTTCGCCCACCCCCCGACATGCAGTTCACAGCGCAGTCCGTAGGCCTCGCAGACGATGGCCG
>JBIKLI010000126.1:0-11264 GCA_044359885.1 Alphaproteobacteria bacterium | reverse complement strand
CGAGAGCCAGCATCGCGGCCGAGATCGGCCGCTCGACGAGGATCGCGGGATTTCCCATCGACATCGTCAGCGACTGGCGCACGGCACGCTCCATCGCGTCGCCGAGCACGAAGCCCAGCACCAGGGGCGCCGCCGGAAAACCGGACTTCGCCATCGCATAGCCGCACAGCCCGAACCCCGCCAGCAGCATCAGGTTGACGGGGTTGTCCGAGACGCTGAGACCGCCGACCAGCGACAGGCCGAGGATGACGGGGAACAGGACATGGAGCGGCACGCGCAGGATCTGCGCGAACATCGGCACCAGCGGCAGGTTCATCACCAGCAGCACGATGTTGCCGATATAGAGGCTGGCGACCAGGCCCCAGAACACGTCGGGCGATTCCGTCATCATCAGCGGTCCGGGCTTGACGCCCCAGATCACCAGCGCCGCGAGCAGGATCGCGGTCGTCCCGCCGCCCGGAATGCCCAGCGTCAGCAGCGGCACCAGCGCGCCGCCGGAATCGGCGTTGTTGGCGCCTTCGGGCGCCGCGACGCCCTCGGGCACGCCGGTGCCGAATTTCTCGGGGTGGCGCGACACCGCCTTCTCGATCCCGTAGGCGATGAACGAGGCGATCGACGACCCCGCGCCCGGCAGGACGCCGACGATGAAGCCCACGACCGAACCGTTGGCGAAGGCGAAGCGGCAGGCCTTGAGTTCCGCCATCGACGGCAGCAATTCACGCAGCCGCCGCGGCACCGGCAGCATCACGTTTTCCTCGCGCCGCTGGATGCTCTCCAGCACGCCCGCGATCGCGAACAGCCCGATGGCCACGATCATGAAGTCGATGCCGCCGAGCAGGAAGGACGAGCCGAAGGTGAAGCGGCTCTGCGAGGTGAAGAGATCGGTGCCGACGCTGGTCAGCCACAGCCCGACGAACAGCGACAGCAGCGCCTTGAGCAGCGAGTCGCCGCCCAGCACGACGACCAGCGACAGGCCGAGCGCCATCAGCGCGAAATACTCGGGCGAGGAGAAGCGCAGCGCGAAGGCCGCGACCGGCGGCGCCAGCAGCGTCAGCGCGACGATCCCGAACGTGCCGGCGACGAAGGACGCGATCGCGGCGATGCCCAGCGCCGCCCCCGCGCGGCCCTTGCGCGCCATCTGGTAGCCGTCGAGGCAGGTGACGACCGACGAGGATTCGCCGGGGATGTTGAGCAGGATCGACGTCGTCGAGCCGCCGTACTTGGCGCCGAAATAGATGCCCGACAGCATGATGATGCCGGCGGTGGGATCCATCCCGAAGGTCAGCGGCAGCAGCAGCGCGATGGTCGCCGCCGGCCCCAGGCCGGGCAGCACGCCGACCACGGTGCCGAGGAAGCAACCGACGAAGCACCAGAGCAGGTTGGCCGGATCGAGGGCGATCGCGAAGCCCCGCGCGAGGCCGCCGAGGATCTCCATGGCGTTCAGAACCCCCAGGGGCCGGCGGGAAGGCCGATCCCCAGCGCCATGGCGAACAGCATCCAGAACCCGCCCGCGCAGCCCGCGGCCACCAGCACCGCGCTGCGCCAGCCGCGCCCGAAGACGAACATGACGACGAAGGCGGTCAGCGCGGCGAAGGCCGCGACGAAGCCGATCCAGCGCATCGATCCCGCGGCCGTGGCGAAGGCGGCCCAGGTGACGAGCGCCCGGAGATGTCCGCCGGCGTCGTCGCCGGCGGCCGCCGGCCGCCGGCGCAGCACGGCGCGCAGCACCAGCACGGCGGACAGGACCAGGATCGCGGCCCCGTAGCCGAAGGGGAAGAATCCGGGTCCGGCGCCGTCCTCGTTCAGCAGGTCCCAGTCGAGCGCGCGGGTCGCGACGAAGGCGCCGAGCCCGGCCAGCGCGAGCCCGGCCGGCACATCGGCATCGACGCCGCGCACGCGCATCGCGCCGCTCCTCAGAGGCAGAGCGCGACGAGGTCGCGCAGATCGCGCTCCGCGTCGAGCGCCCAGATCCGGTCGGCGATCTGCCGGGCGCGATCCGCCCCGAGGACGTCGCCGGCGTTCCCGATGAACTTGCGTTCCAGCGCCGCGTCGGACATCGGGTTGTCGGCGGTGCCGCTGGCATGCGCGACGGGCGCCTCGAAACGACGGCCGTCAGCGGCGACCAGCGTGGCGTGGGCCTGGTCCTTGCGGAAGCCCGCATCGACCTCGACGCGGATCTTCGGCCGGAAGCCAAGCACGTCCGGCGCTGCCGCGCGCGCATCGGCATACTGGGCGATGCCGGCGGTCCCGTCGAGATACGCGACCGCGGCCGAGTGGTTGATGCTGAACTTCGACATCAGCCCGGATTTCGGATCGTCGACGCCGGTGATCTTCACGGCATGGGGATGGACGCGCAGCGCCACATGGTCGACCGCCCCGGCAGGCAGGCCGGCGGCCGCGCGAAGCGCGATCATCGCGTCGATCAGCGGATGCAGGACGACGCCGCAGGCATAGGGCTTGTAGCCGTTGCGCGCGATCTCCCAGCGTTCGCCCAGCCCCGCCGCGATCCGTTCCGGCGCGGCGACGGCGCTGTAGATGCGCACGAAACCGCGCTTGCCCTCCAGGATCTCCTGCGAGCTGTCGAAGCCGCGCGCGGCCAGCAGGGCCGCCAGCGCGCCCGAGGCCGCGGCCTTGCCGGCATGGAACGACTTGCACATCGTGCCACGGTTCTGCTGCATGCCCGCGGCCTGGGTCGCGGCGATGCCGAGCGCGTGGTTGGTCTGCCGGGCATCGAGACCCAGCAGCCGGGCCGC
The DNA here is from genome assembly GCA_044359885.1 of Alphaproteobacteria bacterium. Taxonomy (GTDB): domain Bacteria; phylum Pseudomonadota; class Alphaproteobacteria; order CACIAM-22H2; family CACIAM-22H2; genus CAIOSQ01. The sequence continues at coordinate 8,511 of JBIKLI010000126.1, read as the reverse complement.
CCCCGCACCGGCGGCGACCGCGCCCAGCGTGCCGGTCAGGTGCCAGCCGCCGTCGTGATGCGCCGGCGCGCCCTGCCCCGTCCGCACCCCGGCCTCGAAACCCGCGACATAGGCCGCGATCAGCGCCCGTCCGCCGACCGGCCGATGCTCGGCCAACGCCAGCAGCGCCGCCAGCAGCGGCGAGCTGGCATGCAGCACGACGCCGCCCATATGCGTGTCGTCGAAATCCAGCAGATGGCCCATCTGGCCGTTGGCGACAGCGGCGTCGAGCAGTCCCAGCCGGCGCCCGCCCTGGCCCAGCACCGGCGCAACCGCCGGCGAGCCGGTGGCGGCGAAGGTGTCGAGCAGGATCGCGATCGCCGGATGGCGGCTGGCCGCCAGCGCGCAGCCGATCCAGTCGAGCACGCCCCGACGCGCCTCGTGCACGACCGCGGCGGGCAGATCCTCGAAGCGGATTCCCGCGAGGAACCGGCCCAGCGCCGAGCTGACCCCCAGCCCCAGCGCCGCCACGCCGTACTCCACCCCTGCTCCCGGTTCCGACATGCGTCCCCCGCCCCGCAAGCGCCGTCGCCAGCCTGACGCCGTTTGGGGTTATATGGATCGAAACGCGCCCCGCGTCGAGGACCGCGGCGCCCCCGCGCGATGTCGTGCGCGCCTGTGGCCGATCCGGCCGGCGTGTTCTTGGGTCAGACGTCCCGCGCTATCCATCGTCCGACAGCGACCGGCGGGACGGACCGGGTCGCGCCGGCAGGCGGGGGGGGCCGCCGCTCAGACGCTGCGCGCCGTGCCCAGGCGCCGCTCGAGCGAGGCCGACCAGCGGGACATCGCGAAACAGGCGAACCAGAAGATCGTGCCGGCGAAGACATAACCCTCGACGTTGTAGCCGACCCATTTGGGATCGGCCGAGGCGGCATGCACGATGCCCAGCAGGTCGAACAGCGACACGATCAGCACCAGCGTCGTGTTCTTCGACAAGGCGATGAACTCGTTGGCCAGCGCCGGCAGCGAGATGCGCAGCGCCTGGGGCAGGACGATCAGCCAGGTCGCGCGCCAGTAGCCGAGGCCGAGCGCCGCCGCCGCCTCGTACTGGCCCTTGGGCACGGCCTGGAGCCCGCCGCGGATCGCCTCGGCCATGTAGGCCGCGACCACCAGCGTCAGCCCCACGACGGCCCGGATCAGCCGGTCGATGTTGACCGGCAGGATCAGCGGCAGCAGCAGGGAGGCGAGGAAGATGACCGTGATGATCGGCACGCCGCGCCAGAACTCGATGAATGCCACGGAGAGCGTGCGGATGACCGGCAGTTCCGACTGCCGGCCCAGCGCCAGCAGCACGCCGAGCGGGAAGGCGAACAGCCCCGCATAGACGGTCATGAACACCGTCAGCATCAGCCCGCCCCATTGCCGTGTCTCGACATAGGTCAGGCCGCCGACGCCGCCGAGCAGCAGCCACAGCCCCGCGAGGGGATAGACGACGAGCAGCAGGACGATCGCGATCCGCCGCCCCGGCAGGCGATCCCAGGCGGCCCAGACGACCAGCGCCGCCAGCAGCGCGCCCGCCAGATCGACCCGCCAGGTCTGCGCCGCGGGATAGAGGCCGTACATGAACTGGTCGAAGCGCGCGCGCACGAACACCCAGCACGCGCCGCCGGAATCGCAGGCCGAGCGGTCCTCGCCGACCCAATCGGCGCGCAGGACGGTCCAGTCGAGGATCGGCGGCAGGAAGCGCCAGATCAGCCACAGGCAGACCAGCGTGATCGCGGCGTCGAACCAGGTCGCGAACAGGTTCCTGCGGATCCAGACGAGCGCCGTCATCGCGTCACCAGCGCGATGCGCGCGTTGTACCAGTTCATGAACGCCGAGACGGCGAGCCCGATCGACAGATAGATGGCGAGCGTGATGGCGATGATCTCGATCGCCTGGCCGGTCGCGTTCAGCGCCGAGCCCATGAACACGCTGACGATCTCGGGATAGGCGATCGCCGCGCCGAAGGACGAGTTCTTGAGCAGGTTGAGATACTGGCTGGTCATCGGCGGCACCATCACCCGCAGCGCCTGCGGGATGACGATCAGGCGCAGCCGCTGGCCCGGCGTCAGGCCCAGCGAGGACGCGGCCTCCTTCTGGCCCTTGCCGACGGCGAGGATGCCGCCGCGCACGACCTCGGCGACGAAGCCCGCGGTATAGGTCACGAGGGCGGCGAACAGCGCCACGAATTCCGGGATCAGCACGAAACCGCCGCGGAAATTGAAGCCGCGCAGCGCCGGCAGGTCCCAGGGCGTGGCGGCGGCGGCGACGATCAGGGCCGCCAGCGGCACCGCCGCCAGCAGCACCAGTCCCGCGAGCCACACCGGAAAGGCCGCGCCCGTCGCCGTCTGGCGCGCGCGCGCCCAGCGCCGCAGCAGAAGGAACGCCGCGGCCGCGAGCGCTACGACCAGCGGCAGGGCGGCGAACACCGAGGCGTCCTGCGGCGCGGGCACGTAGAGCCCGCGATTGTTGAGGAAGGCGACCCCGCCCAGATCCCACGAGCCGCGCGGCGGCGGCAGCGCCCGGATGACGCCGAAATACCAGAAGAAGACGAAGAGCAGCAGCGGGATGTTCCGCACGAACTCGACATAGAAGCCGGCCAGGCTGCGCAGCAGGAGATTGCCGGACAGCCGCGCGACCCCGATCAGGAAGCCGAGGATGGTCGCGAAGACCATGCCCAGAAGCGAGACCAGCAGCGTGTTGGCGACGCCCACCCAGAGCAGATCGAGGATGTCGCCCTGCGGCGAGTAGTCGACGATCCGGAAGGGGACGTCGATGCCCGAGGTCCGCCACAGGAAGTCGAAGCCGGAGGCGATGCCGGCCTTGACCATGTTCTCGGAGGCGTTGGCGACGAAGTACCAGATCGTCGCGAACAGCGCGCCCGCGACCGCGGCCTGGGAGATCCAGGCGCGGACGCGGGCGTCGTGAAGCCGGCGCCAGACGGCGCCAGCGCTCATTGGAACGGCGGGGTGAAGAGCAGCCCGCCCTTGGTCCAGAGCTGGTTGGGACCGCGCGGCAGCTTCAGCGGCGAAGCCATGCCGACCGTGCGCTCGTAGCTTTCGCCGTAGTTCCCGACCTGCTTGATGGCGTTGTAGAGCCAGTCGTTGGACAGGCCGAGCATCTGGCCGAAATTGCCTTCGACGCCCAGGATGCGCCGGACCTCGGCGTTGGTGGAGGTGCGGCGCAGCTCGTCGACATTGGCCGAGGTGATCCCGAGCGCCTCGGCGGCGATCATGCCGTTGAGCGTCCAGCGCACGACCGCCTGCCAGCGCTCGTCGCCCCAGCGCACCGTCGGACCCTGCGGGTCGTTGGAGATCAGCTCGGTCAGGATGACATGGTCGTCCGGCGCCTTCAGCTTCGAGCGCTGGCCTGCCAGCGCGCCGAACCCGGCGGTGTAGGCGTCGCAGCGCTCCGCGTCGTAGGCGGCGATGGCGTCGTCGTTGCGCTGGAAGTTGACGATCGTCACGCGCTTGCGCCGCTCGGCGAACCAGTCCGTCGCCTGCTTCTCTTCGGTCGAGCCCGCGGCGACGCAGATCGTCGCCCCGTCCATCTGGTCGGGCTTGGTGATCCCGGCCTTCTTGCGCACGACGAAGGTCTGGCCCTCGTAGAAATTGATCCCCAGGAAGTTCACCCCCAGCGAGACGTTGCGCGAGAAGGTGATGGTCGTGTTGCGCGACAGCAGGTCGACCTGCCCGGACTGCAGGATCGGCCAGCGCTGCTGCACCGAGGTCGGCGTGTACTTGACCTTGGTCGAGTCGCCCAGAAGGGCGGCGGCCAGCGCCTTGCAGAAATCGACGTCGATGCCCTCCCACACGCCGCGGTCGTTGGCGAAGGAGAAGCCGGGCAGACCGAGATGGACGCCGCATTCCAGATGCCCGCGCGCGCGGATGGCGTCGATCGTCGGGCTGGGCGCCAGCTGCTGCGCGCCGGCGGCGCCGGCGAAGGAAAGAACGAGCGCGGCCGAGGCCGCGAGGCGACGGAACATATGGATACCCCTCGATCGATGGCGGACCCCAGGATCCACCTCACAGATCGCGGATAGTGGCGCCCCAGATCCGCCGTGGCAAGAAACCAGCACCGGTGCACACCCCCCCGGCACCGCCGCCGCAGGACCGGACCGGACGGCGCCGGGGAGTTTCTGCGCTGGAGAGCTCCGTCGTTCAGAAGCGATAGGCGAGTCCCGCACTCAGCCCCCCGGCCGAAGATCGCGGCGAGGCGTCTTCGAAGCCGATCCACTCGGCCCGCAGGCCGACGCCGCCGGGGAAATCGTACTGGACGCCAAGCGCCCATATCGCCCCGACGGCCTCGCCGCCGGCCTGGATGGCCGGCTGCCCCGGACGGGTCGAGGCCTTGATCGACGTATGCGCCACGCCCAGCTTCCCGTAGAGGGCGAAATTGCCGGGGGTCCAGAAATCGATCTTGACCGCCGCATAGACGCTCTGTCCGCTCGCCGTCAGGTCCGACGTGCCGCTGCCCGTCCTGTAGGGAACGGTATGGCGCGCGACCTCCTGGAAGCCGATCTCGGCGAAGACCGGCCAGCCCGCACCGACCGGAAGCGACCCGAGCCGGGTGCCGGCGAAGAGACCGAGGCTCCCGCGCGCGGACGCCTCCCGGGTGGCATCGGTGCCGCCCACGCCCTCGGGCCGGACCAGCAGCGCCCCGAGCGTGGCGCCGACATAGTGATCGCGGACCGGCGCGCTCTGCGCACCGGCCTCGGCGGACAGGATCGGCATCGCGGCGGCCGCCGCCAGCAGGATGTTCCGGGCATTCATCGGATCGTGACCTCGCGACAGGCGATTGGAAGGATCGGAACGCTGGACGCGCGTCAGCGCATCTGGAACGTGTTGGCGAGCTGCGAGCCGCCATCGGCGTCGAAATAGTAGGCGTCGGCCCGTCCTGGCAGCCGGTAGACATGCGCGCAGACCTCCGGGTCGGACTCGATGCGCGTGCACAGCAGGCTGGCCGCGGCGTCGACGCGCCAGCCGCCCTGAATGGGCCGGGTCGCGAAGAAGCGGCTGGTGACGGACATCTGGCCGCCGGAACGCAGGGCGAAGGTGAGGCCGCCGTCATTCGCATCGTCGAACACCCGCCCTTCGGCGACGGCGCGCCCGGTCAGGCGGCGCAGATCGTCGGCCCTGAGCGGGGCGACGCCGGCCGGCGGAATGCCGGGTGGCTCGCCGGCACAGGCGCACGCGGCGCCGAGCGCGATGGCAAGGACGAAGACGGATCTGATCTTGATGGACATGGCGGCTCCTCGTGGTCGCAAGGGTCCGTGCGCCGGCGGCGTTCGCGACGGTCCCCGCCGGGGCGCGACATCTGGCGACCGGATCCGCCGCCCTGGGGCGGCATCGCACGCCATCGCGGGCTGAACTCTGCATGCCGCGCAGCCTCGGCGGCGTCGGTCACGGCGCGATGGCAGGACGGTATGGAAATGGTAACGTCCTTGTATCGGGGTCGCGGCGTCATCGCTTCCGGTACGCGCCGGACGGGCCCGGACGGGGCGCGAGGGAACGCCATGCCGCGCATCGCGGTCATCGAGGATTCGCCGGAGGTGGTCGCTCTGGTGCGCGACGAACTCCGCCAGCTCGCCTACGACGTGCGCACGGCCCAGGACGGCGAGCGCGGCCTTGCCCTTTGCGGCGCCTGGAAGCCGGATCTGGTGGTTCTGGACGTGATGCTGCCGGCGCTCAACGGCATCGAGGTGCTGCGCCGCCTGCGCGCGACGGGCTTCGCCGCGCCGATCCTGCTGCTCAGCGCACGCGACGGCGAAGCCGACCGCGTCGCCGGGCTCGAACTCGGCGCCGACGACTATGTCGTGAAGCCCTTCAGCCTGCGCGAGCTGAGCGCCCGGGTGGCGGCGCTGCTGCGGCGGCATGCGCCGCGCGAGGCCGCAGCCGTCATAGGTCCCGCGCCGGACGGAGACGATGCGGTCCTGCGCGTTCTCGACTGCGAGATCGACGTCGCGCGCCGGCTCGTGCGCGTCGCGGGCGCCGCGTGCACGCTGTCGTCGCGCGAATTCGACCTTCTGGCATGTCTCGCGAAGGCGAGCGGTCGCGTGCTGACGCGCGAATGGCTGCTGCAGGAGGTCTGGGGCCGCGATTACGACGGCCTGGACCGCTCGGTCGACACATGCGTCATGCGTCTGCGCGAGCGTCTGGGCCGCGACAGCGCGGTGGCGCACGCGATCGAGGCGGTCCGCGGCCTCGGCTACCGGCTGCATCCGAAGGGACGTTGACGGTGGCCGGCATGGGCGGCGGTCGCCCCCTGCCCAGCATCCGGGCCGAGATGCTGCGCGCGCAGATGCGCCCGGTGCTGGCGATGGCGCTTGCCGCCGCCACGCTGATCAGCCTGCTGATCGTCGCCCAGTATGCGTGGCTGCGGATCCAGTCGGCGAACCCGCTCGACGAGGTCGCGGCCGAGCATCTGGGCGAGATCCTGCGCGGCGCGACGCCGGCCCAATGGCCCGGCTTGACGCGCTGGCTCGTCGCCCACCGGCTGGGCATGGAGATCGAGCCGCAGACCGGCCCCACGGCCGCCCATGCGCGCACGCCCGATGGCCGCCGCGTGGCGCTCGCGGACATGCTCTGCGTCGTCGCTGGCGGGCAGCGGATCGATTTCGCGGACGGCCGACCGCTCGGTCCGGCGCCGGCGCGCTGGCAGGCGGCGATCGAGGGGCTGGCGATCGGCGACACGCGGCGGCTCGCCGCCGACGCCACGCGCGCCGACGCGGCCCCGGAGGCCTGGCCCGTGCTGCTCGTGCGGCTCGACGCGCAGCGCGTCGCGGCGCTGGCCAGCCCCGATTTCCGCCTCGCGCCGTCCGACATCGCGGCCCTGGTCGGGATCGGGTTCGCGGCGAGCGCCGTCGTCGTCGCAGGCTTCGCCGGGCTGTTCCTGTTCGGGCTGCGGCGCTGGTTCGCCGATCGCAGCGCGGCGCGGCTGAGCGCGCCGGTCGAGCGGCTCGCCGCGGCTGTCCGGCTTGCCGCGGCCGAGCGCGACGCGTCGCGCCGCGTCGCGGTCGAGGCCCCGGCCGAGGTGGCGCAGCTCGCCGCCGACTTCAACCGCATGCAGGACCGGCTGGCGCAGACGCTCGCCGAGCGCGCGCGGCTGGTCGACGCGCAGCGCGAGCTGGTCGCTTCGCTGTCGCATGAACTGCGCACGCCGCTCGCGGTCCTGCGCGGCCATGCCGAACTTCTCGCCCGCGACGCGGCCAGCGCCGCGCAGGCGGAGGTGATGCTGCGTCAGATCGAGGACCTCCACCGCCTGCTCAGCGATCTCCTGGACATGGCTCGGCTGGAGTCGATCGAATCCACGCTGTCGCCGGAAGAGGTGCCGCTGGCCGGGATGATGGAGGAGATGATCGCGCGTTTCGGGGCCGCTGCCTGGAGACAGGGCGTCGTGCTGCGCTCGTCCACGCCTCCGACGCCGGCGGTCGCCGCGCGCGCCGATGCCCGATGGCTGCGCCAGATCGTGGCCAATCTTCTGAGCAACGCGATCCGGCACACGCCTCAGGGCGGGCTCGTGACCCTGGACGCCTATCGCGACGGCACGTGGGTCCGGATCGTGATCGAGGATACCGGCACCGGCCTCGGCTCGACCGGCACGCGATCCGATCCGGCCGGCCGGGCCGCAGGCATCGGGCTGCGCGTCGTCGGCCGGCTGGCCGCGGCCATGCGGGGATCGGCGAGCCTGGAGGCGACCGACGACGGCGGCACGCGCGCGGTGGTGTCCCTGCCGGCCACCGACGCCGCGTCGCAGCCCGTATAGAAACTCCCTCCAGCGCAGAAACCCCCGGACCGCCGGCCGCGAAAGGTTCGGCCCGACGGCGCCGGGGGTGTCTCTGACCCGGAGAGCCTTGTCACAAGTGCAGGGTCATCGCCTCGGCGTTGGCACGGGGTCCAAGGGGTCTGAGCTCCGGTTCACAGTCCCGCCGATTCAGGAGCTTTCGAGAAACAGACCGGGGCAGGATCCATCCGCTATTTCTAGGCTTTCCATACGCAGGCCCGATGCCAGGAAAGGAACAGCTGGTGTCCCGGCAGGAGGCCGGTGATCTGGCGCGGCCTGGAAAGGCCGAGCGCCGCGAGTGCAGACGGGGACAGGCGGCTCGACGTCATGACCGCGCCGTCGGGCGCGATCGCGATCAGGCCGCTGTCGAAGGCGGCGTCGAGATGCGCCGCCAGCAGCAGGCCGTTGAAAACGTCGAGGCGGTCGGCGTCGGTGTCGCAATCGGCCCAGGGTCGGGCGTGGCTGGCGCGCAGCAGCTCCGGCATGTCGAGACCCGAGATGGCGCAGCGACCGTTCCAGAACTCCATGAGCGCCGCGCGGAAATGGCCCTGGCCGATGCGCTGGACCGCGAGGCGCTGGATCTCCGTGCCGCCAAGTGGCGCCGCGGCGATCTCCTTCTGGAAGGCCTCGAGCGGACCGCTCGGCAGGGCGCGCGCGAGCTGGAAGGCCCGGCGCAGCAGGCGCCGCGCGCCGGCACGATCCGGGACG
>JBIKLI010000449.1:0-3126 GCA_044359885.1 Alphaproteobacteria bacterium | reverse complement strand
TCGGGCTCGGCGCCGAGGAGACGGACACGGTGGCCTGGCTGGTGCGTCATCATCTGGCGATGTCCAGCACCGCGTTCAAGCGCGACATCCAGGATCCCAAGACGATCCGCGATTTCTGCGCCCTCGTGCAGAGCCCCGAGCGGCTGCGGCTGCTGACCTGCCTGACCGTCGCCGACATCCGCGCCGTCGGCCCGACGGTTTGGAACGCCTGGAAGGCGACGCTGATCCGCGACCTGTTCCAGCGGGCGGAGGAGGAGATGTCGGGCGCGGGCGCCGAGGCGACCGCGGGCGGGCGCATCGCGGCGGCCCAGGAGCGCCTGCGCGTTCAGCTCGCCGACTGGCCCGAGGCCGACTTCGCGGCCCATGTCGCGCGCGGCTACGCCGCCTACTGGCTGTCGGTCGACGCCGAGACGCAGGCGCGCCACGCGCGGCTGATCCGCGAGGCCGAGGCCACCGACGCGCCGCTGTCGCTGCACACGCGCATTGACCGCCATCGCGGGATCACCGAGATCACGATCTACTGCGAGGATCATCCCGGTCTCTTCAGCCGCATCGCCGGCGCGATGGCGCTGGCCGGCGCGAACATCGTCGGGGCGCAGATCTTCACCATGACCAACGGCATGGCCCTCGACAGCTTCACGATCCAGGAGACGCCGGCGATGGACGGCGGCGCGCCGAGCGCGTTCGCCGAGCCCGGGCGGCTCGCGCGGCTGTCGACCCTGATCGAGCAGGCGCTGTCCGGCCGCATCAAGATCGCCGAGCAGCTGGCGCGTCGCAGGCGCCAGGCGTCGGGTCGCGCCCGGCTCTTCGCCGTGCCCCCGCAGGTCTTCGTCGACAACGACGCCTCGGTCATGCACACGGTGATCGAGGTCAACGGCCGCGACCGGCTGGGATTCCTCTATGACGTGACGCGGGCGATCACGGGCCTCGGCCTGCAGATCTCGTCGGCCAAGATCGCCACCTGGGGCGAACGCGCGGTCGACGTCTTCTACGTGAAGGATGTCTTCGGCCACAAGATCCTGTCGGAGGGGAAGCTGCGGCTGGTGCGCGAGCAGCTGCTGTCCGCCTGCGCGGATCCGGACGCGCCGGCCGAGACCCCGCGCCCCGTGCGGACGGCGGCGCCGGTCTCGGGATGAGCGCCGCACCCCGGCCACGCCGCTGCGGCGGGCCGGAGTGCCGGCATCACCGGCTTCAGCCGGGTGCGCGCGTGCGCCAGAGGCTGTAACCGACGCCCGCGGCGAGGATCGAGAAGGTCACGGCCAGCGCGATCGACGGCGGGAACTTCTCGAGACCCATCAGGTCTGCGACGAAGATCTTGGACCCGATGAAGATCAGCACCAGCGCCAGCGCGTATTTCAGGTAGCGGAAACGCTCGACCATCGCGGCCAGCGCGAAGTAGAGCGCGCGCAGCCCGAGGATCGCGAACACGTTCGACGTGTAGACCACGAAGGGATCGGTCGTGATCGCGAAGATGGCGGGCACCGAGTCGACGGCGAAGATCACGTCGGCGATCTCGATCAGCGCCAGGGCGAGGAACAGCGGCGTCATGTGCCAGACCGGACGCCCGGTCTGCGGATGCGGCAGGCGCACCCAGAACTTCTCGCCGTGATGCGTCTCGGTCACCGCGAAGCGGCGGCGCACGAAGCCGAGGATGGGGTTGTTGCCGATGTTGTACTCGCGTTCCGCCAGGACGATCATCTTGACGCCCGTCGCCACGAGGACGACGGCGAAGATGTAGAGCACCCAGGAGAACTGCGCGACGATCGTGGCGCCGAGCCCGATCATGATCGCACGCAGCACGATCACGCCCAGGATGCCCCAGAACAGCACCCGGTGCTGGTAGCGGCGCGGAACGGCGAAGAACGAGAAAATCATCGCGATGACGAAGACGTTGTCCATCGCCAGCGCCTTCTCGACCGCGAAGCCGGTCAGGTACTCCATTCCCGACTGCGCGCCCAGCTGCCACCAGACCCATGCGCCGAAGCCCAGGCCGAGCGCGATGTAGCCGGCCGAAAGGCCGATGCTTTCGCGAACCCCGATCTCGCGATGTTCGCGATGGAGCACGCCGAGATCGAGCGCCAGGAGCAGCACGACGATCGCAAGGAAGCCAAGCCACATCCACAGAGGCTTGGTCAGCCAGACGGCGAAAAGGAAAGGCGGCAGGAAGTCCATTCGGCGGGTCTCCTCGACACAGGCGGGGAGATCCGACATCGCGGACGCAGCGCGTCCACCAGAGGGGCCCGGATCGGCGGCACAGGTAATGTCGCCCACCGTCGATTCAAGACCGGTCTGCGGCGCGCCGGACCGGTGCAGGCCGTGGACGGCCTGGGGCAGCCTGTCAGCCGCGTGCGGGATCCCTGCCGCGCGACTGTCCCTTCTCGGCGAGCGCGGCGCCGAGATGGGCCTCCAGCCGCGCGGCCGCGAGGACCAGGTCGCCGGCCTCGAGCGCGTCGAGGATGGCGAGATGCTCGTCGCAGACCCGGCGCACGCGCTTGCGGTCGAGCGGCCAGCCATACTCCATCAGCCGCCGCAGGTCGTTCAGCCGCTGCAACGTCTGCCCGACGAAGCGGTTGTTCGACATGCCGGCGAGCGTCTGGTGGAACTGCGAGTTGATCTCGTACAGCTCGATCTGGCTCAGGGACTTGTACCCGACGTCGCGCACATGGAGCTGCTGGGCGCGCAGGGCCGCCAGCTTCTCGGGCGCGATCCTGAATTCGGGCGTGCGCATGGCGCTCGGCTCGACGATCTGGCGGAACCGGTAGTTCTCGCGATACGCCTCCACCGTGTCGATCAGCGGCTGGAATTCCCATCCGCGCCCCGGCCGTCGCTCGATCCATCCTTCGGCGGCCATCCGCGCCAGCGCCAGCCGCAGCTGGGCGCGCGAGACGCCATAGCGGCGGATCAGCTCGTTCTCGCTGACGACGTCGGGCAGGCGGCGTGCGAGCCGGTCCATCGCGATCGCGGCGTAGATCTTGTCGCCCTCGGGCTCGATCTCGGACTTGAGCGTCTTCGAATCCGAGGGCGGCAGACTGCGCAGGAAGAACCCCTTGTTGGGCCGGCGCTCCAGCACGCCTTTGGCCGCGAGCCAGGCCATCGCCTTGCGGATCGGGCTGCGGGAGGTCGCGA
>JBIKLI010000125.1:0-11294 GCA_044359885.1 Alphaproteobacteria bacterium | reverse complement strand
GCCGCGAAGGGCGCAGGGTGGTGATCGCCGCGGGCGACACGTTCCGGGCGGCCGCCGTGGCGCAGCTGGAGATCTGGGCCGCGCGCGCCGGCGCCGAATGCATCCGTGGCGCCGACGGCGGCGATCCCGGCGCGCTCGCCTATCAGGCGCTGGAACGCGCCCAGGCGATCGGCGCCGATTCGCTGCTGATCGATACCGCTGGCCGACTGCACAACAAGGCCGACCTGATGGCGGAACTGCAGAAGCTGATCCGCGTCCTGCGCAAGCGCGATCCAAGCGCCCCGCACCGCATCCTGCTGGTCCTCGACGCCACGACCGGGCAGAACGCGCTGCAGCAGGTGGAGATCTTCAAGCAGCTGGTCGAGATCGACGGTCTCGTGCTGACCAAGCTGGACGGCTCGGCGCGCGGCGGCGTGCTGGTCGCGATCGCCGAGCGCTTCGGTCTTCACGTCGTCGCAGTCGGTGTCGGCGAAAGCGCTGACGATCTCGCCGCCTTCGACCCGAAACAGTTCGCCGACGCGCTGCTCGGTCTGGGCCGCGTCGCATGACACCGCCGCTGGTGTGGCGTTTCAGCTGCACGACTACCGCTCGCGGCGACGTCTAAGGATGGTGGATTGCGTAATTGTCAAGCCCGACATGTTGAAAGCGCTTGACACGAAGTTGAATCGGTGGATGGTTATGGACGCACAGGCTGTCTGTAGGGAGGATCGCCGGAAACCCTGGGCAGCGTTCGACGGAAGTCGGTTTCCGACGCGGGTCGAACGACAGTCTTGCGGCGATCCGGGATGGCCTGGTCCACCAGAAGGAGTCACTCCAATGGCAGCGAAGAAGAAGGCGAAGAAGAAGGCCGCGAAGAAGAAGAAGTAATTCTCTTCTTTTGTGCCTCTGAGTGACCGGGACCCCGGAAACGGTGCCCGGTTCGGCGCTGGATGAGCCCACCGGTTCGTCCAGCGCTTTGCTTTTGGGCCCCAAGCGAGCAATTTCGCCATCGGCGGACGGGCAAGGCGTCCGCGCCGGGGAGGGAGAAGCCGACGTGACCAGGACCATCCGGATCGCCGCGATCGGCGAGTGCATGATCGAACTTCGCCATCTGTCCGGCGCGACGCTGGAACTGGCCTTCGGCGGCGACACCTTCAACACCGCGGCCTATCTGGCACGCGTGGGCGGCGACCGGATCGCGGTCGACTACGCGACCGCGCTGGGCGACGACCCCTACAGCGACGCCATGCGCGAGGCGATCGCGGCCGAGGGCGTCGGCACCGACCGGATCGCACGGCTTGCCGGTCGTCTGCCCGGCCTCTACACGATCCGGGTCGACGCGCGCGGCGAGCGGAGCTTCTTCTACTGGCGGCGCGACGCCGCGGCCCGGGCGATGTTCGACGACGCGCCCGGCGCAGCGCTGGCCGAAGCGCTGACGAGCTATGACTGGCTCTATCTCTCGGGAATCACGCTCTCGATCCTGGCCGGCGACGCGCGCGAAAGGCTGTTCGGCGTCCTGGCGGATGCCCGGCGCCGCGGCGCGCGGGTCGCCTTCGACACGAATTTCCGGCCGCGCGGCTGGCCGGACCAAGAGGCGGCGCGCGCCGCGATGACGCGCGCGCTCGGGCTCGCCGACCTCGCGCTGCCGACCTTTTCCGACGAGGCGGCGCTGTTCGGCGATGCCGATCCGCAGGCGACGGTCGCGCGGATCGCGGCGCTCGGCGTACCGGAGATCGCGGTCAAGAACGGACCCGACCCGATCCTGCTGCGCAGCGGCGCGGTCGCAGAGACCGTCGACTGCCCGCCGGTCGTCAGGGTCGTCGACACGACGGCCGCGGGCGACGCGTTCAACGCCGCCTATCTCGCCGCCCGGATCCGTGGCGAACCGCCCGGCGCCGCCGCCCGCATCGGTGCGCGGCTCGCCGGCGTGGTCATCGGCCATCGCGGCGCCGTCATCGACCGCGCCGCGATGCCGTCGATCTGGCGATGAAGCTCGACGCCACCATCGCCGGGCTCATCCTGGTCTCCGCGCTGATCCACGCCACGTGGAACGCGATCGTCAAGTCGGACAACGACCGCCTGATGTCCTTCGGGATGGTCATGCTGGCCGGCAGCGTCATCGGCCTGGCGGTCGTGCCCTTCGTCGACGTGCCGCGCGCGGAGGCTTGGCCATGGCTGCTCGGCTCGGTGTTCATCCATATCTTCTATTACTGGTTCCTGCTGCGCGCCTACGCGCATGGCGATCTCAGCCATGTCTATCCGATTGCCCGCGGGCTGGCACCGCTGCTGGTCGCGGTGCTGGCCGGGCGCTTCGCCGGCGAGCATCTGGCGGCGCGGGAGATCCTCGGTCTGGCGCTGGTGTCGGCCGGCATTGTCGCGCTCGCCTTCGCACGCGGGCTGCCGCGCGGCGGCGAGTGGCGCGCGCCGTTCTATGCCGTGCTGACCGGCATCACCATCGCCGCCTACTCGGTCGTCGACGGGATCGGCGCACGCCGCTCGGGCGATCCGCTGGCGTATATCGCCTGGCTCAGCCTGCTGGAGGGCCCCTGGGTGTTCCTGGTGGCAGCGCTGCGCCGCGGGCGGGCGACGCTGGTCTATCTGCGCCACTCCTGGTGGCGTGGTGCCGCCGGCGGCACGATCGCGACCATCGGCTACGGCATCGCGATCTGGGCGCTCAGCCTGGGCGCCATGGCCCATGTGACGGCGCTGCGCGAGACCTCGGCGCTGTTCGGGGCCCTGATCGGGGCCTATGTCCTCAAGGAGAGCTTCGGCGCGCGCCGGGTCGTGGCCGCGGCCGTCATGGTCGCCGGACTGCTGATCATGAATCTCGGGCCAGGCTGAACCGGGCCCGGCCGGCATGTCAGCCGTCGGCGGTCTCGCCCCGGGGGTTGGTCCGCGCGGCGAAATCCTGCCGCGTCCCGATCTGCGCCGCGTCGCGCAGCGCCCAGCGCACGGTCGGGAACGCGAGTTCGTCCCAGGGGATCTCCTCCCAGGCGAAGAGCTTGACCTCGAGGCTCTCGGGTCCCGGGGCGAACGCCGTCCCCGCCAGCGTCGCACGCCAGATCAACTGCACCTGGCTGATCCGCGGGACATCGTAGACGGCGAGCAGCGCATCGATGTCGATGCGCGCGCGAGCCTCCTCCCAGGCCTCGCGGCGTGCCCCGTCCATCGGCGTCTCGTTCAGTTCCAGATAGCCCGCCGGCAGCGTCCAGAAGCCGCGCCGCGGCATGATCGCCCGCCGACACATGAGGATGCGGTCCTCGAAACGCACGACCGAGCCGACGACGATCTTCGGATTCTCGTACTGGACGAAGCCGCAATCGGGACAGACGAGCCGCTCGCGGTCGTCGCCGTCGGGAATGACGCGCTGCGAAGGTCCGGGCCTTGGTTCCATCGGCGGACAATGCCGCCGAAACGCCGGCGCCGGCAATCGCGGCGATGCGCTCAGACCACGATGTTCAGAAGGCTGCCGCGCGGCTTGATCTGTCCGGGCGCGCCGGCCGGTCCGAGACCGGGGGCCGGCGGCGAGAGCGGCGCCTGGGCCTGGGCCGGGGCCGCGGGAGCGGGCGACGGCTGGGCGGCGCGCTGTGCGGCGACATTGGCCGCGTTCGCGGCCTTCGCCGCGCGCGCCACCTGCTGCAGCTCGGCAAGCCGGTCCGCGAACGCGGCCGGACGCGGCTCGGTGGCCCTCGACAGGGCGTGCAGGAAAGCGGCACCGGAATTGATCTGCATGCCGCGGTTCTATGATACGAAATCTAACAAAATGTGAACTGCGCCAGGATCATCGGCTGTGCTAATTAACGTCGCGTCAACACTTTGCGGATCATCTTCGGCCGACGATGACGACTGACGGCGACAGCGCTGACCTGACCGGTCTGGTGGATCTTGCGCGCGACATGCGCCGCCGGACGCCGTCCGTTTCGCTGTCGTACGGCAAGATGACGCGGCTCATCGAGCTCGCGCGCGACCGGTCGCCCGAGGCGAAGGCCAACATGGTCGATGCGATCGGCGCCTTCATCGTCGACCGGGTCGACACCGCCAACGAGGCCGAACTCGGCCTCGCATCGGACATATTGGGCCGGTTGCTGCGCGACGCGGAGACGACGGTTCGTCGCAAGCTCGCCGAACGCCTCGCCCCGGAACCGAAGGCCCCGGTGGCGCTGGTCCGCATGCTCGCCAACGACGATGCCGAGGTCGCGCGTCCGATCCTGGTCGCCAGCGAGGCGCTCGAGGACGACGATCTGGTCGAGGTCATCCGCCACAAGACCATGCAGCACCGCCTCGCCATCTCGTTGCGGCGGGACATCTCCGAGGATGTCAGCGCCTCGCTGATCGAGATCGGCGAGCCCGATGTCGCGCTGTCGCTGACCGAGAACAAGGGCGCGCGGCTGTCGCGCGCCAGTCTCGAGACCCTGGTCGAGCGCTCCCGCGCCGAACCGCGGCTGAGCGATCCGCTGGTCCATCGCGCCGAACTCGACCCCGCCCTGGCGTCGCGCATGTATGGCTGGGTCTCGGCCTCGGTACGCCGCTACATCGTCGCGAATTTCGACGTCGATCCGGTCCTGCTGGACGCGGCCATCCGCGACTCGATCGGCAAGGCGAGCAGCGAACAGCGGTCCCTGCACGCGGCCGAAGATCCCGGCGCGCGTCTTGGTCAGGCGATCGACCAGGCGCATGCCGAAGATCCGCATGTCCTGATCAAGCTGCTGCGGGCGGGCGAGGTGGGGCTCTTCGAAGCGTCCTTCGCGCGGATCACGGGACTGCCGCAGACGGTCGCCAGACGGGCGATCTACGAGCCGGGCGGCAGAGCCATGGCTGTCGCGTGCCGCGCGATCGGGATCGACAAGCCGATCTTCGCGGCGCTGTTCCTGCTGGCCCGCCGGGCGCGGCCGGGCGACAAGGTGGTCGATCCGATGGAACTGCCGGCGGTGCTGATGTTCTACGACAGCGTCGACACCGCCGCCGCGCGCCGCACCGTCGACCACCTGCGCTCGGCGGCCAGCCAGCGCCGCATCAACTGAGCCGGTCTGCCGCGTCGCCGACGGCTCACCGCAGCAGCGCGGCCACGCCCGGCAAGGTCTTGCCCTCGAGCCATTCGAGAAACGCGCCGCCGGCCGTCGAGACATAGGTCAGCCGGTCGTCGACCCCTGCCTGCGCCAGCGCAGCGACCGTGTCGCCGCCCCCCGCGATCGCGTCCAGACCGCCTGCCGCGACCAGCCTGGCGACCTCGCGCGCAATCGCGGTCGTACCGGCGTCGAAGGGCGCCGTCTCGAAGGCGCCGACAGGTCCGTTCCACACCAGCGTCCGGCAACCGGCCAGCGCCGTCGCCACCGCCGCCACCGATGCCGGACCGATGTCGAGGATCATCCGATCCGCCGGCATCGCCCCCACCGCCACGATCGCGGTGGCGACACCGGGGGCAAGAGCCGAGGCGACGACCACGTCGACCGGCAACAGCAGACGCTTGCCCGCCGCGGCCGCGTCCTCGGCGATACGCCGCGCGGTCGGCGCCATGTCGCGTTCGCAGAGCGAGGCCCCGACGTCGACCCCCGCGGCATGGAGGAAGGTGTTGGCCATGCCGCCGCCGATGATCAGGACGTCGACGCGCTTCAGCAGGTTGCCGAGCAGATCCAGCTTCGACGACACCTTGGCCCCGCCGACGATCGCGGCAAGCGGGCGGCGCGGGTTCTCCAGCGCGCGGCCCAGCGCCTCCAGCTCGGCCTGCATCAGGCGACCTGCCGCGCAGGGCAGCAGGCGCGCCAGGGCCTCGGTCGAGGCATGGGCGCGATGCGCCGCCGAGAAGGCGTCGTTGACATAGAGATCGCCGAGCGCCGCGAGCTGGCTCGCGAAACCGGGATCGTTCGCCTCCTCGCCGGGATGGAAGCGAAGATTCTCCAGCAGGCCTACCTCGCCGTCGCGAAGCGCGCCGACCATCCGGGCCGCCACGGGGCCGACGCAATCCTCGGCGAAGGCGATCTGGCCGCCCCCAAGCGCCGCCTCGAGCGCGGGCAGGATCGCTGCCAGCGACATCCCGGGCTGGCGTCGTCCCTCGGGCCGTCCGAAATGCGAGATCAGGACCACGCGCGCACCGCGCCGGGTCAGCGCCTCGACGGTCGGCACCAGCCGCTCGATGCGGGTGGCATCGGTCACCCGGCCCGCCTTCATGGGTACGTTGAGATCGGCGCGCAGCAGGACGACGCGGCCGCCCGGCTCCAGGTCTTCCAGGACGGGAAAGGGCATTGGAACGATCTTCTCCATGCGTCTGGCGGGGAGATTCATAGGATATTCGACGGCGATCTAGAAAAGGCATTTGTGAATCGCAACGTTTTGATGATACCTTCAGCCGATTGTCGCGTTTCGTGCCCGATAACCGGGATGATGAGCGCGACGGCTAAACTTTGATTGGGTTCGACAGGGAGTTGGGTGGCATGCAAGACACCGGGGATGGCGCGCCGATCCGCGCCACCGTGAAATGGTTCAACAGCGCCAAGGGCTTTGGCTTCGTGACGCCGTCCGACGGATCCGCGGAAGCGTTCCTGCACCTGTCCGCGTTGCGCCAGGCCGGGTTCGAATCCATCGGCGAAGGTGCCGGCCTGACGGTTGAACTCGGCCAGAGCCCGAAGGGCCGGCAGGTCGTCCGCGTGGTCGATATCGATGCCGGTTCGGCAACGCCGGCGCGCGGCGACGGCGGCGGTGGCTTCGGCGATCGCGGCGGCTATCGTGACCGTGATCGCGACCGCGGTGGCGATCGTGGCGGCTTCGGCGGGGGCGGCGGCGGCTTCGGCGGTCCGCGCGGTCCGCGGCCGTTCGGCGGTGGTGACCGTGGCGGCTTCGGCGGCGGCGGCGGCGGCGGCGGCTTTGGCGGCGAGCGCAGCGGCGGCGGAGGTGGCGGGGCCGGGTATCAGGCACCCAGCCCGGCCGACATCGCGCGCGCCGAGCAGATGGATGGCGTGGTGAAGTGGTTCAGCGCCATCAAGGGCTACGGATTCATCCAGCCGAATTCCGGCGGCAAGGACGTGTTCCTGCATATCACGGTCCTGCGCAACGCCGGCATCCAGGCTCTGAACCCGGGTCAGGCCGTCCGCATGAAGGTGCTGACGGCGCGCAAGGGGCCGGAAGCGGTCTCGATCGAACTCGCCTGAACCTCGGTCGCAGGCGGCGTCAAGACGGCGGGTCCCATCGGGACCCGCCGTTTTCGTTTGTGCGGATCGCAGCTGGCGCGGCGTCGATGCGACGGCTTCGTCCTCAACCGGGCTTGGCCGGCGTCGCCGCGAAGGCCTCGATCGTGGCCGTATGGGTGACAAGGCGGTCGCCGCCCAGATGGCGATGGATCTGGAACGCGGGCGGTTCGGGGGTCCACCGCGCCGGCATGCCCGGCTCCAGATCGAGCGCGAAATGATGCGCGGTGGACGGGCAGGTCGTGCATGTCCGCCCGCCCAGCGTCGCGACGATCGAGCGATGCACATGGCCGGCGACCACGCGCAGCACGGCGCGATGGCGCTCCAGGATCGCGGCCAGCCCCTCCGCGCCGCGCATCGGCAACCCGTCCATGTGATCGATCCCAGTGGCGAAGGGCGGATGATGGACCATGATCAGCGTCGGCCGATCGCCGCCGTTCGCCAGTGTCCGGGCAAGCCAATCCAGCCGGCGCTGGCACAGCAGCCCAGCGACTTCACCCGTCGCCAGCGAGTCCAGCGCCACCAGGCGCAACGGCCAGCCGTCGTCCGCATAGTGACAGAACCCGCCCGCGTCCGGCTCCCAGGGTTGCTCCGGAAATGCCGCGCGCAGCGCATCGCGCGCGTCGTGATTGCCGGGAATCAGGCGGAACGGCATCGCCAGGCGCCGCAATTCGCCTGCCAGACGTTCGTATTCGGCGGCCGCGCCGGTGTCGACGAGATCGCCGGTGACCAGCACGACGTCGGGCCGCGGCACGAGCGCGTTGAGCCGGTCGACCGCGCGCGCCAGACAGGCGCGCGTGTCGAAGACCCCGTAGGCGCGCCGGCCTTCGCGCATCACATGCAGGTCGCTGATCTGGGCGATGATCATGGGTTCAGTCTCCCGCGAGCGTCTCCAGACGATACGCCGCCCCGGGCCCCTGCGCGAGACGGGCGACCAGCCAGGGCAGCAGTCCGGACAGGGTCTGCGCCAGCGTCCAGGGCGGGTTGACGACCACCATGCCGGACCCGGCCATGCGCGGCGACACCGCGTCCTCCGCGGCCGGCGCGCGCACCAGGAGTTCGGCCACCAGGACACGGCGGATGCCGGCGGCGAGGATCGCCGCATGCAGCGCGTCGGCGGCGCTGCGGGTCTTCACCGGATACCAGGCCGCCAGGACGCCGGTCGCGAAGCGGCGATGGGCGTGGCGCAGGCCGCGCGCCAGTCGCTCGAGATCGTCGCGCGCCTCGAAGGGCGGATCGACGAGGACGAGGCCGCGGCGCTCTGCCGGCGGCAGATCCGATTTCAGCGCCGCCCAGCCATCGGCCTCGCGGACCTCGATGCGCCGGTCGCCCGCCGTCGCGCGGCGCAACTCGCGCAGCGCGTCGTGCTGAACTTCGCACAGCAGCAGCCGGTCCTGGGGCCGCGTCATCTTGCGCGCGATCCAGGGCGAGCCCGGATAGCGCACGCAGCCGGCCTCGCCGGCGTTGAGGGTGCGCACCACCTCGAGATAGGGACGCAGCCCGGGATGCGGGTCGCCGCCCCCGAGCAGCCGCAGGATCCCGTCATGCGCCTCGCCGGTCCGCGCGGCCTCGGCGCCCGCGAGCGCATAGCGCGCCGCGCCCGCATGGGTGTCGAGATAGAAGAACGGCGCGTCCTTGACCGCGAGGCGGCGCAGGGCGAGCGCCAGGATCGCGTGCTTGAGGACGTCGGCGAAATTGCCGGCGTGGAAGGCGTGTCGATAGTTCATGCGCGCCCTGGACCTCCGGCCGCTGTCCGTCGCGGCATCACTCCCCGGCGGCCTGCCGCCGGGCGCCGCGGAGCGCCGCCTCGGCCTCCGCGATGAGCTTGTAGGTCACATAGTACTTGTAGATGTTGCGGACGTAATGGGTGGGCTCCGCGCCGACCTTCTCGGCGACCACGATCTCGACGTTGTTGAACCACTTGTCCGGATCGAGCCCGCGCTTGCGGGCCAGTTCGCGCATCCTTGCGATCCGCGCCGGACCGGCGTTGTAGGCGGCGAACGCGAAGAGCGCGCGATTGGCCTCGCTGAACTGCGCATCGGCGAAATGCCGGGAGACGAGCTGGTCCATGTATTTCGCGCCGGCGTGGATGTTCGCCTCGACGCGGGCGATGTCGCCGACGCGCATGGCCTCGCCGGTGGCGGGCATGACCTGCATCACGCCGATCGCCCCGTGGGCGCTGCGCGCGCCCTGGTCGAGCCGGCTCTCCTGGAAGCCCTGCGCCTGCAGCAACAGCGGCTCGAAACCGTAGCGGGTCCCGTAGGTGTCGAACAGCGACAGTGTCGCCTCGAAGCGCCTGAATTCCTGCTCGGCGGTCGGATCGCGAAGCTGCCGCATCCGTCGGTGATAGGCCGCCAGACGCGCCGCCGTGGTCTCGCGCACGGCCTTGGGATCCCCGAAGAAGCCGTCGATGGCGGCGGCCAGCTGGGGGCTGTCCTTGCGGATCGCCCAGCCGGTGAGGGCATCGGCGCGCAGGACGACGTCGGCGTGCAGCCGCAGCTTCGGCAGCACCCGTGCCCAGAGCCGCGCCTTCCAGTCGTCGACGACGATGGCCCCGAGCAGTCCCGCGTTCACCATCTCCATCATGTCCTCGTCCTCGAGCGCGTCGGAGACTTCGACGATGTCGACCGGCGCGCGCCCCTGGGCGGCGAAACGGTCCGAGAGCGCCGCCAGGCTTTCGCGGTAGCTGCTGGACGGCCGGACATGGACCCGCTGGCCTGAAAGGCCGTCGATCCCGGCGACAGCCGGGGCGCGGGGGCCGGTGACCAGGATCTCGTTGACCCGTCCGGCGGCGCCCGCACCGGCGAAGTCGGCCACCGCCTCGCGCGCGCCGGTGACGGTCAGGTTGCCGGCCGCGATGTCGCCCAGACCGTCGACCAGCCCCGTCAGCAGGCGGTCGCGGGTCGTCGGGACGATGTAGACGGTGATCGGCCGCTTGCCGGTCCTGAGCTTGCGGTTGATGTGGCGCTCGAAGTCGCGCACGAGTTCCGCCGTCACCCCGCGCTCGTGTCCGCGATCGGCGAAATAGAGGCTGCGGCTGTAGGGCACCAGGACGCGGATCATGCGGCGCTGGGCCATCGCCTCGAAATCGCCGGTCCAGGGCTTGCTGTCGACGGGCAGGGCGCGCAGACGCGGCGCCTTCGCCGCCGTCGCCGCCGTCTCCGCCCGGGCCTGCGCCGGCCAGAATTGTCCGGCGCAGGCAGCCAGCGCCAGGACCAGCGCGATGATCCTCATCCAGCCCATGCGTCCTGCCCCGCGATCCTGCAGGACGACCATACAAGAATTCCTCGTCGGCGGCACCTTGGCTCGCGTAACCTTGTCGCGGTCCGTTCGCGGGAGGGAGAACTGTGGGCATCGTCGTCGCCAATCCGGTCCGTCAGCGCATCGACGCCGGGGGCGTCGCGCTGGGCGTGGGCGTGCGCGTCGCGCGCGGCATCGAGATCGCCAGGATGATGAAGGTCGCCGGCTTCGACTGGCTGTTCATCGACCTGGAGCACGGGCAGATGTCGATCGACGCAGCCTGCCAGATGTCGGTGGCGGCGCTCGACGCGGGGATCGCGCCGCTGGTGCGCGTGCCGGTCGGCCAGACGACGATGGGCACGCGCTGCCTGGACGGCGGCGCGCTCGGCATCGTGATGCCCCATGTCGACACCGCCGAGGAGGCGCGCGCCATCGCCGACGCCTATCGCTATCCGCCGCTGGGACATCGTTCGATCGTCGGCGGCCTGCCCCAGATCGGCTATGCCAGCCTGCCGATCGGCGAGGCGGCTGCCGCCATCAACGCGGCGACGCTGGTCGCGGTCATGATCGAGACGCCGAAGGCGGTCGCGAACGCCGAAGCGATCGCGGCGGTGCCCGGGATCGACATGCTGCTGATGGGATGCAGCGACCTGACGCTGGAGATGGGGATCCCCGGACAGTTCGAACATCCGGACGTCGCCGGTGCGATCGAGACGGTGATCGCCGCCTGCCGGCGGCATGGCCGCATCCCGGCCATCGGCGGCATCCACACCGAGCCGCTGCTGGCACGCTACCTGAAGCTCGGCATGAAGGCCGCGCTGGCGGGCAACGACCTGCCCCTGCTGCTCGGCGCCGCCACCCAGCGCGCCCAGTCGATCCGCGCGCTGGCTCCCTGAC
>JBIKLI010000448.1:0-3136 GCA_044359885.1 Alphaproteobacteria bacterium | reverse complement strand
GTGCGGTTGGCGCCGATCACGCGCATGTCGAATGCCCTGGCGCGCTTCGCGACGGCGCGGCCGATGCGGCCCATGCCGACCACGGTCACGGTGCGCCCCGCCAGTTCGCCGTCCGGCGCGCCGCCGAAGCGGCTGGAACGCGACCAGTCGCCGCGGCGCATGTCGGCGTCGGCGGGCCCGAGCCGGATCGACCATTCGAGCATCGCCAGCAGGGCGTATTCGGAACAGCCGGGCTCGTGCTCGAAGCAGTTGCACAGCGCGGCGCCGGCCGGCAGGGCGGCGAGGTCGATGCCGTCGTAGCCGGCGCCCGGGACCTGCAGCAGGCGCAGGCGCGGCGCCGCCGGCGCCGCCTTGGTCAGCGAGATGCCGATCGCGGCGTCGGCGTCGGCGAGGCCGCGCACGACGCCCGCGTCGTCCATCGCGGCGCCGGTCTCCACCAGCTGCCAGTCCGTCGTCAGCATCTTCTCGAGCCCGGCGCGGAACGGATGCACCGCAGGACCCATCAGGAGCGCCCGCATCTTCGTGTCCTTCTCTCTGGATCGTGGCGACGCCGTCACGCCGACGGCGCCGGCCGGAAAACGTAGGGTGCTTCGAGGGCCGCGATCTCCTCGGCGTCGAGGACGATGCCGGTCGCGGCGGCGGCGCTCTCCAGCTGCGCGGTGCTGGTCGCGCCCATGATCGGCGCTGCCATGACCGGCTTCGACAGCAGCCAGGCCAGCGCCAGCTGCGCCGGGGCGACGCCGCGCGCGGCAGCCATGGCGCGCAGCCGGTCGGCGATCTCCCAGTCGCAGTCGCGATAGGTCCCCGGACCGACATTGCGGTCGTTCGCCGAGCGCTCGGTGGCGCCGCCGCCGGCGCGGTCGCGGTTGGCGGCGAGGAAGCCGCGCGCCAGCGGACTGTAGGGGATCAGGCCGACCCCCTGTTCCAGGCAAAGCCGGTTCATCTCGTCCTCCTGCTCGCGCTGGATCAGGTTGTAGAGGTTCTGCATGCAGACCGGGCGCGCCAGCCCCTTCCAGTCCGCGAACATGATCATCTGCGCGAACTTGTAGGCCGGCATGGTCGAACCGCCGACGTACCGGACCTTGCCGGCGCGCACGAGCATGTCCAGCGACTGCATCGTCTCCTCGATCGGCGTGTGCGGATCGAGCCGGTGGACCTGGTAGACGTCGATATGGTCGGTGCGCAGCCGCCGCAGCTGGGCGTCGACGCTGCGCATCAGGTGCTTGCGGCCCAGACCGGCCTCGTTGGGCCCGTCGCCCATGCGGATCCCGACCTTGGTCGAGATCACCACGTCGTCGCGCGGCACCATCCGCAGCAGCACCTCGCCGATGATCTCCTCGCTGCGACCCTGGTTGTAGCTGTCGGCGGTGTCGAAGAAGTTGATCCCCAGATCGAGCGCCTTGCGGAAGAAGGGCTCGCTCTCGGCGGCATCGAAGGCGCCCCAGCCGCGCCGTCCCTTCGCACCCCAGGAGTTCCCGCCGAGGCAGATCCTGCTGACGATCAGGCCCGAGCGGCCCAGCGGTCCGTATTTCATGTCGTGCGTGTCCCCTCGTCTTTCAGCCGCGGATGTCGCCCTCGGCCTTCATCCAGCGTACCGCGACGCGGAACGCCTCCAGCGTGCGCGCGACCTCCTCGGGTCCGTGGACCGCGGAGACCACGCCGCCCGGCGCCCCCATGATGTCCACGCCGTTGGCCAGCATCGCCACGCGCAGCCGCGCCGCGATGTTCGGGTCGCGCGTTCCCTTCAGCCCCTTGAAGCCGAGCGACAGGGGATCGAAATTCGCCGGGTCGATCGCCAGCCCGGCGGGATTGACGAAGATCACGAAGGTCGAACGGTCGCCGTAGACGCCCCAGGGAACGCCTTCCTCGACCAGGATCGCGCGCATACCGTCGCGCAGCGTCGCCGCCGTGCGGCAGGCCTGCTCGCATACATCCTCGCGCTCGATGATCGACAGCGTCGCGACGCCCGCGGCGGCGCAGATCGGATTGGCGTTGTACGTGCCCTGGTGCTGGACCTTCTCGCGGCTGGCGGCGCGCATGGCGGCGAAGTCCAGCTGGTCGAAGATCTCGCGCTTGCCTGCGACCGCGCCGCCCGGCATGCCGCCGGCGACGATCTTGGCCAGCGCGCACATGTCCGGCACGATCCCGTAGAGGGCCTGGGCGCCGCCGCGCGACCAGCGGAAGCCGGTGACGACCTCGTCGAAGATCAGGACGATGCCGCGCCGCGCCGTCGCCTCGCGCAGGCGGTCCAGGAAGCCGGGCGGCAGCGGCACCGTGCCCCAGGACGCGCCCGACGGCTCGACGATCGCGGCCGCGATGTCGTCGCGCGCCTCGATCGTCGCGATCACGCGGTCGGTGTCGTCGGTCGGCAGCATGATCGCCTGATCGACCAGCGCCGGCAGGATGCCGACCGGCGTGCCGCCGTCGAAATGCGATGTGGCGCCGGCGGCGACCTGATCGTGCCAGCCGTGGAAATGGCCGGTGAACCGCAGGATCTTGGGCTTGCCGGTGAAGGCGCGCGCCAGGCGGATGGCAAGATGCGTGGCCTCGGTCCCCGAGGCGGTGAACCGCACGCGGTCGGCGCAGGGCAGCAGGCGGTTGATCAGCTGCGCCCAGCGGATCTCCAGCTCGTGCGAGGCGCCGTAATGGGTGCCGAGTTCGGCCTGCCGCGTCACCGCCTCGACCATCGACGGATGCGCATGGCCCAGCAGCAGCGCGCCGTGGCCGCCGAAATAGTCGACATACTCGTTGTCGTCGACATCCCATTTGCGTGGCCCGCGTGCGCGCGCCACGTAGACCGGATGCGGCGTCAGGTGACGGGAATCGTGGGCGACGCCGGAAGGCAGCACGCGCGCCGCCTCCGCGTAGAGCCGCGCCGAACCCGGCGTGCGGGAGAGATACGCGGCTTCCAGCTTCGAGTTCGTCTTCAGGACGGTTGCCATGGCCTTGTCTCCGGGGTGACGGACGGTCAGGGAGCCAGCGCGCGGATCGACTGGGCGCGCTGGGTGGCGGCGCCGAGCAGCAGGGGCAGGTCGTTGCCCGCCAGCGCGGCCTTCATGCCGAGCTTCAGGTAGCGTGCCAGCAGCGGCTCGGCGTGGATGCCGCCGATGGCCGGGATGCGGCCATGCCGCCGGCA
>JBIKLI010000447.1:0-3177 GCA_044359885.1 Alphaproteobacteria bacterium | reverse complement strand
ATGGCAGGCCGCCGCATGGTCGGCGCCTTGCGCCGAGAGCGTGGGCACCTCGTTTCGGCACCGGGCCGGCTTGCCCAGGCGCTCGGAGAGCCAGCAACGCGTATGGAAGCGGCAACCGCTCGGTGGAGCGGTCGGGCTGGGAAGGTCGCCGACGAGAACGACCCGTCGGCGCGTCCGCTCCACCGCTGGATCGGGGACAGGGACCGCAGAGAGCAGGGCATGGGTGTAGGGATGCGCGGGCGAGCCGAACACGGATGCGACCGGGCCGATCTCCACCAGACGTCCCAGATACATCACGCCGATCCTGTCGCTCATATGCCGCACGACACCGAGATCATGGGAGATGAAGAGATAGGTCAGGCCGTATTGCCGCCGCAGCTCGGACAGCAGATTGAGGACCTGCGCGCGGATCGACACGTCCAGCGCCGACGTCGCTTCGTCGCATACCAGGAAATCCGGCCGGACGGACAAGGCCCGGGCGATCCCGATGCGCTGGCGCTGGCCGCCGGAAAACTCGTGCGGATACTGGCTCCGGCGGCGGGGATCGAGGCCGACGAGCCGCAGCATCTCGGCGATGCGCTCCTGGATCGCGCCACCCGAGGCCACCGCATGGGTGACGATCGGCTCGGCGAGGATCTGTGCCACGGTCATCTTCGGATCGAGGCTGGAATAGGGATCCTGGAAGATCATCTGCATGCGGCGGCGCGTACGGCGCAGGTCCGATGGCGAAAGCGCGCCCAGGTCGGCGCCGTCGAAACGGACCCGGCCGGCGGTGGCGTCTTCGAGCCGGAGGATGGCGCGACCGAGCGTGCTCTTGCCGCAGCCGCTTTCGCCGACCAGGCCGAAGCTTTCTCCCCGGGCGATCCGGAAATCCACGCCATCCACGGCCGCGACGACCGGGCTCCGGCCGGCGAGGATCCCGGTCCGCGAACGATAATGCACCTTCAGATCTTCGACTTCGATCATCGCCGGCGTGGTCATGGCACGGCCTCCAGCCACCCGTCGCTTGCCGTGCCGGCGCAGCGGGCGTGGTGCGCTGCCCCGCGCGCCGACAGCGTCGGCATGCCGGTGCGGCAGACGGCCTGCATATGGGCGCAGCGGGGCGCAAAGCGGCAGCCGGTCCCGAAAGCGAGCGGATCGGGCGGGATCCCCGGGATCATCGGCAGGGCCGCACCTGCCGGCCGATCGGTCCGCGGGATCGAATCCAGAAGCCCCCAGGTATAGGGCATCATCGGCGCGGCGAAGATCGTGTCGACGGGCGCGCTCTCGACGATCTGTCCGGCATACATCACGTTGACGCGGTGGCAGAGGCTTGCGGCGATCCCGAGATCATGCGTGACCAGCACGATCGCCGCCCCGCTGGTCTCGACGATGTCGCGCATCAGGTCGAGGATCTGCGCCTGGATCGTCACGTCGAGCGCCGTCGTCGGCTCGTCGGCGAGGATCAGCGTCGGATCGCAGGCGATCGCCATCGCGATCATGGCCCGCTGCCGCATCCCGCCGGAAAATTGATGCGGATGGTCGTCGAGCCGACCGCGGGCGTTCGGGATGCCGACACGGTCGAGAAGTTCGGCGGCGCGATCGCGGGCGGCACGCCGCGACAGGCCGAGATGCACCCGCACCGTCTCGGCGATCTGCTCGCCGACGGTGAGCAGCGGGTTCAGGCTCGAGAGCGGGTTCTGGAAGATGAACCCGATCCGCTTGCCGCGCAGCCGGCGAAGCTCCGCCAGCGGCATGGCGGCCAGATCCTGACCCTCGAAGCTGAGTTCGTCGGCGGTGATCCGTCCGGTCGTCGATGGCACGAGACGGGCCAGGGACAGCATCGTCATCGACTTGCCGGATCCGCTTTCGCCCACGACGCCCAGGATCTCGCCGCGGGCGACATCGAGGTCGATCCCGTCGACCGCCGTCAGCGTTCCCCCGGGGACACGAAAACGGACCGACAGGTTGCGGACGCGCAGAAGCGGTGACGCGGCAGCCGCTTCGTCGGGCGCGGGTGCCGCCGTCACTTCACCTGGCCTCGGCGTAGGCGGTCAGGAAATCGGCGAAATGCTTCTCGAGTGTGGCGAGACCGGCGATCGGCCCCTTGCCCTCGATGACGAAGAACTCGTCCGAAGTCGCCACCCGCGCGCCATGCCCAGGGGCGGCTCCCTGCACGGACGGGATGCCGAAGGTCTTGGCGAAATGCGCCCACGGGCCGCCGAAGGCCTGTATCGGCCAGACCGACCGAGGCAACCCGGCCGCGTCGATCAGGCCGAGCGCCGCGCGGATCAGGTCCGCGTCGATCGCGGTCTGATTCCAGTCATAGGCGCATTTCGCGTCGATCTCGACGTCGGCGAAGCCATGATCGTCGAGATGGCGGCGCAGGATCGCGAGGATCTCGGTCGCCTTCGTCTCGGTGACCAGGCGCAGGTCCATGGTCACGGTCGCCCGGTCGGGAAGCAGGAAGGATTTCGTGCCGGGACCGGTATAGCCCGACCGAAGCCCGCTGATGTTCATCGACGGTCCGTACATGTAGCGCAGGATCAGATCCCGTCCGGAAAGATCCTCGCGGAACCGCGGCACCTTCGCGCCAGGGTTGAGGCCGGGCACGAAGCCGTTCGGATCCCCGGCCTGCGCCTTGGCGACAAGGGCGTCGACGAAGGGCTGCTCCCATGCGGCGATGGGCTTGCCCGGTTGCACCGCCTCGAGGATCCCGGGGACGGCGATCTTCGTCCCTGTCGCATCCGTCATCGAGGCGAGGGCGCGGACCAGTCGCCACGCCGGGTTGTCGACGATCGCGTTGGTGGCGCTGTGGACCGGCACGCCCTGCGGGCCGCGGCCCCAGCTTGCACCGCTGGCCGTCATCTCCAGAAAGATCAGGCCCTTGTATCCCAGCGTGACCGCGACGGCACCGCCGCCGTCCTGCGAGGCGCGTGGTCCGTAGAGGGCCGTCGACTTCGCCACGGCGTCGCGGCGCGCGTCCACCAGCTTGGCGTAGTTCGGGCTGCCCAGGATCTCGGCGCCCTCGATGAGGAAGACGAGGTTGACCGGCAGCGTGCCGGTCACCGCGCGCGTCGAGGCCACCGCGTTCAGGAAGCCCTGCAGCGGTCCTTTTGCCGCCGAGCCACGCCCCATCACCACCTGGGGAAACCCGCCGAAGGCGGTCAGTTCGCCGCTGAACGGATCATGGGTCCA
>JBIKLI010000124.1:0-11479 GCA_044359885.1 Alphaproteobacteria bacterium | reverse complement strand
ATTTGCGTCGCCGCGCCAAGCCGCGGCCGCGGCGCGCGGCCCGGATCGCCCTCCCCGGTCGTCGTGGTCCGGCGCTATGCTTGCCGCCGGGGAATGCCGGGGGAGAGGCGCGGATGGATGCCGACATAATGATCGTGGGCGGCGGCTCGGCGGGAAGCGTGCTGGCCGGCCGGCTGAGCGCGCGCGGCGATCGCCGGGTCGTGCTGGTGGAGGCGGGGCGCGACCTGCCGCCGGGGCGCGAGCCGGCGGCGATCCGCGACATCTATCCCATCCATGCCGCCTTCGATCCGCGCAACCACTGGCCGGGGCTCTCGGTCCATCTGCAGCCGGTGCCGCACAACGCGCCCGAGCGCCCGCCGCTGGTGCGCTACGAGCAGGCGCGGCTCATGGGCGGCGGCTCCAGCATCAACGGGCAGATCGCGGTGCGCGGCACGCCCGGCGACTATGATCGCTGGGCCGAGCTGGGCGCGGCGGGCTGGGGCTGGCGCGACGTGCTGCCCGTGTTCCGGCGCATGGAGCGCGATCTCGACTTCGGCGGGCCGGAACATGGCGACAGCGGTCCGCTGGTCATCCACCGGGTGCCGCGCGAACGCTGGCCCGGCTTCATCCACGCCGCGGCCCGGGCCTTCGCCGCCGCGGGCCACGCGGATATCGGCGATCTCAACGGGCGCCACGACGACGGCTGGTTCGCGCTGCCGCTGACCAATGACGGCGAGAACCGGATGTCGGCGGCGCGCGCGTATCTGGACGAAGCGGCGCGGCGGCGAACCAATCTGCGCATCCTCGCCGACAGCACCGTGCGCGGTCTGGTCTTCGAGGGCGGCCGCGTCGCCGGCGTCGAGATCGAACGCGGCGGCGCGGTCGAGACCTTGCGCGCCCGCGAGACGATCCTGTGCGCCGGGGCGATCCACTCGCCCACGCTGCTGCTGCGCGCGGGCATCGGTCCGGCGATGCATCTGAAATCGCGCGGGCTGGCGGTGCGCGCCGATCTGCCGGGCGTGGGCGAGAACCTGCAGGAGCATCCGCTGATCTCGGTCAGCGCCTATGTCGACGCCGGCGCGCGCCAGGGCACGGCGACGCGCCGCCATTGCACGCTGGGCCTGCGCTACAGCTCCGGCCATCCCGGCTGCGGTCCGCAGGACATGTTCATGACCGCCATGTCCAAGACCTTCTGGCACGCGATCGGCCGGCGGCTGGGATCGCTGGTCGCCTGGGTCAACGAATCCTTCTCGACCGGCTGGGTGCGGCTGGCGGGGCCCGATCCGCGCACGATGCCGGAGGTCGCGTTCAACCTGCTGGGCGACGCGCGCGACATGGCGCGCATGATGGACGCGGTGCGGCGCATGGCGCGGCTGATGGCGAGCCCGCCGCTGGCGGCGGTCGCGCATGATCCCTTCCCGTCGAGCTATGGCCGGCTGGCGCGGCTGGTCGCGCGCGACACGCTGCGCAACCGGCTGGCGACGATCCCGCCGGCGCTGGCGCTCGACGGGCCGCCGGCGCTGCGGCGCTTCGCCATCCGCAGGCTGATCACGCGCGGCGTCGAGCTGCAGACGCTGCTGGCCGACGACGCGGCGCTGTCCGAGTATCTGACGCGGCACGTGGTCGGCAACTGGCACGCGTCGGGCACCTGCCGCATGGGCCCCGCGAGCGACCGCGGCGCGGTGGTCGATCCGCGCGACGGACGCGTCCACGGCGTCGGCGGCCTGAGCGTCGCCGATGCCTCGCTGATGCCCAGCGTGCCGCGCGCCAACACCAACCTGCCGACGATCATGATCGCCGAGAAGATGGCCGCGGCGATCGACGCGCGGCCGCCCGCGGCCTGAGGATGGGACTGCGCGCCGGGATCGGGGCGGCGACCCGCGCGGACGATCAGTCGCAGCGGTCGTAGAAGAGGCCGCGGGCGAGCCAGCAGCCCACGCGCAGACCCTCGATGCGGCCCGCTTCGTCGCGGCGGATCGCGAGCGTCCAGTCGCCGGGCGGCGCCACGTCCAGGGCGCGCGCGCAGGGCAGGAGCCAGAGATCGGCGCCGGCCGGCTCGATCTGCTCCATGCGACCCGCGCCCAGCGCGCCCGACCACGCGCCATGCGCGACGCCGCCGGCGTCGACGATCGTCAGCTCGGCGTCCAGCTCCTCGCAGCGATAGCGGCCGGCCAGTTCCGCGATCGACAGGGCCTCCGCCGCGCCGGCCGCCAGCGGGACCAGCCGCGTGTGGAGATTCTCGCCCGGGCGCGCCAGCCGCAGCGCGCCGTCCTCCGGCACCAGCGCCACGCGCGCGCTGCGCGCCGCGCCGTCGGGCGCCAGCAGCAGCCGGTCGGGTCCGGCGGCGAAGCGCAAGCGCAGCTCGCCCGGCGGACCGGCCTCGATGCGCGCGAGCAGCCCGGTCTCCGGCTCGACATGGGCGCCGATCCAGGACGGCACGGGCAGCGACGGATCGGCCGCCGGCTTCACCCGGTCGAGCAGGCAGGCGAGGATCTCGTGCGCGGCGGCCTGGGGATCGGCCATGTGGTTGAACAGGACGACGATCGAGATGCGCTCCGCGGCCAGGTGCAGCCGGTGGCTGCGCCAGCCGCGCAGCGCGCCGGAATGCGCGGTCAGCGCATGGCCGAACTCGGTCGGCCGGTCGAGGCCGAAGCCGTAGCCGGCGGGCGCGCCGTCGGCGAAGCTCGCCGGCGCGCAAAGCCGCGCATAGAGCGCGCCGGGATCGTCGCGCGTGGCGTCGATCCATCGCTCCCAGGCGATCAGGTCGTCGAGGCTGGCCCCCATGCCCGCATCGCCGGTCCACAGGATGCGGTTGACCGCGGGGCGGAAGCCGGCGGCGACGCTGCCCTCGTAGCCGTCCGTGCCGTCGGGCATGGCGCGGGTGTCGGCGGCGAGGAAGGCGGTCTCCATGCCGGCAGGATCGAAGACATGGCGGCGCAGCAGCGTCGCGAAGCTGCGGCCGGCATGGGACTCCAGCAGATCGGAGATGAGGCGGAAATTCTGGTTGCAGTAGGAATAGCGGGCCCCGGGCGCGAATTGCGTCGTGCGCGCGGTGGCGATGGTGCGCGCGGCCTCGGCATCGGCGAAGGCGTCCTCCGCGCCTGCGCCCAGCAGCATCGCCACCGCCCAGTAGTCGCGCAGGCCCGACTGGTTGTGGCAGAGCTGGGCGATGGTCGGCAGCACCGCGTCCAGCTGCGGCAGACGCGCGCGCAGCGCCGGCGCCAGGATCTCCGGATCGCCGCAGGCGGCGAGCAGCGTCGCGCAGGCGAACTGCTTGGTGATCGAGCAGACCCGGAACAGCGTGCGCGGCGTGAACGCGATCCGCCGCTCGGCATTGGCGAAGCCCCAGGCGTGGCGGACCAGGACCTCGCCGCGGCGCAGCACGGCGACGGCGCCGCCGGGACCGGGATAGGCGGCGGGCAGGCGCGCGACCAGGCGGTCGAGGCGCGCGGCGGGATCGGGACGCATGCATCCTCCGTCGGACGACGTCGGCCGCAACCTACCCCGTTTCCCGCCCGCCGATCAGCAGCAAGGCAGGGGGAGGCAGGGGGCAGAGGGGTCGGGGCCAGAGGGGTCTGACCCCCGGGACCCTCTGAGGGGGCGGGGCCAGAGGGGTCTGACCCCCGGGACCCTCTTCGCGGGGATGGTTGACGGCGGGGGGACGGGGTTCCAGAGTCGCCGGGACATCGTCGCGAGGGGGACCGGAAGATGAAGACCACGCCGCCGACGCCGGCCGATTTCGCCGCCAGCGTGCTGGCCGTGCCGCCGCTGGCGCGCAAGGCGGATCTCGGCCTCGACCGCGCCGCGAACGCCGCGCTGATCCGCCATGTCGAGGCGGGCGGGATCCGGACGCTGATGTACGGGGGCAACGCCAATTTCTACCATGTCGGGATGTACGAGTTCGGCGCGATCCTGGACATGATCGCCGAACTGGCCGGTCCGGCGACCTGGGTGATCCCGTCGATCGGGCCCGATTACGGGAAGATGATCGACCAGGCGCAGGTGCTGCGCGCCAGCGCCTTTCCGACCGCGATGGTCCTGCCGCCCGCGCCGCCGGTGGCGCCCGCCGGCATGGCGACGGGGCTGCGCCGCGTCGCCGAGCGCGCCGGCCGGCCGCTGATCCTGTACGTGAAGTCGGAGGGCGTCCTCGCCCCGGCGGCGATCGCGGCGCTGGTCGCCGACGGCACGCTCGCCGGGATCAAATACGCCGTCGCGCGTCCCGATCCTGCCCGCGACGATTTCCTGCGCGCCCTGGCCGACGCGGTCGGGCCGCAGCGCATCGTCAGCGGCATGGGCGAGCGGCCGGCGATCGCGCATCTGCGCGGCTTCGGCCTGGCCGCCTTCACCTCGGGCTGCGTGTGCATCGCGCCGCGCGCCAGCCAGGCGCTGCTGGCGGCCTGCCGCCGCGGCGACTGGGACGAGGCCGAGCGCCGGCGCGCGGTCTTCGTGCCGGCGGAGGATTTCCGCGAGGCCCATGGCTTCATCCCGGTTCTGCACGACGCCGTCGGCTTCGCCGGCGTCGCGCCGATGGGACCGATGCTGCCGCTGCTCGACAACCTGCCGGCGGAACTCCATGGCCGGGCGCGCGAGCTGGCCGCCGGTCTGGTCGCGGCCGAGGCGCGCCTCGCGGCGCAGGCGGCCTGACCCCGCGAGGCGCCGGTCAGGCGGCGGCGAGGAAGCCGCGCAGCGCGCTCGCCAGATTGTCGCCCAGCTCCGGCGCCAGATAGCCGCCTTCCTGGACCAGCACCGTCGGCA
This sequence comes from Alphaproteobacteria bacterium, assembly GCA_044359885.1. Taxonomy (GTDB): domain Bacteria; phylum Pseudomonadota; class Alphaproteobacteria; order CACIAM-22H2; family CACIAM-22H2; genus CAIOSQ01. The sequence continues at coordinate 6,745 of JBIKLI010000124.1, read as the reverse complement.
GGCCGAGCCGCGCCAGCGCGGCGCCGATGCGCGCGAAGCCCGGCGTGGTCAGCCCCATGCCGCGCAGCGGATCGCCCGCGAAGCCGTCGAGGCCCAGCGCCACGACCAGCGCGCCTGGCGCGAAGCCGCGGACCGCGGCCAGCGCGCCCGTCAGCGCGGCGAGATACTCGTCGTCGCCGGTGCCGAGCGGCAGGGGGATGTTGAGATTGGCGCCGGCCCCCGGACCCTCGCCGGTCTCCCCGGCATAGCCGGCGAAGAACGGATAGTAGTCGGCGGGATCGGCGTGCAGCGACACGGTGAGCACGTCGGCGCGCCGCCAGAATATCGATTGCGTGCCGTTGCCGTGATGGACGTCGACATCGATCACGGCGACGCGCGCGTGGCGCCTGCGCAGCGCTGCTGCGGCGATCGCCGCGTTGTTCAGATAGCAGAAGCCCGCGGCCTGGGCGGCATGGGCGTGATGGCCGGGCGGGCGGCAGAGGGCATAGACCGCGCGTTCGCCCGCGAGCACGAGTTCGGCGGCATGCGCGGCGCTGTTCGCCGCGGCGCAGGCGGCCTGCCAGGTCTGCGGGCCGATCGGGCAGGCGGCGTCGGCCATGTGGAAGCCCGCCTGCCCGACCACCGCGCGCGGATAGCCTCCGGGCGGCCCGACGGGATGGACATTGGCGACGACCTCCGGCCCGGCATCGGGCAGCGCCTGCCAGCGGTCCCAGGCGGTGGCGAGGAAATCGAGATAGCGCGGCTCGTGGACCGCGATGCGCGCGGCAGGACCGTGATCCTCGGGCTCCACGACTTCCAGGCCGGCACGCCGCGCCCCGGCCAGCAGCGCCTCGGCGCGGGCCGGCTGCTCGGCGCTGCGCGCGGCCGGCCGGCCGCGCACCAGGAAGAAGCGCGGGTCGTGCCCGCCATGCCCCGGCGCGTGGACGGCCTTCATGGCCCGGGGTGCAAGGCGGCCGCCGCGCCGATCGGCTTCAGAGCCTCGCCAGCCGGGCCTGGACCGCGCGCTCGAGCGCGACGGTCGCCAGCCGGTCGAGCTGCAGCGCCTGGCGCAGCCGCTGCAGGATGCGCAGCTCCTCGAGCGGCACCTGGCCGTCGATCGCCGCCACCTCGACCGCGCAGAGATAGCAGGTCTCGCGCAGATGCTTGGGCAGCGCCGCCGCGATCAGGCGCAGCGCCCGCTCGACGCCGTCCTTGGCATGGACGACGACCGCGCATTCCTGCGCGATGCCCGGCAGATCGTCGTCGTCGAAGCCGGCGAAGACCGGCAGCTGACGCGCCTTGCGGCCGATCAGCTTGAGCTCGCGCGTCGCAAGGTCGCGGTCGGCGCCGGCGACGAGGATCATCGTGTAGATCAGCGCCTGATGGGGCGAGATCGACTTGCGCGGGGACGGGGAAGAAGTCTTGGCCATGATGGCCGGGACATTCCTGCATCGCGCGCGGAGGGTCAAGCGACCCTGTCCCCGCCGGTCCGTCGCCGGGCGCGCAGGGGCAGGCCGGCGGGGAAAGCGTTTGGGGGCCGCGGGGGGGTCGTGCGACTCTTCCACCATGACGGATCCGGCGGCACGACTGCCTCTCTTCGCGACCTTCGCCGCCTGCGCGACCACCTTCCTGGTGACCGGCTCGGGCATGATCCGCGCGCCGTTCCTGCTCGACATGGCGCGCGATCTGGACGCCTCGCTGGCCGCGACCGCCAATCTCTTCTCCCTCACCGCCATCGCCTGGGGTGTCGCGGCGCTGTTCGCCGGCGCCGCCAGCGACCGGTTCGGCCGTCTGCCGCTGCTGATGCTGGCGCATGCGCTGATGGCCACCGGCCTCGGCGGCCTCGCCCTGTCCGGCAGTTTCCTCGTCGCCGCGGCCTGGACCGCGGTCGCCGGGGCGGGCGGCGGATGCCATATGGGCGTGATCTTCGCCGCGGTCTCCGACCGCGTGAGCGACCGGCAGCGCGGACGGGCCATGGGCTGGGTCATCACCGGCCAGTCGCTGGCCTTCGTGGCCGGCGTGCCCATCGCCACGTGGCTCGGCACGCTGACCGATTGGCGCGGGGTCATGCTCCTGACCGGCGGCGCCGATCTGGCCGCGGCGGCGGCGCTGGGGCTGGCGCTGCGTGCGCCGCGCGCGGCGCAGCCGGCCACCGCGGCACCGGCCGCCGGCGCGCCGCCGCTGTCGCCGGCGGCCATCCGCGCGCTGGGCCCGCAGCTGGGTCTGCTGCTGGCGGCCGGCATCGCCGAGCGCGTCTGCTTCGGCGTGGTCGCGGTCTATTTCGCCACGCTGCTGCAGCTGCGCTACGGGCTGGGCATGGCGGCGCTGACCTTGCCGCTGGCGGCGATGGCGCTGGGCAATCTGGCCGGCAACGCGCTGGGGTCGTGGATCGCGGACCGGCTTCCCGACCGGGCCCGCAGCTTCGCGCTGTCGTCGCTGGGGACGGCGATCCTGGCGCTGGCCCTGTTCGGCTGGGATCCCGGGCTGACCGGCTGTGTCCTGCTGGGCTTCCTCTATGCGATGGCCAATGCGGTCGGGCGTCCGGCGCTGATGGCGGTGCTGGGCGAGGCGCCGGCGCGCGTGCGCGGTGCCCTGCTCGGCTTCAACATCACCTGTGCCAGCGTCGGCTGGGTCGTCGCGGCGGCGGCAGGTGGCGCGCTGATCGAGGCCTTCGGGCCGGGATCGCTCGCCCTGCCCACCGCGGCGGTCGCCGCGCTGGGGGCATGGCTGGCGGCGCGCGCCCGCCGGCTTGCGCCGCCGGCGCCGGGGGCCTAGTACCGGCCGGCCTGCTCCCACGTCGCGCCACGGAGACCACGCCATGCTCGCCACATTGCTCGCCGAACGCCGGATCCTGCTGGCCGATGGGGCCACCGGCACCAATCTCTTCGAACGAGGCCTGATCTCCGGCGATTCCCCGGAGCTCTGGAACGACATCCATGCGGACCGGATCCGCCAGCTCCATCGTGAATTCGTCGAGGCCGGCGCCGACATCATCCTGACCAACAGCTTCGGGGCCAATCGCCGCCGCCTCGCCCTGCACGGGCTGGAGGGACGCACCCGCGAGCTGAACCGCCTCGCCGCCGCCAACGCGCGCGCGGTCGCCGACGCCGCGGGCCGCAAGGTGGTGGTCGCCGGCTCGGTCGGGCCGACCGGCGACCTTCTGGCGCCCCTGGGCGCGCTCACCGAAGACGAGGCGGCGGCCGTGTTCCGCGAGCAGATCGAGGGTCTGCGCGAGGGCGGCGCCGACGTGGTGTGGATCGAGACGATGTCGGCGCTGGAGGAGATCCGCGCCGCCGCGCGTGCGGCCGGGGACCTGGGCATGCCCTATGCGATGACCGCCAGCTTCGATACCGCCGGGCGCACGATGATGGGCGTGCTGCCGGCGCAGCTCGCCCGGTTCGCCGCCGCGCTCGCGCCGGCGCCGCTGGCGGTCGGCGCGAATTGCGGCGTCGGCGCCAGCGACCTCGTCGCCTCGGTGCTGGCGCTGGAGGAGGCGGGGACCGGCGCGGTGATCGTCGCCAAGGCGAATTGCGGCATCCCGCGCGTCACGGCCGAGGGCACGATCTATTCGGGGACGCCGCCGCTGATGGCCGAATACGCGCGCCTCGCCGTCGACGCGGGCGCGCGCATCGTCGGCGGCTGCTGCGGCACGTCGCCCACCCATCTGGCGGCGATGCGCCGCGCGATCGACACGCATGTGCCCCGCGCGCGCCCGGACCACGACCTGCTGGTCGCGATGCTCGGGGCCTTCGTCTCGCCGCCGCCCGCCGCAGGCGGCGAGGGCGCGGCGCGGCGCGGCGGGCGACGGCGCGGATGAACGCCGGCGGCATCGGCGGCCCGGCGCTGATGATGCTGGCGGTCCTGGTCTTCGTCGTCCAGGACGCCGTGGTCAAGTGGCTGGTGGGCAGCTACGGGGTCCTGCAGATCGTCGCCATGCGCACCCTGGTGTCGCTGGCGGTCATCGCCGCCGCGGCATGGTGGGTGGGTCCGCGCGGGCCGCGCGGCCTGCGCACGCGCAGGCCCTGGATGCATCTGCTGCGCGGCGTCCTGCTGTTCACGTCCAGCGCCACGTTCTTCTACGGGTTCCGATACCTGCCGCTGGCCGACGCCTATACGATCTTCTATCTCGTGCCGCTGGCGATGACCGTGCTCGCGGCGGCGACGCTGGGCGAGCGCATCCCGCGCCGTGCCGTCGTCGCGGTGGCGCTGGGAATGGCCGGCGTCGGCATCGTCGTGGGGCCGGATCTGGGCGGGGGCGCCGCGCTCGCCTATGCCGCCTGCATGCTCGGCACGCTCAGCTACGGCTTCGTCGGCGTGATCACGCGGCAGATGAGCGCGGACGAGACGCCGCTCGCCCTGATCTTCTATCCGTGCCTCGCGATCGTCCTGGGAACGCTGCCGGTGGCGATGCTGGACTGGACCCCGCCCGCGCTCGCGGACCTGGCGCTGGTGTCGCTGGTCGGGTTGCTCTGGCCGCTGGCCCACATGGCCTTCGCCGCCGCGCTCAGGCGCGCGCCGATCGCGCGTCTGGCGCCGCTCGAATACAGCTCGATCCTCTGGGTCGTGATCGTCGACCTCGCCGTCTTCGGCATCGCGCCGGAGGCTTCGACCCTGATCGGCAGCGCGGTGATCATCGCCGCCTGCCTGACCCTGGTCGAGCGCGGCGCGCGGCGCGCGGCCTGACCGCCATGCCCCGCCGGCCGCCGCCCCGCCCCCCGGTCCAGGCGCTTCGCCATGCGGACGAGCTGCTGCGCCTTGCCGGGCTGCGCGCGGTCGAGGCCGTGTTCGACAGCGATCCCGGCCGCGTCGAGCGGCTTTTCTTCCTGCCCGAGCAGCTTCGGGCCGTCGCCCCCTTCGCCGCCATGCTGGCCCGCGCGCGCAAGCCCTATCGCGCGGTCGAGGCTGCCGAACTGGCGCGCATCGCCGGCAGCGCGATGCATGGCGGCATCGTCGCCATCGTCCGGCCGCGGCCGGTCCCGGAATTCGATCCCGCCGATCCCGCGCGCTGGGCGCGGCGCGAGGGGCTGGTCGTCGTCCTCGACGGCGTGTCCAACCCGCACAATCTGGGCGCCATCGCGCGCAGCGCGGCGTTCTTCGGCGTCCGGCGCCTGATCCTGTCGGACCATCCCGCCCAGGCGCTGCCCTCGGACGCCGCCTTCCGGATCGCGGAGGGCGGGCTCGACCGGCTCGAGCTGATCCGCGCGCGGCTGCCCGCGGCGCTGGCGCCGCTCGGCCGGTCGTTCCTGACCGTGGCGACCGCGCTCGCGCCCGGGGCACGGCCGATCGGCGAGATCGCGCGCGACCGGCCCGTGGCGCTGGTGCTGGGCAACGAGGAGCAGGGCGTGCCGGCGGCCACGCGCGCCGCCTGTGCCGCCGTCGCGCGCATTCCTGGCCGCGGCGCGGTGCAGTCGCTCAATGTCGCCGCCGCCGCCGCGATCGCCATCCATCTCTTCGCCGCCGCCCCGCCCGCCGGCGTCGCCGGCTAGGCTTACGCCGCGCGGCACGCGGCGCTAAGCCGGGCGGGAAATTGCCGCCGCCCCCCGTCGTGGCGTTTGCTTCGCGCCGGTGCGAACGCGAGGGAGGACGGCATGGCGATGCGGATGGACGCGGCGGATGGCATGGGCCGGGCGGTGCGGCGATGAGGGCGCTGGCGGCGGTCCGCCCGCAGCCGGGCACGATCGATGCGGCGGGGCTCGAGCTCTCGCATCGCAACCATTTCCGCTTCGGCTACGACGGCCGCTGGTTCGTCGCCCGGCCGTCGCCCTTCGCGGCCTTCGAGGTCGCCTATGGCCGCAGCCCCCATGTGCCCGCCGACTGGCGCGCGGCCTGTCTCGACACGGCGCGGCTGATCCGGGCGGCGACCGAGGCGGATCTCTGGGTCCTCTTCTCCGGCGGCCTCGACAGCGAGGTCGTGGTGCAGTCCTTCCTCTTCGCGGGGATCCCGGTGCGCGCCGCGATCACGCGCTTCGCGGGCGATCTGAACCGGCACGACATCGCCTACGCGATCCGCTTCTGCGAGACCCATCAGGTCCCGTATCGGATGCTCGACATCGACATCGGGCGCTTCTTCGAGTCGGGCGCGGCGCTCGACTACGCGCTGCGCGCGACCTGCGTGCAGCCGCAGCTGCTGCACACGATGTGGGCGATGGATCAGGTCGACGGCTATCCGATCCTCGGCTCGGGCGAGTGCTATCTGGTCCGCCGCGCGGCCGAGCCCGGCGAGGCCGGGGCGACGCGCACGGGCGGGGTCTGGGAGATGCTGGAGAAGGAACGCATCGCCGGCTGGTACCGCCATCTGCTGGCCGCGGGCCGCGCCGGCTGCGCCGGCTTCTTCCAGTACGACCCCTCGAACATGCTGGCCTTCCTGCGCGATCCGGTCGTGGCGGCGCTGTGCGAGGACCGGTTGCCGGGCGTCGGCGACACCGCCGCCGTCAAGGGCGTCGTCTACCGGCGCCATTTCCTGCTGGAGCCGCGCCCGAAATTCCACGGCTTCGAGAACGTGCTGCATCTCGACGACGCGCTGCGCCCGGAGCTGATGCGGCGCATGGGCGCGCATGACGCGATCGCGCGAACCGCCTATGGCGACCTTCTCGCGGGGCTGTCGCCATGACCGCGGGGGCGTGCGCGGCGACGATGCCGCCGGCCGACCGCGCCCGGACGCGCGGCGACCATTTCCGTCACGGCTTCGACGGCGAGGTCTTCGGTCTGCGCCGCGACCCCGCGCAGCGCTACTGGACCGATTACGGCGCCTGCGACCGGCTGCCGG
>JBIKLI010000446.1:0-3194 GCA_044359885.1 Alphaproteobacteria bacterium | reverse complement strand
CCCGCGGGCGGCCCCCCGTCCGCCGCGAGCACCCCGGCAGCCGCACCGCCGCGCGCCGCACCGGCGCCCGCACCCGCGCCCGCGCCCGCATCGGCGGCCACTCCGGCGGCCACTCCGGCGGCCACTCCAGCAGCCACCCCGGCTGCCGCGTCGGCCGCCGCACCCGTCGCGGCGCCGACGCGCGTGGCGCCGGCCGTTACCATCGTGATGCCGCCGCGGCCGGCTCCCGCCGCCAAGCCGGCGGTGCTGCGCGTCCTGACCGAAGAGGAACGCGCGGCCCGTCAGCGCGCGCTGAAGACCGCGCACACCATGCAGCGCGCCGAGGAGGCGCGCCGGCGCGAGGACAGCGAGTCGGCGCGCGCCGCGGAGGACGAGGCGCGCCGGCGCGCCGAGGACGAGTCTCGCCGCAGGGCCGAGGAAGAGGAGCGTCAGCGCATCGAGGCGGCGCTCCGTGCCAAGGCCGAGGACGAGAAGCGCAAGGCCGACGAGGAGACGCGCCGCAAGCAGGCCGAGGACGAGGCCCAGCGCCGCAAGACCGCCGACGCCACCGCCAAGGCCGCCGTCGCGAAGCTGGGGCCGGTCACGGAAGAAGAAGAAGAGAAGGCTCGGCCGCGGCGTCCTGGCTTGCCCATCGTGCCGCCGAAGAAGCCGACCCTCGGGCCCAAGCGCAACGACGACCAGCGCCGTCCCATGGGCAAGGTGTCGCTGCAGCAGGCGCTGTCCGACGAGAACCAGATCCGCGCCCGGTCGCTCGCCGCGATCAAGCGCCGCGCCGCGAAGGAACGCATGGGCGCGATGGGCGCTTCGGCGTCGCAGTTGAAGATCGTGCGCGACGTCGTCATCCCCGAGGCGATCACGGTCCAGGAACTCGCCAACCGCATGGCCGAGCGCGGCGCCGACGTCGTCAAGGCGCTGATGAAGATGGGCGTGATGGCGACCATCAACCAGAACATCGACGCCGACACGGCCGAGCTGGTCGTCGGCGAGTTCGGGCACAAGTTCAAGCGCGTGGCCGAGTCCGACGTCGAGATCGGCATCGGCATCGGCGACGACAGCGACGAGGCGGTCCAGCCGCGTCCGCCGGTCGTGACGATCATGGGCCATGTCGACCATGGCAAGACCTCGCTGCTGGACGCGCTGCGCCAGTCCGACGTCGCGGCCCACGAGGCCGGCGGCATCACGCAGCACATCGGCGCCTACCAGGTCCACGCCGCCGGCGGCCGGCCGATCACCTTCCTCGACACGCCCGGCCACGAGGCCTTCACCGCGATGCGCGCGCGCGGCGCGTCGGTCACCGACATCGTGATCCTGGTCGTGGCCGCGGACGACGGCATCCAGCCCCAGACCATCGAGGCGATCAGCCACGCCAAGGCGGCCAAGGTCCCGATGATCGTGGCGATCAACAAGATCGACAAGCCCGGCGCCAACCCCGACAAGGTCCGCCTCGACCTGCTGCAGCACGACGTGGCGCTCGAGGGCTATGGCGGCGACGTGCTGTCGGTCGAGGTCTCGGCGACCAAGAAGCTGAACCTCGACAAGCTCGAGGACGCGATCCTGCTGCAGGCCGAGGTCCTCGACCTCAAGGCCAATCCGGCGCGCGCCGCCGCCGGCGCGGTGGTCGAAGCGAAGCTCGACCGCGGCCGCGGCGTCGTCGCCACCGTTCTGGTCCAGAAGGGCACGCTCGCCGTCGGCGACATCGTCGTCGCGGGCTCCGAATGGGGCAAGGTGCGCGCGCTGCTGGACTACAACGGCCAGCCGATCCGCGAGGCCGGTCCGTCGATGCCCGTCGAGATCCTCGGGCTGGACGGCACGCCATCCGCGGGCGACGACTTCGCGGTCATCGAATCGGAGGCCCGCGCGCGCGAGATCACGTCGTTCCGCCAGAAGCGGGCCCGCGACGCGCGCGTCGCGGCCACCAGCCGCGGCACGCTCGCCGACATGTTCTCGCGCATCCAGGAAGGCGCCGCCAAGGAACTGGGCGTCGTCGTCAAGGCGGACGTGCAGGGTTCCGTCGAGGCGATCTCTGCCTCGATCGGCAAGCTCGGCACGGACGAGGTCAAGACGAGGGTCCTGCACAGCGCCGTCGGCGCGATCACCGAGGGCGACGTCGCGCTGGCCAAGGCGTCGAACGGCATCATCGTCGGGTTCAATGTCCGCGCCACCGCGCAGGCCCGCGACATCGCCAAGCGCGACGGCGTGGAGATCCGCTACTACTCGATCATCTACAACATCATCGACGACATAAAGGCGGCGCTCGCCGGCCTGCTGGCGCCGACGCTGCGCGAGAAGTTCCTCGGCAACGCCGAGATCCGCCAGGTCTTCGACCTGTCCAAGTACGGCAAGGTCGCCGGCTGCATGGTCACCGAAGGCATGGTCAAGCGCGGCGCCAAGGTCCGGCTTCTGCGCGACAACGTCGTCATCCACGAAGGAACCCTCAAGACGCTGCGCCGCTTCAAGGACGAGGTCCGCGAGGTCCAGTCCGGCTACGAATGCGGCATGGCGTTCGAGAACTACCAGGACATCCGCCCTGGCGACGTGATCGAGGCCTTCGAGATCGAGGAAGTCGCGCGCGTCCTCTAGACGCGCGCGCTTCCGGTCCGCCGGTCTAGCCGCCGGGCGCGGCGCGCGCGAAGCGCCGGTCCGGCGGGATCGGCCACGCGCTGTCGCGTTCGGAGACCCGCGCACGATAGGCCGCCGCATAGCCCGCGTCGTCGAGGGCACCGACCGCTTCGACGTCCATCGTCGCGCAGAGTTCCTGGTAGACGGCGATATTGTCCAGATCCGGCTTCGGCAGCCTGCCGCCGGCCCAGTCTTCCATCATCCCGGCATAGGCATCCTCGAGCGCGCGCACCAGGCGCGGCGTGTCGAAGAGCAGCGAGGCGTCTCGCCCGTTGCGCAGCCGCGCGGCGATCGGCGCGAGCAGGGCCGGATCGCGGCCGAAGGCGATCGCCCTTTCGACATATTGGTCGAGTCCCGCGCAGACCATCTCGCCGATCCCCGCCGCCTCGACCAGGCCGGCGCAGACGCGCGAGGCGAAGCTGCGCCCGATCATGGTCAGCACCGGCAGCCCCATCCACAGCGCGTCCGACGCGGTGGTGTGGGCGCCATAGGGGAAGGTGTCGACGAACAGATCGGCCAGCGCGAACCGCGCCAGATGGTCGGGATTGGGCATCGGGCTGGCGAAGACCAGTCGG
>JBIKLI010000445.1:0-3206 GCA_044359885.1 Alphaproteobacteria bacterium | reverse complement strand
CGGTCGCGCGAGAGCCTTTTGCATGATCGCGATCGCTTCTCCAGAGGGCCGCAGTCGGGACGAGGCGCCGGCTGCGCCCGCATCCCGGATCGCATCTAGCCGCAAGCGACGGCCGGTGACCCGTTAAGTTTGGTGAAGCGGCGCTTACGCCCTGCGGCCGGCGCTCAGCCAGCGGCGTGGGGGGCGGCCGGAACCACGCCCCGCAGCGCGTAGCCCTGTCCGCGAAGGGTCGCGATCGCGTCGGGATCCCCGCCGGCGTCCCGGATCTTGCGCCGGAGATGGGCGACATGCACGTCGAGCGCCCGGTCGCCCGGATCCCAGTCGCGCGCGAAGACGAACCGATAGGCGGCGGCCCGACCCAGCGCCCCGACGCTCTCGATGAGCGCCCGCAGGAGGCGGGCTTCCTGCTCCGTCAGGCGTTGCGGGCCCAACGGCCCCTCGACGGCGCGGCCATCCAGAGCGACGCGCACACCTCCGACCATGAAGACCTGCGGTGGGGCGGCCAGGGTGGCGGCGCGCGGCGCGCGGCGCAGGACGGCGCGCAGCCGCGCCACCAGTTCCTCGCCCGCGAAGGGCTTGACGATGTAGTCGTCGGCGCCCGCCTCCAGCCCTGCCACGCGCTGCTGGATGCCGGCCCGTCCGGTCAGCATCAGGATCGGGACGGCGCTGTGCTGGCGCAGGGCACGGGCGATGTCGATGCCGTCGTCGCTGGGCAGCCCCAGATCGAGGACGATCGCATCGCAGCCCCCGTTCTCGACGGTGGCCTGGATCTCCGCGCGCCCCAGCGCCGTGCAGGTCCGGTAGCCGAACTGGCGCAGGCAGCGCAGGATCATGCCCTCGATGGCGGGATCGTCCTCGACCACCAGGACCATGGGCGCCTCGCCGCCGGTCATCCCCACCGGCCATCCGCCGGCGACGCCTCGCGCAAGTCGACGCGCAAGTCGATCGTGCCGTCCTCCGCCTGCCGGAGCGCCGCATCCAGCCGCGGCAGCAGCGCCGCCGCATGCGCCAGCGCGGCCTCGCAAGGGCCGTGAGCGGGGCGGCGGGGCGCTGGCCGGCCCGCCGGCAGCGTCGCCTGCCACCGGATCGTCAGCCGCCGGACGCCCGATCCCGGGTCGCGCAGCAGCGTCGCGCGCTGGCCGAGCACGGCCGCGACGCCGGCCGACCGGCGCAGGGCCGTCGCCGCGCACAGCGCCAGGGCCGCGAGCGTGTCGGCATCGAGCGTCGCCGCATGCGGCTCGACGAGCAAGGCCGCGTCGTCCGCCGCTGACGCGCCGGCGACCTCGACGGCGCCGCGCAGGGCGCCGGCGAGCCCGGCATCGTCGAGGAGCTGGCCGAAGGCCGGCACCGTCGCCAGCCCTTCCGCCGTCATCGCATGCAGGGTCAGCGCCGCCGAGAGCGCCCGCGCACCGCGGCAGGCGTCCTCGACGGCGGCACGGGCGCGCGGCGCATCGACCTCGCCGTCTTCGAGATAGCTGGCGGCGGCATAGAGATAGGCCAGCACATTGTTCAGCGCATGGCCGGCGCCGGAGGCAAGCCCGCTCGCGCCGGCGCCGCCCGGCGGCACCCCGGATGACTCCATGCCGTCAGGATAGCACGGCCGCTCAGCGCGGAACGAGGAAGATGGTGCTTTCGGTCTGGATCCGGTCCCGGCGCAACTGCACCTCGTGATAGGTGCCGCGGCACCAATCGGCGAACTGGTCGCGGTAATGGACACTGCCGGGGACACCGGAATTGCCGATGTTCTGGATCGCTCGGAAGGACTCCGGCGCCGCGAAATCGACGACGATACGGTATTCGGCACCCGACGATGCCGCATGGGGCGGCAGTTCCCCGCCGGTGTTGCAGACCGTGTGCGAGCCGCCATCCACCGGGGCGGGCCCGATGTCGAAGGCATCGGCCGCGGCCGCGGTCGACAGCGGATGGCGCCAATGGGCCAGATGCAGCTGTCCCCAACGCCAGGCGGCACGATCGGGCCCCAGACGCTCGCGCAACGCCGCCAGCGACTGCCGCGCGACCTCGACGGCCACGGTGCGGATCGACCCGTCGCGGAAATAGGGACGATCCGGCTGTTCCAGAAGCACGGTGCAAAGCCCCGTCTGCTGCATCGCCGTGTCCAGCAGCCGCGCCGGCACGTGCTCGCAAAGAACCCGGCGCTGCCAGTGGAACATGAACGTCTCGAACAGCGTCGGCGCGTCGCTGTCGCAGGTCTGCTGGAAGTTCCAGCCCGCGAGCGCCGTCGCGATCAGTTCGGCATCGGCGTCGCCGCTGCCGGCCAGCAGAGCCGCCAGATGCCGGCACAGGCGCTCCGCGCGCACGCTCTTGACGTCGTTCTGCAGCGCCACCGTCGTGGGTGGCGTCGCGGCTTCGGGTGTTCCGAGCGCCTGGTCGAGCCGGATGCCGCGATGGCCCTGCGAATAGGCGCCGTAGATCGGATGCGGATAGTCGGCCGGAACGATGCGCTGGTTGGCCGAGGCGACATAGCCGCGCGCCGGATTGTAGCTGTGCGGCATGCCCTCGAACGGGATATGGCCGGTCCAGCGGTCGGCCGGCTCGGCGGCGTCGCGATAGCCGTAATGGACGCGGCCGCGCACCGGGATCCGGCCCGACATCTGATAGCCGACATTGCCCGAGGCATCGGCGTAGACGAAGTTGAACACCGCGACGGACCAGTCGCGCAGCGCGGCGCGAAAAGCCCTCCAGTCCTTGGCCCGCCCGACCGCGATGCTCGCCCGCAGGTCGTCGAGATGCTCGTGGCCGACCCAGCGCAGCGACAGCGGCGGATCGCCGCCTTCCTGGAAGGCCGGCAGCAGCGCGTTGACGACCGGGCCCCGGGTCGTCGACCGGATCGCCAGCGCCTGCGCGTCGCCGCCGCGCACGGGGATCGTGACGTCGCGGGTCTCGAAGCGCCGCCACGTGTCGCCGTCGCGATAGCGGCCGGGATCGGTGGGATCGACATGCTCGCGGTAGAGGTCGCGGGTCGAGGCCATGTTGTTCGTGATCGCCCAGGCGACGGTGCCGTTGCTGCCCCACCACATGCCCGGGAAGCCGGGATGGCCGGCGCCGGCGGCGTCGTCCTCGGGACCATGCAGCGCGTATTCGTACCAGCTCGACGGCACCCAGAAGGGCTGGTGCGGATCGCCGGCCAGGATCGGCTTGCCGCTGGCGGTGCGGCGGCCTGCGATCGCCCAGTTGTTCGAGCCGGT
>JBIKLI010000444.1:0-3220 GCA_044359885.1 Alphaproteobacteria bacterium | reverse complement strand
CCCATCTCGACGGCGCGCGCCTGTTCAACGCGGCCATCGCCCTCGGCACGGATCCCGCGCGGCTGGCCGCCGGCTTCGACACCGTGTGCGTCAGCCTGAACAAGGGTCTGGGCGCACCGATCGGCGCGGCGCTCGCCGCGTCCAGGTCGCGCATCGAGCAGGCGCTGACGCTGCGCCAGCGCCTGGGCGGCGGCATCCGGCCGACGGCCGTCTTCGCCGCCGCGGCGCGCGTGGCGCTGGCGTCGTGGCGGGACGCCGCCGAGGATCATCGCCGCGCCGAGAGGCTGGCGGCAGGCCTCGCCGGTCTGCCCGATTTCGAGCCGATCCGGCCCGCGCATCCCACCAACATCGTCGTCGTGCGCACGACGCGCGACGTCGGGGCAGCGCTCGCGGCGCTCGCTGCGCGCGGCATCCTGGCCTTGCCGTTCGGCGCCGGGCGCCTTCGCTTCGTCGTCTATCGCGGCATCGACGACGACGACATCGCGGCGGCGATCGCCGCCTGCCGCGCGATCGCGGGCACCGCCGTCGGAGCGGTGGCATGACCGGGCCCGGACGCTATCGCATCGGGGTCGACATCGGCGGCACCTTCACCGATTTCGCCCTGTTCGACGACGCCGGCGGCGACATCGTCGTCCACAAGCGCCTGACGACGCCCGACGACCCCTCGCGCGCGGTCGTCGACGGCGTCGGCGCCCTGGCGGCCGAGGCCGGCATCGCGGTCGCCGAGGTGGCGGCCCTGGTCCACGGCACCACGCTGGTGACCAACGCGCTGATCGAACGCCGCGGCGCGCCGACCGCGATGCTGGTGACGGCGGGGTTCCGGGACACGCTCGACATCGGAATGGAGCGCCGATACGACCTGTTCGACCTGCGCATCCGCTTCCCGGCGCCGCTGGTGCCGCGCCATCTGCGCTTCGAGGTCGGCGAGCGCATCGGCTACGACGGCGTGGTCCGGCAGGAGCCGGATTTCGCCGCGCTCGAAGCGCCGCTCGCGGCGGCGATCGCTGCCGACGGCGTCGAGGCGGTGGCGGTCTGCTTCCTGCACGCCTATCTCGACGGCCGCCACGAGCGCGCCGCCGCTCGCTGGCTGGCCACGCGCTTCCCGGGGCTCAAGGTGTCGATCTCGTCCGAGATCTTCCCCTTCATGCGCGAGTTCGAGCGCTGGACGACCACCTGCATGAACGCCTTCGTGCAGCCGGTCGTCGACCGCTACGTCGCCCGGCTCGAGGCCGGCCTCGCGGCGCTCGGCTTCGCCGGGAAATTCCTGATCATGACCTCGTCGGGCGGGACGCTGACGGCCGACCTGGCGCGGCGCTTCCCGGTCCGGCTGCTGGAGTCGGGCCCCGCCGCCGGCGCGCTGATGTCGTCGCGCCATGGCCGCGCGCTCGGTCTCGGCCAGATCCTGTCCTTCGACATGGGGGGCACGACGGCCAAGGGATGCATCGTGCACGACGGCGCGCCGCTCAAGCGCTACGAGCTCGAGGTCGGCCGGGTCCATGATTTCAGGCGCGGCAGCGGGCTTCCCGCGAAGATCCCCGTGCTCGACATGATCGAGATCGGCGCCGGCGGCGGCAGCCTGGCGGACGTCGACGAACGCGGCGTGCTGCGGGTCGGCCCGCGCAGCGCCGGCGCGATGCCGGGTCCGGCGTGCTACGGCATGGGCGGGACGCGGGCGACGCTCACCGACGCCAATCTCGCGCTTGGGTATCTCGGCGCCGCGTCGTTCCTGGGCGGCCGCATGCGCCTCGACCCCGCGGCCGCGCGCGCGGCGATCGGCGAGGGCGTCGGCCGCGCGCTCGGCGTGCCGGCCGAACGCGCCGCCTGGGGCATCCACGAGGTCGTCAACGAGGACGTCGCGCGCGCCTTCCGCGTGCATGCCTCGGAGCGCGGCGCGGACTATCGCCGCTGCAGCATGATCGCCTTCGGCGGCTCCGGCCCGCTGCACGCGGCGCGGGTCGCGCGCAAGCTGAGGATCCCGCGCGTCATCTGCCCCACCGGCGCCGGGGTCATGTCGGCCTTCGGCCTGCTGTCGAGCCCGGTCGGCTTCGAGGTCGTGCGCTCGCGCCGGACGGCGCTGGGCCAGCTCGATCCGGCGGCGCTGCGCGAGCAATTCGAGGCGCTGGGCGCCGAGGCCGCTCGCTTCCTCGCCGAGGCCGGCATCGACGCCGCCTCGGTGACGCGGCGCTACCGGCTCGACATGCGCTATGTCGGCCAGGGCTACGAAGTCGAGGTGCCGGTGGAGGGCGCGCTCGACGACGGGCTCGCCGCACGGTTGCCCGGCGCCTTCGCCGCCGAATACGCGAAGGTCTTCGGGATCGCCTTCCCCGACAGGCCTGTCGAGATCGTGAACTGGAAGGTCGATGCGAGCGGTCCCGAGCCGGCCGGCGCGCAGGCCTACCGTCTCCGGCCGGGCGGCACGCCCCGCGCGGCGCGAACGGGATCGCGACCGGCCTATTTCCCGGAGTCCGGCGGCTTCGTCGACTGTCCCGTCTATGACCGCTACGCGCTCCGGCCGGGCGACGCGATCGCCGGACCGGCGCTCGTCGAGGAACGCGAATCGACGACCGTCGTCTGTCCGGGCGACGCGATGCATGTCGACGACAGGCTCAACCTCGTGCTCGACCTTGGGGGGGCGGGATGACGGCCTACGACCCGATCGCCCTCGGCATCCAGTGGGACCGGCTGATCGCCATCGCCGACGAGATCATCAACGCGCTCGTCCGGACGTCCTTCTCGACCAATGTCCGCGAGTCCTACGACCTGTCCTGCGTGGTGTTCGACCGGCATGGCCGGTCGATCGCGCAGGGGGCCTACAGCGTCCCGTCCTTCACCGGCACCGCGCCCGCGACGCTGGCGCACATGCTGCGCCGCTTTCCGCCCGAGACCTTGCGGCCCGGCGACGTGATCGCGACCAACGACCCGTGGATGGGCACCGGCCATCTCTTCGACGTCAACGTCATGCAGCCGGTGTTCCGCCGCGAGCGGCTGGTCGGGTATACGATGAGCATCACCCATCTGCCGGACATCGGCGGCGCCGGCTTCTCGGCGACCGCGCGGGAGATCTACGAGGAAGGGCTGCGGCTGCCGATCATCCGCCTCGCCCGGGGCGGGCAGGTCGACGAGACCTGGATCGAGCTGATCCGGACCAATGTGCGCGTTCCCGAGCAGACCATCGGCGACCTGATGGCGAACGTGACCTGCACCCATGTCGGCGCGCGCA
>JBIKLI010000443.1:0-3230 GCA_044359885.1 Alphaproteobacteria bacterium | reverse complement strand
CGTCGTGGCGCGCAAGGACAGCGGGATCTCGACGATCCGCGACCTGCAGGGCAAGCGTCTGGCGGTCACCGCCGGAGACGCGCTGACGGCTCTCTGGCCGGCCGTCGTCGCCGCCAACAAGCTCGATGCGAACTCGATCCGGCTGGTCATGATGGACGCCGCCGCCAAGGTGCCCGCGGT
This sequence comes from Alphaproteobacteria bacterium, assembly GCA_044359885.1. Taxonomy (GTDB): domain Bacteria; phylum Pseudomonadota; class Alphaproteobacteria; order CACIAM-22H2; family CACIAM-22H2; genus CAIOSQ01. Next base: position 3,050 of record JBIKLI010000443.1, on the reverse strand, counting down.
GCTCGAGCGCAACGTGGACGCCGTGCTCGGCGGCATCACCGACCAGCCGAACCTGATGCGCCAGCGCAATGTCGAGCCGGTGATCATTCCCTTCTACGACGTCGGCGTGAACACGATCGGCATGTCGATCATCTGCCATCCGGACACGATCGCGCAGAAGCCCGATATGGTCCGTCGCTTCTCGCGCGCGACGGCGCGCGCCTACGAAGCGATGCTGGCCGACCCGGCCGCCGCCGCCGCCGCGGTCAAGCGCATGAAGACCGATCTCGTCGAGGCGACGCTGCTCGCCGAGGTCGGCGACTCGAACGCGCTGACGAAGCAGGGTCTGACGCCGGGGCGGCGGATCGGCTGGAACGATCCCGCCGCCTGGCAGCAGACCTTCGAACTGATGCGCGACTATCGCGAACTCAAGACGGACATGCCGCCGACCGCGTTCTACACGAACGACTTCGTCGCCACGTGAGCGGGGCGCCGGCGATACGGGTCGCGGGCGTCGGAAAGCGCTTCCGGCGCGCCGGCGCCGAGACGATGGCGCTGGCCGGCGTCGATCTGGAGATCGACGCCGGCGCCTTCGTCTCCATCGTCGGGCCGTCGGGTTGCGGCAAGTCGACGTTGCTGCGCGTCGTGTCCGGCCTGCTTGCGCCCAGCGAAGGTCGCGTCGAGGTTCTGGGCCGGCCGGTCGCAGGACCGGTCACCGAACTCGGCATCGTCTTCCAGGCGCCGGTGCTGCTCGACTGGCGCAGCCTGCTCGGCAACGTGCTCGCCCAGGTCGAGCTGCGCGGCCTCGATCCCGGCGCCTATCGCCAGCGCGCGATGGACCTGCTGGCGGCGGTCGGGCTGGCCGGTTTCGAGGACCGCTATCCGCACGAATTGTCGGGCGGCATGCGCCAGCGCGCCCAGATCGTCCGCGCGCTCATCCACGATCCCTCGCTGCTGCTGATGGACGAGCCCTTCGGGGCGCTCGACGCCCTGACGCGCGAGCAGATGCGCATCGACCTGGAGACGCTGTGGCTGGCGCGTCCCAAGACCGTCCTGTTCATCACCCACTCGATCGACGAGGCGGTGCTGTTGTCGGACCGGGTGGTGGTGATGAGCGAGCGGCCGGGCCGCATCGACCGCATCCTCGACATCGACCTGCCGCGACCGCGGGGGCTGGAGGCACGCCGCAGCCCGGTCTTCGATTCGGCCGTCGACGCCATCACCGACATCTTCCTGTCGCGCGGCGTGCTGCGGCGCGGATCGATCCTGGGCGGCGGCGCGTGACACGCGTCGCCCCGGACCTCCTGGGCGGCTTCGCGCGCGCGGCGCTGGCCGCGACCGGCCGCGACGCGCGCGAGGCCGAGATCGTCGCCGCCCATCTCGTGGACGCCAATCTGACCGGCCACGACAGCCACGGCGTCGGTCTGTTGCCGGCCTATGCCACCCATCGGCGGTCGGGCGTGCTGGCCGCCAATCGTCGCGGGCGCGTGACGATGGAGAGCGGGCCGCTGGCGGCGATCGACGGCGACGGCGGCTATGGCCAGGTGATCGGGCGCGATGCGATGGACGCAGGCATCCGTCTCGCGCGTGTCCATGGCGTCGCCGTGATCGCGCTGCGCCGCACGCACCACATCGGACGGGTCGGCACCTATGGCGAGATGGCGGCCGAGGCCGGCCTCGCATCGCTGCATTTCGTCAACGGCAACGCGGGACCGCCGCCGGTCGCGCCCTGGGGTGGCCGCGAGGGACGGTTCGCGACCAACCCGGTCTGCATCGCCATGCCCGGCAGCGCGCGCCATCCCAGCTTCATGCTCGATTTCGCCACCAGTCGCATCGCCATGGGCAAGGCGCGTGTGGCCAACAACGCTGGCAAGCCGGTGGTGGAGGGCGCGCTGCTCGATGCCGCCGGCGCGCCGACCACCGATCCCGGCGTGATGTATCGCCTGCCGCGCGGCGTCCTGCTGCCGTTCGGCGAGCACAAGGGCTATGGCCTGGCGCTCGCCTGCGACATCCTTGCGGGCATCGTCGGCGGGGCCGGAACGATCCAGCCCGGCAATCCGCGCGACCGCGGCATCGTCAACGGCATGCTGTCGATCCTGATCGATCCGGCGCGCTTCGGCGGCGGCGGCGGAGCCGAGTACGACGCGCTGATGGACTACGTGCTGGGCTGCGCGCCTGCGCAGGCCGGCGACAGGATCATGATGGCCGGAGATCCCGAGCGCGCGAGCCGAGCGTCGCGGGCGCGCGACGGGATCCCGGTCGACGACGGCACCTGGCAGGCGCTGACGACGCTTGCCGCGGATCTCGCCATCACGCTGCCTGCGTCCTTGCCTTGATGCCTGCGGCGAATGCCGGCCAGGCATCGCGCCATGCCGCGCGATGCAACGCGGTTCGCCATCCGCGCAGGGTAGGCCATCGCAAGAGCGACCCGGCCACCATCAACATCCGGACCGCCGGCATGCCCGGCCCGCCGCTGCGGATCGTGGTGATGCCTCTCATCTTCACGAGCGCTGCCCGCGCTTCGGGCTCGCTCTTGCCGATCAGCGCGGGAAAGCGGCCGCGATGCGCGGTGCAGCCTTGCGCCGCCGTGGCGGTCGGCGTGTTTGCCGCCCCGGCAATGCTCCAGGTCACGCCGCCGGCCGGGGATGGCGCGAAGGTCACGGTCATCGGCTGCCGCGTGTCGCAGTGCAGGACGGTCCAGACCTCGGTCCACGGAAGACCGGGGCGTTCGGGCATCCTGCTCACGGCGGTGTCGATGACGGTGCCCTGCGCATCGCAGCCGCCCGGCTTGCCCTGCGCCGCATGCGCATGGATGCCGCGGGCGGCGTCGCGCTGCAGCACCGGGTCGGCGCGCAAAAACCACGCTGGATCGTTATTTCTTTTCCGGGTCGGCGAGCAAAAACCACGCTGGATCGTTATTTCGCGCTGGATCGTTATTTCGTCCGTGCCGATCTGCCCAAATGCGTCCATCCGAAGCGGCCGATCCGGTCGCCGCGCGATTGCTGACACCGATGCTATGGCAAATCAGCTCGGCGCCCCGTCCGCTGAGGCATCAACTTCTACTTCTCCGC
>JBIKLI010000123.1:0-11599 GCA_044359885.1 Alphaproteobacteria bacterium | reverse complement strand
CCCGCCGAAGCCGAGGCGCGCTACTATGCTCAGGCCGAGGTCATGGCCAGGGCAGCCTGACTCAAACCAAACAGCCTCCGGCAAACCCGGAGCGGTTCAGCGATCAGGTGGCGCTCGCCCAGGCCGTGAAGGCGGGGAAGGTCGGGTTCGGCCTGCTGGCCCCGGAGATCTTCCTCAAGATCCTCAAGACGGCGCCATCGGCAGCCCAGCTGGCGGAGATGCGCCGCCAGGGCACCCAGATGGTCACCTTCAAGGGCCGCGCGCCCGAGAAGCTCGGCAATCTCCAGCTGACGCTCGGTCGGCTGCGATCGCTGCAGGGACCCTGACCTCTCGCGCCACCGATGCCGGATCGGAAGCGCCGCGGAAGCGCCGCGGCAACGCACCCGATACCCCCCGGCAACACCAGCCTGGGATCGCTTTTCCGGGCCGGCATATCGGCAATCTGCGTCCACACGGCGGTTGACCCGGCGCTGTCCGAGATTCACAGTTCATGTTGTTGGATGGACGCAGACGTCCTGCTGGGGCCTCGCGTTCGATTTCCGACGGAGGACAATGAAATGGCAAAGCCAACCCCTTTGCTGGCTCAGGTCGATCTCTGGTTCGACAGGGAAATCGTTCCGAAGCGGACGGCATGGGCCGGATTTTCGCCGAACCGGATCTACAAGACCCCGAACCGTCTGTTCGCCGGAAACAAATCGGATCCGGATGGATTATGTGGCGACGCCAGCACCTTCGTGATCGAAGCCTTCAACGACACGTTCAACTACCCATGGACCCCGGACGGCTACCAGATCGGTCTGGCGCTGTGGGAAGGCGCATTCAGCAACCACATCGCCAGTGCCATGCTTCTGCAAAAGAAAACGGCGCTACAGGAGTTCAGATATGTCGGCGGGGTCTTGATCCGGCCGACCCTGAAGCAGGGCAAGCTCCTCGGTGGCAGCCCTGCTTTTGCAGCGACGACCATGACCGAGGCCGAATTGCTGGATATTCATATCTACGATCTCTACTACAGGAAGCGGACCAATCTCGGGAGCTGGTGGGAGGAGATCGGTGGCAAGCGCGGGACGGTGAGATTGGGGCTCGAAGCGGATTTCGCGTGACGTCTCTTCGACAGCCCCCGGCTCGTTCGATCTGCACTTGCTGCCGCGACCTGCGCCATGGTCGAAGTGGCTCACCCGGCCGGAACTCGTCCCCGGAATCGGTCACGGGACAATCGGCCCATCGCGCTTGCAAATACCCGAGAAGACGCATCCGGTCGGAGCGCCGCGACGGGGTCGGGTGTCGGGCCGGGCACGAGGTTCGGCCCATGGCGAAGGCCGCCCGGCGCGCCATATCCTGAGGCCGAACACCGGATCCCGGGAGACCTGGCCGTGCCTGCGCCACGCAACCTTGCCGAGCTGGAAGCCGACGTCGCGCGCGACCTGGCATTGATCGCGCATCCGCGCATGGCGTGGCTGCAGCCGAAGACCAGCGGCGGGCGGCCGGTGCTGGACGTGCTGATCGTCGGCGCCGGGCAATGCGGCGTCGTCGCGGGCTTCGCGCTGCTGCGCGAGAAGGTGGGCAACATCCTCGCGATCGATCGCGCCCCCGAGGGCCGCGAGGGACCCTGGGCGACCTATGCGCGGATGCCGAATCTGCGCAGCTGGAAGGACCAGTCCGGTCCCGATCTCGGGATCCCCTCCCTCACCTTCCAGGCATGGCACGAGGCGCAGTTCGGCACCGCCGGCTGGGAGCGGTTGACGCTGATCCCGAAGGAGATGTGGAACGACTATCTGCTGTGGTTCCGCCGCGTCACCGGCGTGCCGGTGCGCAACGGCGTCACGGCGGGACGCATCGCCCCCGCGCGCACCGACGACGGCCTGCCTTGCCTCGCGATCGAGACCTCCGCCGGTCCGATGCTGGCGCGCAAGGTCGTGCTGGCCACGGGCCAGGAGGATGCGGGCCGATGGTGGATGCCCGATTTCGTCGCCGCGTTGCCGGCGGACCGGCGCGCCCACAGCGCCGATGCGATCGAATTCGCGGCGCTGCGCGGCAAGGTGGTGGCGGTGCTGGGGGCCGGCGCCTCGGCCTTCGACAACGCCGCGACCGCGCTTGAGCATGGCGCGGCCGAAGTGCATCTGTTCTGCCGCCGCGCCGAGCCGCAACTGGTCCAGCCTTATCGCTGGCTGACCTTCTCGGGCTTCCTGCAGTCGATGCACGCGATGTCGGATGCGTGGCGCTGGCGCTTCATGACCCATGTCCTGGGGCTGCGCGAGGCGTTCCCGCAGGACACCTGGAACCGCGCCGCGAAGTTCGGGAATTTCCGCATGCATGTCGGACGGCCCTGGACCGGTGCCAGCCTGGCGCCGGACGGGCGTATCGCGATCGCCACGCCGCGCGGCGACGTCGCCGCCGACTTCCTGATCTGCGGCACCGGGGTGCGGATGGACTTCGCCGCCGTGCCGATGCTGGCCGGCTGCCATGGCAACATCGCCCGCTGGAGCGATCGCTACGCACCGCCAGCCGAGGAAGCCGACGAGCGGCTGGGCGCCTTTCCCTATCTTGCGCCAGATTACGGGCTGGTGGAACGGCAGCCCGGCACGACGCCCTGGATCCGCGACATCCATCTCTTCGGGATCTCGACCACGCTGTCCTTCGGGCCCGCGGGCGCGTCGATCAACGCCATGGTCTACGCGGTGCCGCGGCTGGCGCAGGCGATCGTGCGCGGGCTGTTCGAAGCCGACCTGCCGCGCCTCTGGGCCGATTACCAGGCCTACGACACGAAGATCGCCGAACTCGATCCGGCCCGGCTCGCGGCGGAATGACCGCTTCGCGGGGCGGCGACCGCAAGCCGCGCGTCAGGGGCAGGCCGGCGGCCGTCCCAGGCGCTGGCGGACATCGCCCAGGACCTTCTCCACCGCCAGCGCCGCGGCGAGCAGCGCCTCTTCGGTCCGCCTGCCCGTGACCAGCTGCAGCCCGACCGGCAGCCGGTCGGGATCGAAGGCCACGGGCATCGACAGCGCGCACATGTCCCAGACATTGAAGGGCGAGACGTTGCGCCCGATGCGCAGCGTGGTCAGGCGGAATGCCTCGCGATCCTCGAGCGCGTCGAGGCGCGGCGCCGTGACCGCGGTGGTCGGCAGCGCCAGCACGTCGATCCCCTCCAGCCGCGCATGGGCGCGCGCCGACATCGCCGGGCGCGCGCGCTGGCGGGCGAGATATTCGGCCGCCGGGATGTCGCCGAAAGTCTTCAGCCGCGCCCAGACATTGGGATCGAGATCCGGGATCCAGTCCTTGAACTCCGTCGAGACCAGGGCGAACCCTTCCGGCACGCCGACGCTGCCATTGGCCATGTAGGCGACCGCCTCCGCGACCTCGGGCATCGCCAGGGGCACCAGGATCGCGCCCTTCGCCTCCAGCTCCTTCAGCGCCTGTTCGATCGCCGCCGCGATGCCCGGGCCGCAATCGTCGAAGAAGTAGCTGTCGGCGACGCCGATGCGCAGCCCCGTCAGCTTCCGCGCGTCCAGCCGGCGCCAAAGCTCCGGCCACGCATGGCCCGCCGGATCGATGGCGGCGAAGCCCAGCGCCGCGTCCGCGACCGACAGCGCGAGCACGCCCGGACAGTCCAGCGACGGGCTCAGCGGCGGTGCCCCGCCGCCCGGCCAGCGGCCGATCGAGGTCTTGAGACCGACGACGCCGGCGAGCGAGGCCGGCATGCGGATCGATCCGCCGGCATCGCTGCCCAGGCTCACCACCGAAGAGCCTTCCCAAAGGCTGCCGCCCGCGCCGGAGCTGGACCCGCCGGTGCCGCGATGATGGACATCGTCCCAGGGATTCCACGGCGCACCCCAATGGGCGTTGGCCCCGATGCCGCCGAAGGCGAAGGGGACGGTATGCGTCTTGCCGGGGAACACCGCGAGCTGACGGCGCAGCGTCGCGACGATCGGCCCCTCCACCTCGTATCGCGGCGGCAGGCGGTGACGGGTTCCCGCATAGGTGGGCGTGCCGTCGACGCCGAAGACGTCCTTGATCGAGATCGGCAGCCCCTGGAGCGGACCGAGATCCACGCCCACGGCGAAGGCGGCCTCCGCCGCGCGCGCCTGCGCCTCTCCCGTCTCGCCCAGCCAGAGCTTGTAGGCGTTCAGCCTTTCGCCCAGACGCGCATGGCGCGCCGCGGCCTCCCGCCACAGCGCCAGCGGCGAGACCTCCTGCGCGCGCAGCGCGTGCCAGAGGCGATGGGCTTGCGTGTCGGCGAGGGTCAAGCGGCTCATGCGGCGGCGGTCTCCCGGATGCGGAACCTTACCGCGAATCCGCGCGCGGACAATTCCGCCGGCGCCGGGCCAGGGCCGCCTGATGCGCCGTCCGGCAAGGTCGTCTAACATCGGCTTCGTCGGACCAGAGGGAGCACCGCATGTCGGACGCGTCGGTCGCGAGGATGCTGGAACGGGTGGACGGCGAGTGGATGGCGCGCCGGACCCTCGAGATGGTCGAGATCAAGAGCGTGACGATGGACGAGGCGCAGATGTGCCTCTACTACGCCGACGCGCTGCGTTCGCTCGGCCTCGCCGTCGACATGCGCGAGGTGACGCCGGGCCGCTACAATCTCTACGCCCGCATCCCCGGCACCGGCGGCGGGCCCACCCTGGCGCTCAACGGCCATGTCGACACGGTGCCGATCCACGGCGCCTGGCCCCCGCGGCGCGAGGGCGACCTGATCTACGGGCGCGGCACCACGGACATGAAGGGGCCGATGGCCGCCGTTCTGGGCGCGGCCAAGGCGCTGATCGAGTCGGGCGTCAGGCTCAAGGGCGACCTCGCGATCTCGGCCGTCGTCGGGCACGAGGAGGCGATCGCCGCCAAGGACGGGCCCAAGGCCTATATCGAGGACCTGAAATCCGGCCGCGTCCAGGCCGACCGCATCCTCATCGTCGAGGGCGAGGAGGACATCTGGCTGATGAGCATGGGCTCGGCCAATTTCGTCGTCACTTTGACATCGGACCGGGGCGGCACGCACACCAACAACACGCCCTTCGGCGAGAACCCGATCCGGTTCATGGGCGAACTGATCGGCGCCATCCATGCGCGCCAGATCGAGATGGATGCGGGCGCGCGCCACAAGCTGGCCGGACCGGAGCGGATTGACCTTGGCGTCGCGCAGGCGGGCGATCTCTACAACCGCACGCCCACTCATTGCACCCTGATCGGCACGCGGCGCTGGATGCCCGGCAAGACCGTCGCCGACATCCGCGCCGAGCTGGAGGCGCTGGTCCGGCCCTTCGCCGCCGCCGGCCGGCTGGGCTTCGAGCTGCGGATCGAGCAGGAGCGCGAGCCGTTCGAGACGCCGCCCGAGGACGACGCGGTGCGCGCGGTGATCGCCGCGGCGCAGCGCGTGACCGGCGCCACGCCGAAGATCGTCGGCCGGCGCATCGTCGGCGACGCCAATCTCTACGTCCACGGCACCGGCATACCGACCTTCTACTACGGCGCCTCGAACCACACCGCGCATGCCGACGTCGAATGGGTCTCGGTCGATCGCATCCGGCGTTCGGCCCAGGTCTATCTCGCCGCGGCCGCCGCCTATTGCGGCGTGGCCACGTAGCGGCGGCCGCCCGGGCGCCGCGTCACCAGCTGCCGGTGTTCGGCATGCTGGCCCAGGGCTCGGCCACCGGCAGCGCCTCGCCGGCCTGGAGCAGTTCGATCGAGATGCCGTCCGGCGTCTTCACGAAGGCCATGCGGCCGTCGCGCGGCGGCCGGTTGATCACCACGCCGTGCTTCTGCAGCGCCGCACAGGTCGCGTAGATGTCGTCGACCGCATAGGCCAGATGGCCGAAATTGCGCCCGCCGCCATAGACCTCCGGGTCCCAGTTGTAGGTCAGCTCGACCTGGGCGCTGTCGCCCGGCACGGCGAGGAAGACGTTGGTGAAACGTCCCTTCTCGCTCGAATAGCGACGGATCTCCTTGAGGCCGATGACCTCGAAGAAGGCGAGCGTGTCCTCGATCGAGGAGACGCGGATCATCGTGTGCAGGTATTTCATGGCTCGGCTTTCCTGATCGGCTTGGGAGCGAGTTGTGGCAGAGATCGGTTCGCGGCGGTAGAGGAAGGCCCGGTCATGCTCCCGCCGCTGCGGGACCATGGACCGGACCGCGGGGGCCGCGACCTGGTTTCACCGGCGGCGAAAGCCCTGTAGCCTTCCATTCGACCCATGCGCGATACGATTCCCACGCCCGCCGTGGCGCAAGCCGCCATCGCCGATCACATTCGCGACAGCTTTCCCGGGATCGTTCCTGCGGCCGCCTGGGGCGAGACCGGCTTCTTCTACAATCCTGGAATGGTCTTGCCGCGCGGCGTCTACTTCGCGACGATCAAGACGCAGGATGGCGCCAACGATCGCGCGTCGCGGCTGGATCGCCCGGGCGTCTACCGATTCGCTTTCGGCATCGGCCAGCCCGCCTACCGCGCCCTGTTCGGACACCTGCCGGCGCGGCCCGCCGCGGCGGGCGTCGTCCGCACCGGCCACGACTTCGCCGCGCTCGACATCTTGCTTCCCCACCCCGTCTACGCCTGGATGGGCTGGGTCGGCGTTCTCAACCCCGGTGCAGCCACATTCGAACGGATCAAACCGCTCCTGGCGCAGGCGCATGGTCTGGCCGTATCCAAGTTCCGCAAGCGGGCGAAGGTCGCATGATGCGCTTCGCTGCGCGGCAGCAGCCACCGGGCCCGACCGCATGACCAGACAGCATTACGACGCGGTGGTCTGCGGCGCGGGCATCGCGGGGATCGCCGCCGCGCATGCGCTGAGCGAGGCGGGGCTGGCGCGCGTCGCGCTCGTCGAGCCCGGGCCGGTCCTGGGCCTGACCAGCGACAAGTCGACGGAGTGCTACCGCAACTGGTGGCCCGGTCCGGGCGACGCCATGGTCGCGCTGATGAACCGCAGCATCGACCTGATGACCGGGCATGCGCGGCGTTCGGGCAACCGCTTCGTGATGAACCGTCGCGGCTATGTCTATGCGACCGCGCGGCGGGAGATGGCCGAGGTCTTCGAGCGCCAGGGACGCGAAGCCGCCGGGCTGGGTGCGGGCGAACTGCGCGTCGTGACGTCGCCTGCGGACTATGTGCCCGCCGCGGCGCAGGGCTTCGAGGACGGTCCCGACGGCGCCGATCTGATTCTCGACCAGGACCTGATCCGCGCGCATTTCGGCTATCTCAACCCCGGCACCGTCGCCGTGCTCCATGCGCGGCGCTGCGGCTGGCTGAGCGCCCAGCAGCTGGGCATGCATCTGCTCGAGGCGGCGCGCGCGCGCGGCGTCGAGCTGATCGCGGCCGAATTCGTCGGCGCGGAGACCGCCGCGGGCCGCGTCGCCGGCGTGCAGCTGCGCGCGGGCGAACGGGAATTCGCCGTCGGCGCCGACGCGCTGGTCCTCGCGACCGGGCCGCATCTCAAGGCCACCGCGGCGCTGCTGGGCGCGTCCCTGCCGGTCGTCGTCGAGAAGCACATCAAGATCACGCTGCCCGACGCGCGGGGCGTCTTGCCGCGCACGGCGCCGCTGATCATCTGGTGCGATCCGACGGTCCTGCCGTGGACCGCGGACGAGCGCGCGGCGCTGGCGCAGGACGAGTCCACGCGCCGCCTGCTCGCCGAGTTTCCCGCCGGCGTGCATGGCCGCCCGACCGGCGCGGGCGACCAGGTCATCATGTATTGGACCTATGACTGTCCGCAGCTCGACACGCCGGTCTTTCCGCTGTCCTGGGATCCCGACCTGCCGGAGATCACGCTGCGCGGCATGGCCGTGCTGGTGCCGGGCCTCGCCGCCTATTTCGATCCGATGCCCAGGCCTTATGTCGATGGCGGCTACTACACCAAGACGCGCGAGAACCGGCCGCTGATCGGGAGGCTGCCGATGCCGGGCAGCTTCGTCTGCGCCGCCTTTTCCGGCTTCGGGATCATGGCGTCCTGCGCCGCCGGCGAGCTGCTCGCGAAGCACGTCACCGGCGCGGCCCTGCCCGGATACGCGACGGCCTTCGATCCCGGCCGCTACGCCGACCCCGCCTACCAGGCCCTGCTCGCGAATTGGGGCGACTCCGGTCAGCTTTGAGACGCCGAATCGGGCAGGTGCCCTGGATCGACCGACGGCTGGATCGCAACGACGAACCCGCGATCGTCGGGAAAGCGGTCTCCTCTGCCGTCGACGGCCTGCCGAGGATCACGGTGCGGTGCGGGTGGCGCCCGAAGCGATCGATGGCGGACTTGTGCCGCCGCTCGATTCCCCGGGGCGCGGTCCAGCACGGGCCGGTCGAACAGCCGCAGTGCCCGTCAGGACCTCGGCATCCGGTTCCATCAGGCGCTGGGCCGCGACCTTGATCATCTCCCGAACGAAATCCGCATCGGCGGTCTTTTGGAGACGCGTGCGAAGGTTCATCGTCGTGTCGGTCGTCGTGGGTCCTCGGTTTGGCGATGTGTCGTAACCGGGACCGTAACGGAGTCTCGCGATGACCACCGCCGTGGATAAGTTGCCTGCCGCCGCCAGACCCCTGGCGGTCGCCGCGGCAGGCGAGGGCGGATGGCATTTGTTTTTTTGTCGAGCGGACTTCAGCCCTTCACGCCGCTCGAGACAAAGGTGTCGACGATCCGTCGCTGGAACAGGAAGAAGAGAAGCAGCATCGGCAGGCTCGCGAGGACGGCCCCCGCCATCAGCCCGCCGTAATTGCCGAATTCTTCCTCGACGAATTCGCGCAGCCCGATCTGGACGGTCCGCGACGAGGGTTCCGTGCTCATCAGCATTGGCCAGAAATACTCGTTCCAGCTGTCCATCGCGAGGACGATGGCGATCGCTGCGATCGCGGGCCCGATATTCGGCACCGCGACATGCCACAAGGTGGTCCAGCTTCCGGCGCCGTCCATGCGCGCGGCCTCGTAGAGTTCGCGCGGGATCGACAGGAAATGCTGACGCAGCAGGAAGGCCGCATAGGGCATCGCGAGATGGGGAACGATCAGCGCGGTCCAGGTGTCGAACCAGTCGAGCTCCGCCATCAGCAGATAGAGCGGGATCATGGTCAGCTGCGGCGGCACCATCATGGCGGCCAGCACCATGACGAAGAGGGCGTCGCGGCCACGGAAGCTCCAGCGCGCGAAGGCGTAAGCGGCGAGCAGCGCGATCACCAGCTCGCCGACAACGCGCAGCGCCGTGGTGGCGACGCTGTTCCAGACATAGGTACCGAAGGCGCGCTCGCCGAAGAGACGCGCGTAGTTTTCCATTGTCGGCGCGTCCGGCCAGGGCTGCAGGCGATAGACCTCGTTCGGCACCTTGAAGGAGGTGCCGAGAACGATCGCCATCGGAACGACCACGCTGAGGCACAGCGCCACGAGGACGGCATGGCCGGCGAGGCGCCAGCCGGGGGAGGGACGGAATGCGGCCTCGCTCATCGGTCGTACGCGACGCGGCGGTCCAGCAAGGCGAACTTTGCCGCGACCAGCAGCAGGAGCAGCGCGAACAGCATCACCGTCCCCGCGGCGCCTCCGCCGATGTCGAAGCTGCGCATCGCCAGCTGGTAGACCATGTAGAAGAGATTGGTCGTGCCGTTGCTCGGTCCGCCCTGCGTCAGGATGTCGATCGGCGTGAAGCATTGCTGCAGGGTGAACAGGATCGTCGAGATCAGGACGAAGAGCGTGGTCGGCCCGAGCAAGGGCCAGATCAGGCTGCGCAGGATCCGCCAATCCCCCGCCCCGTCGATGCGCATCGCCTCGACGAGGTCGCGCGGGATGGCGGACAGGCCGGCGACGTAGATCAGGACGTGGAAGCCCAGGACCTTCCAGGACGACAGGCCGATCACGAGCCAGATCGCGCGCTCCGCGTCGGCGAGCGGGTTCCCCATCGCGACGCCCGCCATCGCGAGCAGCGCGGGCACATGGCCCCCCATCGGATTGAGCAGCCAGAGCACGACGACGGACACGACGACGAAGCTGATCAGGGTCGGCAGGAAGAGGATCGTCCGGTACGCCGCGCCACGCCCGCCCAGCGACCAGACGAAGACGGCGATCGGGATCGGCAACATGACCTTGAGCGGGATCGACGCGGCGAGATAGATGACGGTGTTGTAGCTCGCCGCCGCGAACAGGCTACCGGACGTGACCGTCGCGAAATTGGCCAGGCCGACGAACGGCATCGCCGCGCCGGGGGCCATGTTCCAGCGCACGACGCTGAGATAGGCCGTATGCACCAGCGGCCAGTAGGTGAACACCGCCAGCAGCGCAAGCATCGGCGCCAGATAGAGGTAAGGCTCGGGATCGCGCCCCTGCCCCCAGGAAGACCGCATTGCGCCTACCGTCAGCGCCCGGCATTCGCGCGGGCGAGGATCTCGTTGACCCGCGCGACGGTACGCGGCGCCAGGTCGGCCGCCGTCCCCTTCCCGGCCCACAGGGCATCGATCATGTTCGCGATCTCGGTCTGGGCCTCGATCGCGCCGAAGGCCGGCCAGCGATCGGTGTCGACCGTCTCCGCCATCTGGGCGATCGAGGGCTGCACGAGCGGAAACTCGCGCGCGTAGCGAGCCATCTCGGGATCGGCGAGCGGATCGACCGACAGCGGCATGTAGCCGGTCTCGCGCGACCAGCGATTGGCGATCTCGCGGCGCGAGAGGAATTCGAGCAGCCGCAGCGAGGCCGCGCGGCGCGGCCCCTCCGGCGCGAAGACCATGACCGCGGCGCCGCTGTTCGGCGTGCGCCGCGGCCGCTCGCCGAAGCGCGGATAGTTCGCGACGCCGAGTTCGAACCGACCCTCCGCGGCAGCCACGAAGCTGCGCAGCGCGGCGGAGGACGTGATGTACATGCCGAGCTGACCGGCCTGGAACGCGGCGGTCCATTGCTGATCGTTGGCGATCGGCATGACCCGGTGGCGAACCGCGAGATCCTGCCAGAGCTGCAGGGCGGCGATGCCCTCGGGGCTGTCGAACAGCGCCCGCATCCCGTCGCGCGCCAGATAGGTCGCGCCCGCGTTCGTGACCATCAGCATCGTGCCGTAGTCCTTGTTGGCGGCATGAAGCTGCGCCACGCCGCCTTTCCCGGTGCGCTGGACGATCTGTTTCGCCGCCTGGACGACGTCGTCCCAGGTGCGTGGGCTCCACTCCGGATCCAGTCCGGCCTGCCGGAACAGATCCCGGTTGATGTAGACGAGCGGCGTCCCGTAGCTGTGCGGGATCGCGTAGATCCGCGTCCCCACCCGGCCGATATCGAGAAACGTCGGCAGGTAGCGCGCCAGCCATGCATCCGCGGCAGGATCGGCGTTGATCTGCACCGCCGGCAGGTTGTTGAGATGGAAGATGATGTTCTTGCCGATGACCTGCGAGACATCGACAGGACGGCGCGCCGCGATCGCCGCCTGCAACTCGGCGGTGATCTGCTCCGACTGCCGGAACACGTCGCGCACTTCGACATCCGGGTTCTCGGCCTGGAAGGCGTCGAGCAACGCGCGCAGGATCTTGCCCGGTGTCCCGGTCTGGTAGTGCATGAAGGTGATCGCGATGCGCTGCTGGGCGCGCGCCGCCGTGGCGCTCCCGATCGCCGCGGCGCCCGCCGCGACCAGATGCCTGCGTCCGATGGACATGAAAACGCCTTTCTTCCGCCGA
>JBIKLI010000008.1:0-34900 GCA_044359885.1 Alphaproteobacteria bacterium | reverse complement strand
CGGGAGGTCGCGAAGGTTCGCTCGCCGGTGACCGGCGGTGCGCCCCTCGTCGGCCGTACCAGGGGGAGGGCCCGATGCGAAGCTTCGCGCAGGCGACGGCGCCGGACATGGCGACCGATCCCAGGGGTCCGATCGAATCGCTTGTGTCACAACTCGTCATCCCGCGCCTCGTCCATGGCCGCCGTCGCGTCTCGACCGGCAATGTGGCGAATGGACCTGGACGACGCGGGCGTGTCCAGGGGACCGATGTCGAGACCTTCGTCGGGTTGCTCCTCTCATGCGCTGACGGCGATGCGGCGCATAAGGTCGAAAGCTTGATCGCCGCGGGCGAGACCGTCGACGACATCGCCTTGTTCCTTCTTGCGCCCGCCGCTCGTTCGCTTGGGGCCCGATGGGAGGATGACACGCTCGACTTCGCCGCGGTGACGACGGGGATGACCCGCCTGCACGTTCTCCTGCACATGATGGGACGACGCTACCCCTCGGGCGCCCGTTCCAACGGACGCCGGATCCTGATCGCGAACAATCCAGGCGAGACCCACGCATTCGGCCCGCTGATGGTGGCCGAGCATTTTCGACGTGCCGGCTGGGACAGCCGCTTCGATCCCGCCGCGACCACCGCCTCGCTGGCGCGCGACGCCGGCGCCGGTATCCTCGATGCGATGGGTCTGTCCTGCGCCGCCGAGCGATATCTTGGCGATCTCCACAACTGCATCCGCGCCATCCGGGCAGCCGCCCGAGGACGTCCACTCTGCCTCATGGTCGGCGGCAACGTCTTCACCGGCAGGCCCGAACTCGCCGCACGCATGGGAGCGGATGTGACAGCCCAAGACGCGCCAGGTGCCCTGGCCGCGATCGAACGCTTGCTGCCGGTCGCCGCGGCCGCGCATTGACGCGGCGAGGTCCTGGCATTCCAGGGAGACCGATGATGACGAGTGCGAAAGACGATCCTGGCGGCGGTTTGGGCTGGCTCGGCATCGTGAGGCTCGGCATCGTCCAGGCGTGCCTCGGGGCGATCGTCGTGCTGACGACTTCGACGCTGAACCGGGTCATGATCGTCGAGCTCGCGCTGCCGGCGACCGTTCCTGGCGCGCTGGTGGCGCTGCATTACGCGCTGCAGTTCCTACGCCCCCGCTGGGGCTACGGCTCAGATCGCGGGGGCCGCCGGACCCCCTGGATTGTCGGCGGCATGCTGGTCCTGGCGGCCGGCGGGACGATCGCGGCCGGTGCGACGGCGGCGATGTCGAAGTCTCCCGAACTCGGTCTCGCGGGCGCGGTCCTCGGCTTCGCATTCGTCGGACTCGGCGCCGGCGCGGCCGGCACGACGCTGCTCGTCCTTCTGTCCAAACGCGTGGCCGAACCACGGCGCCCGGCGGCGGCGACGATCGTCTGGACGATGATGATCGCAGGTTTCGCCGTGACGGCGGGGCTTGCAGGCCAATTCCTTGATCCGTTTTCCGCCGACCGCCTGTTCGCGGTCTGCGCGTGCGTTTCGGCGCTTGCCCTCGCGATTTCGGTCCTGGCGCTCCGCGGACTGGAACCGCACGACCCGGCCGCCAGACCTGCCGCCGCGGTTCTGCGTGCCGGAGAGCGCGGCTTTCTGTCGGCGCTCGCCGACGTTTGGCGCGAGCCCCAAGCGCGCAACTTCGCGATCTTCATCTTCATGTCGATGTTCGCCTACAGCGCGCAGGATCTGATCCTGGAGCCGTTCGCCGGTCTCGTCTATGGCCTGTCGCCAGGCCAGACCACGTCGCTCTCGGGTCTGCAGCATGCCGGCGTCCTTGTCGGCATGGGCGCGTTCGGAATGGCTGGCTGGCTTGCCGCCGCGCGCCGCGGAACGCGAGATCTTCTTCGATGGACGGCTGCCGGGTGCATCCTTTCCGCCGTGCCTCTGCTGGCCCTCGCTCTCGCGGGATGGGGACTGCTCTCGATGCCGATCGAAGCGATGGTGCTCGGGCTCGGTTTCGCCAACGGCCTTTTCGCGGTCGCAGCCATCGGCAGCATGATGACGCTTGTCGGCCGGGGTCGTTCCGCACGCGAAGGCACGCGGATGGGCGTCTGGGGCGCCGCGCAGGCCTTCGCCTTCGGAATCGGCGGATTCGCGGGGACGGTCGCGGTCGATGTCGCCCGTGGCGCGCTCGGAGACGTCGGCGCAGCCTACGGACTGGTGTTCGGGGCCGAAGCCGTCCTCTTCGTCGCCGCCGCGGCCATGGCGTTGCGGCTGGGTGCCTATGCTCGCATCCCCGTGCGCGCCGCATTGCCCGCCGATGCCGCCGTGACAGAAGAATTCGACGTCGCGGTGATCGGCGGCGGACCGTCAGGAGCGACGGCTGCCGAGGCGCTCGCGCGTGCCGGCAGCAACGTCCTTCTTCTCGACAAGGGCGGCCGGATCAAGCCGTGCGGCGGCGCGATCCCGCCACGTCTCATCCGCGACTTCGGCATTACCGACGAATTGCTGGTCGCGCGGATCCGGTCTGCGAGAATGGTCGCGCCGTCTGGCAAGCATGTCGACATCCCGATCGAAGGCGGTTTCGTCGGGATGGTGGACCGGAAGGACTTCGACGAATGGCTGCGCGTGCGCGCCAGCGATGCCGGGGCACATCGCCGCACCGGCGAATTCGAACGGCTTTACGAAGACCCCGACGGTCGTCCGGTCGCCGGGTGGCGCGAACGCCTGCCGGACGGACGATACATCAACAGGTTTGCGCGCGTACGCGTCGTGATCGGCGCCGACGGCGCCAACTCCGCCGTTGCGCGCGCCGAGATACCGGGCGCCGAGTCGATGCGACGGGTCTTCGCCTATCATGAAATCGTCGAGGCGCCACCCGGTCGATCGGACGCCTACGATCCGATACGATGCGATGTCATCTATCGTGGCCAAACCTCGCCGGACTTCTACGCGTGGATCTTTCCGCACGGCGCGACCTGCAGCGTCGGCACGGGCAGCGCGATCAAGGGCTTCTCGCTGCGCGCGGCGGTCGGCGACCTTCGCGCGGCCGCCGGCCTGGAAGGCATGGCGACGATCCGCCGCGAAGGCGCGCCGATCCCGTTGAGCCCCCTGCCCCGATGGGACAACGGGCGCGACGTCATACTTGCGGGCGATGCGGCCGGCGTGGTCGCGCCCGCGTCAGGAGAGGGGATCTATTACGCCATGTATGGCGGCCAGCTCGCCGCAGCGGCGGTGACGAAGATGTTCGCCACCCGCGACGTGCGGGCCCTGAGCTCCGCACGCAGACGCTTCATGCGCGTCCATGGGATGGTCTTCATCATCCTCGGCATCATGCAGCGTTTCTGGTACTCGAACGACAAGCGCCGGGAGAGTTTCGTCGACATCTGCCGGGATGCCGACGTCCAGCGGCTCACCTTCGACGCCTACATGAACAAGGAACTCGTGCGCGCCAGGCCGGCGGCCCACGCGCGCATCTTCTTCAAGGATCTCGGCCACCTTTTCGGCTTCCTCAAGCCATGAGGCAAGGCCCGAGGCTGCTGCCGCTCGCGGGCGGCGCCCTCTGCGTCATGGTCGTCGCCGGGCTTGGCGGCTCGATGACGGACATCGGCCCCTGGTATCTTGATCTCGCCAAGCCAGCCTGGCAGCCGCCCGGATGGGTCTTTGCACCGGTCTGGACGCTCATCTTCGCCTGCTGCGCCTGGGCCTTCGCCGAAGCCTGGGCTGGCGCCGGAACGCGCGCCGCGCGCGGCATCATCGTCTGGCTGTTCGGGCTGAACATGCTTCTCAACGTCGCGTGGAGCTTTCTTTTCTTCACGCTGCGCCGTCCCGACTGGGCAATGTTCGAGGTCGTCCTGTTGTGGCTGTCGATCGCTGCCCTGATCCGGCAGGTGCTGCCGGCCTCGCGACGAGCGGCGACGCTGCTCGTTCCCTATCTCGTATGGGTCGCGATCGCAGCCTTGCTGAACTGGGAGGTCGTGCGCCTCAACGGGCCATTTGGCCGCTGAGCGCCGGGCCAGCGAACAGCATGGAACAATTCGTCGAAAGCGGCCGCGTCGTCGATGCCATCCTGGCCTTGATCGTCGTTCAGTTCGCGGGCCTTGCCTGGATCCACCGCCGGCATGGCCTTGGGCCGCCGCCTCGCGATCTATGGCCCACCCTGGCCGCTGGAGCGTGCCTGTTGCTTTCCCTGCGCGCCGCGTTGGTGGACGCCCACTGGACATCGGTTTCGGCTTGGCTGACCGTGGCTCTGGTCGCACATCTCGTCGACCTTCATCGCCGCTGGCCACGAAACTGAGCTTCCCGGCCGATCCGTTCGTCCTGGAGCGAGGTACGATGCCGCGCGACAACGGCCGGGCAGCGCCACCTTCAGGCGACGGCGGTCCGGATCCTGCCTCCTCGCGGAAGACAGGATCCGGTCTCCTGGAACCGGCCCCGGCAGATCGCCGCGCCGGCCAGCCCCGCCTCAGGGGCGCAGCGCCGCGACGTAGTCCTCGACCATCTTCTGCCCCAGCAAGGGCTTGTTCGCGCCCTGGTGGCAGGTTGCGCAGTTGACCTTGGCCACGTCTCCGGTCGGCCCCAGGCGATCGCGCGGGAAGGCCGAAGTGAGCGGCTCGATATAGGTCGCATTGAGTTCGCGGGCCATTCGGATCCCGTGCCATGCGACGGATCGCGTCTGCCCCGCCTGCTCCCAGACATTGAAGGCCTGGGTGTTGTGGCAGCTGGTGCAGTTGACCCCGAGCGCGGCGCTCATGTGCATCATCAATCCGTAGGTGCCTTCGGTCGCGTGGATCGATGATCCAGGCCCCCTGGGCAGCGCCGTGGTCGGCTGGACTCGGATCGGAGACGCGCCGAGCAGGTAGGTAGAGAACGGATCGCCGGGCAGCGAGCTGAACTGCACGGCGGGGTTTGCCCGGTTCTGGTCACCTGCGCGACCTCCGGCATAGGTCGCCATGCGTGAGTCGGGCTCGGGCTTGAACCAGACATTCTCCGGCACCGGGTTCCCACGGTGGCACGTGTAGCAGGTGACGCCCGTGTCGGCGACATGGGCCTTCCACTTGGTGTTGAGATCGATCGTCATCTGGATCATCCGCCGGGCGACGATCTTCTGATAGGGCTTGTCCGATGCGAGGTTGCCTTCCTCGTGGCAGTAGTTGCAGCCCTGCGTCGGCGCCACCCACTCCGTGATCGCCGTCATGAAGCGCAGGAACTCGTTCGAGTCGAGGTCCCCGAGAACCTTGACGTTCTCGTAGATCGCCGACGACTTCTCGCCGCTTTCTTCTGCGGGTGGTTGCGCCTCCGGCATGACATTTGCGGCGCGCAGCCGTGCGACATCCGCCGGGAAGGCGATCTGAGCCATCCCCGTGCCACGCAGACCTGTCTGGGTCGACGCAACGGGAGGAAAGCCGAAGGTGAGATAGACGAAGAAGCCCGCGGCGACAGCAGCCACCGCGCCGGCGACCTTGAGTCCAAATCCGATCATCGCACCGCTCCGGGTAAGGTAGCCGGATCAATGGCCGGCAGATAGGGCGGGTAGGCGGGAGCAACATGATGCTTGACCGCCCAGAGATACCAGTTGTCGACGACGGTTCCCGTCAGCAGTATCCCGATTCCTCCCGTCAGCGGGCACAGGACCGCGAACCACCAGGCCCAGCGATGGATCGACTCCATCGTGGCGTTGAAGCCCATCGTCCAGCGCCAGAACAGGGCTGCACGCTCGGAAGCCGTTCCACGGTCAACGATCTGCTCGATCTCGCGCTCGCCGCCGAAGCGGCTGACGGCGAGGATCGTGGCGCCGTGCATCGCGAACAGCAGCACCGATCCGTACAAGAAAACGATCGAGAGCATGTGGAACGGATTGTAGAAGAGGTTCCCGTATCGCAGCGAGAACGCGGCCGTCCAGTCGAGATGCGGGAAGATGCCGAACGGCACCGCCTCGCTCCAGCTTCCCATCAGCAGCGGCCGGATGAACCCCAGCACCAGGTAGAGCCAGATCGCCGCCGCGAAAGCCCAGGCGACATGCGTGCCCATTCCCAGCTGGCGTGCGCGGCGGTACATCCGGGCCCACCACAGCAGGATCGAGGCCGTCAGGAAGAACCCGGCCATCAGCCACCAGCCGCCCTCGTTGAGCGGCGGCAGACCGAGGCCGTATTTCGGCGCCGGCGGCTCGAGCGCGAGCCAGAAGAGCTGGCGCACGAACTGCACCGGATCCCAGTTCACGCTTGCCAGCATGTTGAGACCGATGATCTCGAACGCGATGAAGCCGCAGGCGAGCGACGCCACGCCGAGCGGGCCGAGGTAGATCGGGCCGATCTGCGCGTTGCCGACGATGCCCATCACGTATGCGAAGAAGGGCTTTCCGTCCCGCTTCCAGTTGCCCGCCGGCAGCGCGATCCCGTCGTGGGGATGCGCGCGCGCCTGCACGCGGGTAAAGATGTTCTGGTACTCGATCCCCATGGCTCCCCCCACTCAGCGCCAGACCGGAAGGTTGAGCCACCAGCCCCACCATTCCGGCCAACCGCGCGTCCAGAACGGTCCGCTGATTACGATACAGATTGCACTCCAGAACCCGGCGTTCAGAGCCAGGATCAGGCCCACCCGGTGGATGCCGAGCGTCCCGACCGAGTATCCGATCGCGTCGCGAAAATACGTGTCCTCGTGCTCCGGGGTCTTCACGTGCTCCCCGGGCGCCGGATTCGTGGAGGACAGCACGAGCGCGCCGTGCAGCGCCAGGGCCATGCACGTCGTGAAGAAGAACGTGACGGCCAGCATGTGCGCTGGATTGTAGTGGAAATGCAGGTACTGGTAGCCCGTGTTCGAGACCCAGTCGAGATGGCTGATGATGCCGTAAGGGAAGCCATGTCCCCAGGCGCCCATGAGCACGGGCCGGATGACCACCAGCGTCACATAGGCGAAGATCGCGACCGAAAAGGCGAAGGGCACGTGATACCCGATGCCAAGCTTACGGCAGATCTCCACTTCGCGCAGCGCCCATGAGACGAAGGCACCGATCGCGCAGACCGTGATGATCTGCCAGAACCCGCCTTCCTTGAGCGGCGCGAGCCCCAGCCCGACGCTCAGATCGGGGGGAGCGATGTTTATCTGCCAGGGATTCCACGTCGGGCCATCGGCCGCCGCGACGAAGATGAGAAGGGTGCCGACGAGCGAGAAGAAGGCTGTCGTGACCCCGAAGAAACCGACGTAGAACGGCCCAACCCAGAAGTCGAACAGGTCTCCGCCGATCAGCGTACCGCCCCGGACGCGGTACTTCCGCTCGAAACTCAGCATCGCCATCGTGGTTTCCTCCGTCGGACGCGCACGGCGGCCCATCGCCCGGGGGCGACGAGCCCGACCGGGACGGAACGAAAGCGCGAAGCTTCGTTCCGTCCTCGTCCGCGCGCGGCTCTCGCCGCGTTCAGGTCAGCATGTGAAGGGATCGTTCGATCAGAGCGGAACCCACCTTGCGGGGGCCCTCGATCCAATTGAAGCGATCCGTGCTCAGCAGGATGAAGTGGATCACGATCGCCAGCGTGAACAGGAACACGGCCATCGCGACCAGGGCCCGCCGGGGATCGTAAAGCTTCCAGATACGCCACATTTCCGCCTCCCTCTATGCGATGAAGGTCTGAACCGACTGGATGCCCTGCTCGAGCATCGCGTAGCCCTTCGGTCCCGGGAACCACGGGCGCCACATCCACGCAAGGATATGCGCGACCAGCGCGATCGCCGTGAAGATCACGAAGCCCTGGACGAAATAGCGGTGAAACTCCTGGGCTTCGTTGTCGTTCAGTCCGCTGCTGCCTACTGCCATAGAAAACGCCTCCTCTAACTGGCCTTGCGGCCGTTACCGCGCAACTCCCGCGCGGCCGGGAACGGACCTCCGGATCAGCGATGACCCGGCAGGCCGTGTCGCGTAGGCCCGGTGCGACCGGGCCCTATGTCTCCACCCCGGCGAGCGCGCGTTCGACGTGCTCGGCCATGACCTTGCGTTCGCCCGCGCGGATCGCCTCGCGTTCGGCGCGGTCCTTGATGCGTTTCGCCGCGGATATCCGCAGCAGGAACGGTTCTGCCTCGACTGCCCTGTCGAGCAGCGTCTGCGCCCCCTCGTCCCATGCGTCGGGCGGTACGGCCGAGATCTTGGTCGGTGTACGGTCGACCTTGTCGAGCTCGGTCCCGAGGGGAAGGATGTGGAACAGCGCGTCGAACAACGCGTTGCAGTACTCCTGCACGACGTAGGTCGCGCCGGCGTATCCCATGAAGGGCGTTCCGGTCGACCGGCGGACGATCGCGCCTGGAAACGACGCCGGGATGAAAGTGGCGCGCGATCCGGCTTCGGCGGCGTACATCCGTTCGTTGTACGAGCCGAAAAGAACGAGAGGCGGCGTGCGCCGGATCGCTTCACGGATGGTCGCGTTGTCGGGCTTCGCGCCCGGCGTGCGCTCGAAGGCGAAAGCGCAGGCGACGCCCATCTCGTCCTGGAGGAATCTCTTGAGCCCGCGGGCGTATGTCGCCGTCGCCGAGACGCCGAAGGACGCGGTGGCGAAGAAATCCTGTGTCACCGAGCGCCACAGGTCCCATATGGGCTTGAGCGTCGTGTGCTTCTCGCGCTCGATGAACGGCTCGGGATCGACCCCCACCGTCTCGCCCAGCTTGCGCAGGAACTTGGTGGTGGAGAACACGCCGATCGGTGCCATCAGGTAGGGCCGGTCGAGTTCCTCGCAGAGCTTGCGCCCAAATTCGCGGTACATGCACACATTGGCGTCCGCGTCGGGCAGGCGCTTCACGTCCTCCAGATGCGCTCCGAGCGGGAAGACGACATTGATCTCGCAGCCGATCCCCTCGATCAGGCGGCGGATCTCCGCGAGATCGGACGGCATGTTGAAAGTGCCGTAGCAGGGACCGATGATGTTGATCCTGGGCTTTACCCCATCGACACGTGCGTTTCTGGGTTTGGGCTTGATGCGCTTGGCACCGAATTCCTGCCACAGCCACGTCATCGCCCGATCCGCGGCCTGCCACTGATCCTCGTCGATCGTGCGCGGGATGAAGCGCATCAGGTTCGAGCCTTCGGGGGTCACGCCGCCGCCGATCATCTCGGCGATCGACCCGGTGACGACGACCGCCGGAAGCTCGGTGTCTTGCGCCTCGTTTGCCCGGCGAAGAGCACCCTCCGTGCCGTCCATCGACAGCGATTCTTCCGACAGGCCGGTGACGACGACCGGAAGCTCGTGGGGCGGCAACCCGTCCGTGTAGTGAAGCACCGCCGTGACAGGGAGGTTCTCGCAGCCGACCGGCCCGTCCACGACGCAGCGCAATCCCCGGACGGCGGTGAACACGTAGACCGCTCCCCAGTAGCCACCCGCACGGTCGTGGTCGAGGACGAGCATGGCTAGACCTCCCCCGTCGGCGCTTCGGCCTTGCGTCTGGCAGCCAGCAGCTTGCGGTATCGGTCCCGCGCGCCAGGCGGCTCCTTCGGAACGCCCGCAAAGCCGTAGCCCGCGGCCGGACCCTTGCCCACGCCCTCGAAGAACGAGACCATCGTGCGGAACCGTTCGGCACCGCGCGTCTGATTGGCGACGATTCCGGCCAGCGAGCCGATGCCGGCCGCGCCCAGCAGCGGTCGTGCGGACACCATGTTCGTGTAATAGAGCCCGGGAATGCCGAGTTCCTTCGCCTTCTGGACGACAGGGGTCGTGCCGACGGCGAGATCGGGCCCGATCTCGGCCATCGCGGCGATGTCCTGTTCGAGCGAAGCCCGGAACTGGACATGGACGCCACGCGCCTCCAGCCACGCACGATCGTCCTCGTTCCACGGCGTCTTGGGACACGCAGTGCCGACATAAGGCACTTCGGCGCCCGCTTCGACGAGCAGACGGGCGACGAGAAGCTCCGAGCCCTCGTAGCCCGACAGCGAGATCCGCGCCTTGATCGGGCATGCGGCAAGGACCGCGCCGATGCCGGCCTGCGCCTGGGCCTTGGCCGCATCGAGCCGGACCGAGGGAACCGCCGCAGCCTTGCCGATCGCGTCGAGCCAGGCCAGCGTCCCCTCGAGCCCGACAGGAGCCGAACCGACCACCGGGCGCCCGGCGGCGGCGAACTCGCGGACACTTGCGACATAGAAGGGGTGGACCGCGGCGGCAACGATGCAGTCGAGCGCGCCATAAAGGTCCCGCCATTCGCGTGCGGGAATCTGGGGCGCGAGGGCGAGACCCATCGGACGCAGAAGTTGCGACACGCCTACCGGGTCGGCGGGGAACAATTCGCCGATCAGCGTGACCTTCGCTTCATCGCCCCCCGCGTTGCGCGGCCGCTGGACAGGGCCTGCTTCGGCCTCGGCACGCGCATAGCGCAGCATCGCGCCCGCGAGGACGTCCTTGGCCTCCGCGTGGGTGGGAACACCAAAGCCGGGAACATCGATGCCGATGATGCGCACACCCTCGATCTGCTTCGGCAGCAGGTCGAGCGGTACGCCGGATGCCGTTGGCACGCAGAGATTGATGACGACCACCGCGTCGTAGTCGTCGGGGCGCGCGATCTTGAACACCGCGTCACGGATGTCCTCGAAGAGCTGCCCGCGGACGAGACTTTCCGAGTTGAACGGAACGTAGCCGACGGAACGGCGCGCCCCATAGAAATGGGAGGTGAAAGTCAATCCGTAGACGCAGCACGCCGACCCGGAGAGGATCGTCGCGACCCTGCGCATCCGCAGGCCCACGCGCAGCGATCCGAAGGCCGGGCACATCGACTGCGGCTGGTCGTGCGGCCCCTTCGGATAGTCGGCCTGCAGCCTCGCAACGCCTTCCGCCTTGCCGGCGGCGCGTGCCGCTTCCAGCATGGTCTCGGTGCCACCATGGCAACCGGCGGTGGCCGGCCCAGGGGCAGCGGGATCCGCGGCGGCGACGCTTGCCAGTTCCACGTTCAGGCGCTCTCGTAGACGACTTCGAGGGACGGTTTCTCGACCGATCCGGTCGCGCACATGTCCTCGATGGTCGCTGGCACCAGGGTAACGCCGCGGCCGACGGCATCGCCCTTGAAGAGACCGAGCAGGCCATCCTGGCTGAGCGGCGTCGGGCGAAGCGGAGGAGCGCCGGCCACCTGGACGCCGAGCGATTCGAACAGGGGCGCCCAGCGTCCACCCGGCTTGCCCACGATCTCGTAGTTCGCGCTCTTGCGCCGGATATCGTCGTCGGCCGGTATCGACGCGAGGACCGGAATCCCCGCTTTTTCAGCAAAGGCATGGGCTTCGCCCGTGCCGTCGTCCTTGTTGATGACCATGCCGGCGACGCCGACATTTCCGCCGAGCTTGCGGAAATACTCCACCGCCGAGCAGACGTTGTTCGCGACATAGAGCGACTGCAGGTCGTTCGAACCGACCACGATCACCTTCTGGCACATGTCGCGGGCGATCGGCAGGCCGAACCCGCCGCAAACCACGTCACCCAGGAAGTCCAGGAGCACGTAGTCGAAACCCCATTGATGAAAACCAAGCTTCTCGAGAAGTTCGAAGCCGTGGATGATCCCGCGGCCGCCGCATCCGCGACCGACCTCGGGCCCGCCGAGTTCCATCGCGAATACCCCGTCGCGCTTGAAGCAGACATCGCCGATCGCGACGGCTTCGCCGGCCGCCTTCTTGCGGGCGGACGTCTCGATGATCGTCGGACACGCCTTGCCGCCGAACAACAGCGATGTCGTGTCGCTCTTGGGATCGCAGCCGATCAACAGCACGCGCTTGCCCAGTTGCGCCATCGAGTAGGAAAGGTTCGCGAGCGTGAAGCTCTTGCCGATCCCACCCTTGCCGTAGATCGCGATGATCTGCGTGGCCTTCGCAGCCGGCGACGTGGAGACCGGATCCGGCGGGGTCGCCGCTTCTTCGCGCAGGCGTGCGGTCATCACGTCCGTCATCGGCGGTCCCTCCAGTCGAGGATCATCTTGAGACAGGCGGAGTCGGCGAACGCGGTAGGGTAGGCGACGGGTGCGCGACTCGCTTGCTCGACATGCGTGATCAGGCCGTCAAGCGACAGGCGTCCCTCCGCGACCGCGGCCGCGACAGCAGCGAGATCGGGCGCGCGCCATTCGGCCGCGACACGAAGGCGGGCCTCGCGCATGAAGGCCGGCGCGAAGTCGAACCGGATCGGCGCTGCGTAGAAGCCCGCCAGAACGATCTCGCCGCCCGGCGCAAGGCGGGCAATGAGCGCATCCAGCAGCGAAGCGTCGCCACTGCAGTCGTAGATGGCGGCGTAGTCGCGGCGTTCATCGGCATCTGGATGCGTCACCCGATAGCCGAATGTCCCGTCGCGACGGCTGGCGTCGGTCTCCCAGACCGTGGGCGAACCGCCCTCCGCGCACGCGATCCGCGCCAGAAGCCGTCCGAGAACGCCATGACCGATGATCAATTCGGGAACCTGCGCTCCCGGGGCGGCCATTGCGTGACGCGCGGTGGCCGCCAACGCCATCAGGACACCGCGCTCGCCGAGGGTCTCGTCGATGGGATGCGCGCGTGACTGTGGGGCGACCAGCCGACCGGCCGCGCCGCCGAACAGCGCGCGCACGTCTTGGAAGCATCGAGCACCCGGAACGAAGACGCGATCGCCGATCCGCTTTCGTGCCCCCGCCCCCGCGTCCACGACACGGCCGACCGTCTCGTAGCCAGGAACAAGCGGATAGCCCATCCCGGGAAACGGCGGCATCGCACCGCTCCAGAGGAGGCGCTCGGTTCCCGTACTGATGCCGCTCCACTCGACGTCGACGACGACATCGTCCGCGCCCGGTTGCGCGAGGGCGACGCAATCGACGGCAAGCCTTCTCGGTTCCTTCAGCACGACCGCACGCGTGTCCATCGAACCCCTTCCAGCGCGCATTGGACTGCGCGCCCCTTCCGGCCCCCGTCTGGACGGCTGACTGTCACTTTAGCGTTACGCTTTGAGTTGTCAAGTTACGCTTACAGTTTCGGCAGGCGAGCGGTCGCGACGGCGGTGCGCAACGGCAAAGACGTCGGATGCAACCTGAAATCCGCGAAGCCGGCGCGTTCGAGCAGCGCAGCGATCTCGTCTGGTCGCCGCGCACGTCCCTGACCCATCGCCATGAGATAGAAGCCGAAATAGGCGGCGCCGACGGTCTGGGCGCCAGGGGCGTCGGCCATCGGCTCGCCGATCAGAATCGTGCCGCCAGGCACGAGTGCCGAACGCGCCACGCGCAGGATCCGGATCGCCGCGTCGTCGTCGTGGTCGTGCAGAACGCGGACCAGGGTGACCAGATCCACCCCGGCCGGCACCGGGCCGGTGCGGAAATCACCCCCGTGAACACGGATTCGCGAATCGAGACCGTCGCTGACGAATGCGTCCTTCGCCCGCGCGGCGACCGCCGGAAGGTCGAAAAGCTCGAGCGCAAGCGCCGGGTATCGATGGGCAACGACCCGCAGGAAGGCCCCTTCTCCACCACCCAGATCGAGCACGCGCGCATGGCGGCCGAAGGGATAGGCGCGAACGATCTCCTCGGCGACCGGAGGCTGGGACGCAGCCATCAGCCGCGAATAGGCGGCGACGTCTGTCCCACTCAGTGCCGCCGGGTCCTGGGCGCGCGAATAGCCCCAGTAGCCGCGGAGAGAACCGGGAGGCCCCTCGCCACGCAGCAGCGCGACTGGATCCGAGAGGTCCCGATAGACGAGGGCGTGATGCTCGATCATCTCCACGAGTCCAGGGTCGCCCCGGACGACGGCACCGCGCGCACCAAGGGCATATCGCCCATCGCCGCGGCGCCGTGCCAGCCCAAGGGCGGCGGCCGCTTCCAGGAGACGAACGGCCTCGGCTGTCCCTAGCCCCGCCGCCGCGGCCACCTCTTCCGGTGCGCAGGGTCCCTCGTGCAGGCGGTCGAACACGCGCAGCCGGACACACGCCAGCAGGACCTGCGAATAGACGAAACCCGCGCAGATGTCGAAGACGGCACGCGCCTCGCGTCGTGCGAGCGGGCGGAAAGGCGGAAAGGCGGCGGCAAAGCGCCGGAACCGCGGATCGCCGACCAGCCCGACCGCCCAGGACCGCAGGCGCTCGACGAGCCCGTCGGCAGGAAGAGGGCGTGGATGCACCTCGCCTCGGAGGGCGGCGCTCACGCGACGCTCAGCGCGGCCTTCTGGGGCAGCAGCCGCGAGGCGCGGGCCGCGATCTGGGCGCGCAGGGCATC
Source organism: Alphaproteobacteria bacterium (assembly GCA_044359885.1). Taxonomy (GTDB): domain Bacteria; phylum Pseudomonadota; class Alphaproteobacteria; order CACIAM-22H2; family CACIAM-22H2; genus CAIOSQ01. The sequence goes on along the minus strand of JBIKLI010000008.1, from coordinate 20,778 downwards.
ACGGCCGGGGCATTCCGGAACCGACGCGACCGACTCGGCCACCAGATCTTCGAAGCGCTCCCGCGCTCCGCGGGCCCCGAGCTGGAGCACGGCATTGGGCCGTCCCAGAGCCGCATCACGTCCGACCGGCTTGCCGGCGGAATCCGGCGACGCGAAAGCGTCGAGCAGATCGTCCGCGACCTGGAACGCCTCGCCCAGGCACTCCCCGACCATGCGCCACGCTTCGCCGGGCATACCAGCGGCCGTGGCACCGGCGACCGTAGCGGCTGCGAAGAGAGCCCCGGTCTTGGCCTGCTGATAGGCTGCGAGCGAGATTTCCGGTTCGCTCTCCCATGCCTGGCCGGCAACGATCCCGTTGGGCGCGCCTGCTGCGCGCGCGAGGACGCTCAAGAGCGCACCCATCAGTCCCGGGTTGCGCGCGCCGGCGAGGACGACTGTCTCGAAGGCGAGCACGATCAGACCGTCGCCGGCAAGCACGGCCAGCGGTTCGCCGAACGCCCGATGCACCGAAGGCCGCCCACGGCGCGTGTCAGCGTCGTCGAAGCAGGGCAGATCGTCGTGGACCAGAGAGGCGCAATGCAGAAACTCGATCGACGCAGCCACCGCGTCGGCGAGCGCCGGGTTCCGGTCCCCGCACGCGCCGGCGACTGCCAGGGTCAATTGGGGCCGGATCCGCGCGCCCCCTGGGAACACCGCATGACGGAAAGCCGCCACGAGCCTGGGCGGCGCGCCCACCCCGGCGGTCCGGGCCAGCGCCTCTTCCAGAGCCCGCTCGATGCGCTCGGCTGCGTCCATGGCACATCCCTTTGTCGCAAGAGGCTGTCAATCTATATTGACTTGTTGATTGTCATGCTAGATTGACGTTCACGTCAACCCGTTTCTTCCTGGAACATCCGACCGATGCCCGAGGCACAGACGATCGTGATCGGCGCGGGCGTCGGCGGGCTTGCCTGCGCGATCGATCTCGCAGCCCAGGGCATCGCGGTGCATGTGCTGGAACGTGCCTCCGCCCCGGGCGGAAAGATGCGGGTGCTTCGCGCGGGCGGGTTCGACGTCGACGCCGGCCCTACCGTCTTCACGCTGCGCAGCGTTTTCGAAGATCTGTTCGCCAGTGCCGGTGTGCGGCTGACGGACCGACTGACGCTGAACCCGCTCGACGTCCTCGCCCGGCATGCCTGGGCTGGCGGTGCTCAACTCGACCTCTACGCCGACCGCGCGCGCTCTGCCGATGCCATCGGCCGCTTCGCGGGCCACGCCGCGGCGCGTGGCTATCTCTCGTTCTGTGCACGGGCGAAGCGCGTACACGACGTCCTGGAGCGCGACTTCATGCGCGCGCCCAGACCCTCTCCGCGGGGCCTCGTGCGCGCGATCGGCTGGCGCGGCGCGCTGACGCTGCTCCGGAACTCGCCGTTCCGTTCGCTCTGGTCGGCACTTCGCGAGGACTTCCCCGATCCGCGCCTGCGCCAGCTCTTTGCCCGTTACGCGACCTATGTCGGATCGTCGCCCTTCGCCTGCCCCGCAACACTGATGCTGATCGCGCATGTGGAGCAGGAGGGGGTCTGGTCCGTCGAAGGCGGCATGGGCGCGCTGGCGCGTGCGCTCGCCGAACTCGCGCAGGCCCGTGGCGCAAGCATACAGACCGGCGCCGACGTCGTTCGGATCGAACTTCGCGACGGCGCGGCCTGCGGCGTGACGCTCGCCGACGGCACATTCCTGAGCGCCGATGCTGTCGTCTGCAACGCCGACGCCGCGGCCCTCGCGGCTGGCTGCTTCGGCCGCGAGATCGCCGCGCGCACGCGAAGCCTCGCAAGCCCTCACCGCTCGCTGTCGGCCCACACCTGGGCGCTGCGCGGCAATGTCCAGGGCTTCGGCCTGCTTCGCCACAACGTGTTCTTCTCCCGCGACTATCGGGCCGAGTTCGATGCGATCTTCAGCCAGGGTCGCGCCCCGGACGAACCGACCGTCTATGTCTGCGCCCAGGACCGTGATGACGCGCCACGGCCCGACGGGAACGGTCCCGAGCGTCTGCTCGTGCTCGCGAACGCGCCGGCAAACGGCGACACGCAGCCCACCGATCGGGCTACAACGGCGCGAGTCGGGCGCGCGGTCCAGGAGGTTCTGAAACGATGCGGAGCGGAGATCGAACTGGACCACCCAACCGCGACGGCGACAGGGCCAGCGGAATTCGGGAGGCTGTTCCCGGCGACCGGCGGAGCGCTCTATGGCCGGGCATCACACGGCGCGATGGCGTCGTTCAAGCGGCCGGGAACGGCGACCCCGATCCCGGGGCTCTATCTGGCGGGGGGCAGCGCACATCCGGGCGCCGGGGTCCCGATGACGGCGCTATCAGGCCGGTTGGCGGCGACGGCTGTGCGCAAACGCCTGGATTCGATCGCGCGGTCCCGCGCAACGGCTATGCCTGGTGGTATGCGGACGGCTGGAGCGACGACGGCCGGTTCGGGATCGTCCTGATCGCTTTCATCGGCAGCGTATTCTCGCCCTATTACGCGCGCACCCGCCGGTCGGGCCCGGCCGATCCGGAGGATCATGTGGCGCTCAACGTGGCGCTCTACGGAGCCGCGCATCGGCGCTGGGCGATGACAGAACGCGGCCGGGCCGATCTCCGGCGGGATCATCGGACCCTGCATATCGGCCCAAGTCGCGTCTACCAGGACGGCGACGACACGGTGTTCGACATCGACGAACTCGGCGCACCGCTGCCACGGCGCGTCTACGGCACCGTTCGCCTCCAGCGCGAGATACCGGCGGGGCCCCGCTTTGCCCTCGCCCCTGGCGGGCGACACCATTGGCAGGCGCTTGCACCGCGGGCCCGGATCGACGTGCGTCTCCGGCGCCCGGACCTCAACTGGTCGGGGACCGGCTACCTCGATACCAACGACGGACATGTCCCGCTGGAAGACGACTTCCTGTCGTGGGAGTGGGGGCGCGCGGCGACCGCAACAGGCGCTTCGGTCGTCTACGACGTCAGGCGGCGGGACGGCAGCCGGGATTCGCTGGCACAGCGTTTCGGACCGGACGGTTCACAGGCGTTCGACGCGCCCCCCGCATTCCAGGCGCCGCCGACGTCCCTATGGCGCATCCCGCGTCCGGCACGCGGCGAACGGTCCGGACACATGACGACGATCGAGGACACGCCGTTCTACGCACGTTCGACCCTCAAGACCGTCTGGCACGGCCAACCGGTCCAGGCCATGCACGAATCGCTGCGGCTGGACCGTTTTGTGACACCGATCGTCCAGGCGATGCTTCCCTTCCGGATGCCGCGGCGGATCTTCTAGCCGCCGCGCTGTTCGCGCTCCGCGGCTTCGCGCTTCCGCCTCTCGCGCCGGAGGTCAAGCATCTGGTGGACGCCGAAGCCGATCACGAGCGAGAACACCAGCACCAGTTCAAGGAGACCGGCGATCTGTCCTCCGTCGGACCCCATCGCTCAGCGGCCGCCGCCGTATTGTTCGCGCTCTGCCAGACGCTCGAACAACAGGATCATCCTCTCGGCCCGCGCATGCAGTTGCCACCACTTGGGTGCCGCATGGCCGAGCGCACGTCGCGAGGCCGCGGCCGTTTCGGCCAGCCAGGCGATTTCAGGCAGTGGGATCAGGCCACTTTCACGGCCACCCTTCAGCGGAACGAGGAGTGCGCGCGACAAGACCATGGCCTTGCGCGACGGCGCCACGACCGCACGCCCCGAAACCGAATCGAAGCCACGCCGCGAGACTTCCCGCCCGATTTCCGCATAGAGATGGGCAGCCGCCCGGATCGCCGGCCGACAACCGGCGGGCAAGGACGCGATCCCGCGGCCCCCGCGTGCGTAAAGCGAGTCGGCCGCGTCCAGCACGTCACGTACGACCTGGGCGACACGACCGTCGAAGCGCGGGTCGGCGAGAAACGCATCCGGATCGAGTCCTGCCGCGCGCATCCGGTCGAGCGGCAGATAGACCCGCCCCAAACGCGCGTCTTCGCCCACGTCGCGCGCGATATTGGTCAACTGCATGGCGACGCCCAGTTCGCAGGCGCGCGCATAAGCCTCTGCTCCGCGTGCTCCCATGACGATCGCCATCATGGCGCCAACGGTTCCAGCGACCCGCGCGCCATAGGCGTAGAGGGCAGACATGTCCGGATAGCGGCGGCGCTCGGAGTCCCACTCGAAACCCTCGATCAACGCCTCGGGCAAGGCGCGCGGGATCGAAAAATGATCGACAACCTTGGCAAAGCAACGGTCGGCAGGATCGTCGAAAGGCCCCCCCTCGTATATCCGGCGAAGCCGGGCACGCACGACATCGAGCGCGCGCGCGGGTTCGGGGGCGCCGTCGATCACGTCGTCGGTCGCGCGGCAGAACGCATAGAGGGCCGTGGCGGGGCCGCGTGCGGAATCTGGCAGTAACAGCGATGCGGCGAAGAACGTCTTCGAACCGCCGCGCATCGCCCGCCGGCAGGCATCCAGATCCGCGGCGAACTCCGCGTCTGCGCCTAGCGCTGGCGCGCGCATGGGCGGTCTCGGCTGGAACGGACGGTCGCCGGCATGTCGTACGATTGCCTCCCCTTGAACGCATTGTAGACGCATCCTCCGGCTTTGCCGATGGAAAACGTCAGGCTAGGTTGACAGTCGTTTCGTCAGGAGGCGGCATGGGGCCCTCGCGCAAGCGCCAATGGGAGCGCCGGGCCAAGGATTGGCCACATCGCGCAGCCAGCCGGTTCGTGTCCGCCGGCGGCATCGAGTGGCACGTCCAGACCATGGGCACGGGACCTTGGGCGCTGCTGCTGCACGGGACCGGGGCATCGACGCATTCCTTCCGCGATCTCGCCCCGGCGCTGGCACGGGATTTCAGCGTGCTCGCCGTCGATCTCCCCGGACACGGGTTCACGGGAACCCCGGCGTCCCATCTGATGTCGCTTCCGGGCTTTGCGACCCTGGTTTCGGCCGTGTGCCGCACGCTCGACATCCAGCCGGCTCTCGCGGTCGGCCATTCCGCCGGCGCCGCGGTGATCGTGCGCATGGTGTTGGACGGCAATATCGCCCCGCACGGGATCGCGGCCCTGAACGGCGCGCTGCAACCCTTGAACGTTCCGGGCGCGATTCTCTTCAGGCCTGTGGCGAAGCTTCTCGCGGGGTTGCCGATCCTGGCCTCGCTCCTGGCCCTCCGGAGCGAAGCGTCAGGCCGGATCGAACGCCTTCTGGCAGGAACCGGTTCGCGGATCGATGCCGCAGGCGTCCGGCTGTACCGACAACTCTTCGCCGACGCCGACCATGTCGGCGCGGCGCTGGCGATGATGGCCAACTGGGACATCGGAACGCTTTCGGGCGAATTGCCAAGCCTGACCATTCCCCTCGCGCTGGTGATCGGCTCGAACGACCGCACGATCCCGCCGGCCGACCAGCGCCGGGTCGCCGCACGCGTCCCGCACGCGACGATCGACATGCAACCAGGCCTGGGACATCTCGCGCACGAAGAGGACCCCGAAGGAACGGCAGCGATCCTTCGTGCACGCTTCGCCTCGTGGCGCACCGGGCCGCGCTGACCTGGCACCTGGGCCACCCGAAACGGGTCAGGGACCCTGGTGCCGCAGCCCGAAACGCCGGTCGATCGCAAGGCGATGCCACACGATCAGGATCAGGCCGACCGCGAGCGGCAAGGCCCACATGAACGGGTTGAGCGCCAGTTCCGGCATGATCCGCACCGACCCGAACGCCATGAAAGCGGTGTAGACCGAGATGCCTGCCCCGACCAGCGCCTTGACATGCTCCTTGAGCCAGTCGAGCGGTCCGGGATCGCGCGACAGTATGAACCACAGATTCGTTGCAGCGGTCGCCAGACCGACTGCCGCGATCCCGCCGATCAGCGGGTTGGCGAGCGACCAGCTTTCCCAGACGCAGGCGATCGAAACCGGGATCAGCGCGAACTGAAGGAACAGGTTGAGCCACGTTCTGTTGGCACCGTGGCGGCGCTTGTTGCGGATGGCGAGCCAGCCATACCAGGCCAGGTTGACGGTCAGCAGGCCGGCAGCCAGCATCATCCATCCAAAGACCCCGCGGATGAACGCGGCATCGAAGCGTCCGGCCAGGTGCGGATGCGTTTCCAGCGGTGCCAGAAGGGTCAATAGGCTCATCGCCATGGCGAGCCAGCCGGTGGCGAAAAGCGCGAACGCGAACACGCGGCCCCATCTTGCATGGGCCTCGCCGCCCTTCCGGCCCAGGATCGGAACCCAGAAGGCGACAGCACCTGTCGAACCCGTCAGGATATGGGCCACGATCAGGATCTCGAAAAATAGAAGCGCCATCCGCCCCCCGGGATCCACCTGACAGTCTCACTTGACACTCATGCTGTAAAGCGCATCTACTTCTTTCGTGGCGCTCGCCGCCGGTCGCGGCACCGCGCAGGATCCGGCAGGGCGCGCATGGTCATGACCGTTTTTCCGGCATCGCGTGGCCCAGAGGCAGGGTTCGCGCCGCATCCCACCCCGCTGCCGGCTCTTCTGGCCCTGATCCGCTGCGTTCTGCGCGGCGACGGCGACCTGCTGTCCCTCCTGCCGAAGAGCGCCTACAGCGTCGAAATCGGTCCGCTCGGCTATTCGCGCCGTTCGACGATCGTGGTGAACCGGCCGGATCTGGCGCGCGAGGTGCTGACCGACCCGGGCGGCATTCTGCCGAAAAGCGATCTGATGGTGAACGCGCTGGCCCCGTTGATCGGCGATTCGATCTTCGTCTCGTCCGGCGCCACATGGCGACGCCAGCGGGCGATGGTCGATCCCGCGCTGACGATGATGCGGATCAGCCGCGCCTTCCCGGCGATCGAGGCGGCGGTCGCCGCAGCCGAAGACACGCTCGCGGACCGGGCCCGCGACGGCGCGGCGTTTTCCCTCGACCTGGCGATGAGCCATGTCACGGCCGACGTCATCTGCCGTACCGTCTTCTCGACCGGCCTCGAAACGCAGATGGCGCATGAAGTATTCGATGCCTTCGTCGCGTTCGAACGCAGCGTGGCCCAGGTCGAGATCAGACGCCTCATCTTCGACCGCGCCTGGCGGCCCGTACGGCAGAAGGACAGCGTCCTCGAGGCATGCCGTCTCATCCGTGGTCATCTCGGCAAGCTGCTGGACACGCATCTTGAAAGCGGCGCCGCCTCGTTCGACGACATCGCCGCCGCGATCGCCGCCGCCCGCGACGATGACGGCAACGCATTCACACGCGAGGAGCTGATCGACCAGCTCGGCGTGCTGTTCCTTGCGGGACACGAAACCAGTGCAAGCGCCCTGACCTGGGCCTTCTACCTTCTGGCAACCCGACCAGAGATGACGGCACGCCTGCGGGCCGAGGTCGAGACCGTGGTCGGCAGCGGTCCGATCGGTTTCGAGCATACGCGCCAGCTGACATTCGTGCGCAACGTGTTCCGCGAAACGCTCCGGCTCTACCCGCCGATCACATTTCTGCCGCGCGTCGCCAACCAGGCCACGCGCATTGGCGGACGGCGCGTCAAGAAGGGGGCCCTGGTGATCGTGGCGCCATGGACGCTGCATCGTCACCGACGTTACTGGCGCGATCCGGACATGTTCGATCCCGACCGGTTCCTGCCCGGACGCGAGGCCGAGATGACGCCAGGGGCCTATATTCCATTCGGCATCGGACCACGCGTCTGTGCGGGTGCAGCCTTCGCCCAGGTCGAAGCCGTTCTCCTCCTCGCGCAGCTCTTCCGGCGCTTCGACTTCCACATCGAAGCGCCCGAAGCGGTCCGGCCGGCGGCCCGTCTCACCACCCGCCCGGCGAAACAGGTGGTCTGTCGCGCGAGTTTTCGCCGATGACGAGGACCCTTCTTCTGACCCTCGGACGACTGCCCAAGGCGCTCGATCTCGCCCGCGGCTTCGCCGAACTCGGCTGGCGCGTCGTCGTTGCAGAACCCTTCAAGCGGCATCTGGCCGGAACGTCGCGGATGGTGCAGCGCAGCTATCGGATCGCCGCGCCGGCCGATGGAACAAGCCGCTATCTCGAGGAGCTCGCGCGCATCATCGCCGACGAGCGGGTCGATCTGGTGCTTCCGGTATCGGAAGAAACCCCGCACGTCGCCTTTCTCCATGGACGGCTGCCGTCAGGAACCGCCCTGTTCACGATGCCGCCTCGCGACGTGCTGCGGCTTCACGACAAGCACGGCTTCGTTCGGCGCGCCGTGGCCCACGGCCTGCCGGTGCCGGAAACCTGCGCGCTTGGCGACCCCGCCGCAGCCGATCTCGCGCGGTCCGGGCCTGTGGTGGTCAAGCCGGTGCTGTCCTGCTCCGGGCGCGGCGTTCGGGTCCTGCCGGCCGGCGCGGAACTGCCGCCGCCGGATCCAGGAGCGCCGGCGATCGTCCAGCGCTTCGTGGGCGGCAGCGAGTACAGCTCGTGTTCTATCGCCCATGATGGCCGGATCTCGTCGACCGTCGTCTACCGGGCCGCGCAGAAATCCGGCTCGGTCGCGGTGGCGTTCGAGCGGGTCGGACATCCCGCGATCGAGGACTGGATCCGGCGGTTCGTCGCCGCCGAGCGGTGGAGCGGCTTCATCGCCTTCGACATCATGGTCGATGCCGACGGGACCCCGTGGGGTATAGAATGCAACCCGCGCGCGACCAGCGGATTGCATTTCTGGCCGCGCGACGAGATTGCGCGCGCCGTTCTCGATCCAGGCCATTCGCCGCGCCTGCGGCCGGAGACCCGCCTGCAACAATTCTATCCCGCACTCACGGAGACCCAGATGTCGCTGTTCCGAGGCGGGCCCTTCGCGGCCAATCTTCGCCGCCTGCTGACCACTCGCGACGTCAGCTGGGACTGGCGCGATCCTCTGCCCTTCCTGACCATGACCGCGACATCCTGGCCCATCATCCGTATGGCCATGGCGCGCGGTGTGCCGTTCGGCGAGGTCGCCACGCTCGACGTCGGCTGGTACGGCGGGCACGAGCCGGGGGCCGGACCCGCCGCCCTTCCCGCCGTCCAGGCCGGCTGAACCCCATGGCCATAGCCAACCGCTCCCCCAGCGCCGGCCCCGAAGCGACCAGCGATCCCCGTCCGCATGCCATCGTCATCGGCTCGGGCTTCGGCGGCCTCGCCGCAGCCGTGCGGCTGGGCGCCCGCGGCTGGCGGGTGACGATCCTCGAGAAGCTCGACGCGCCCGGCGGCCGCGCATATGTCTTCCGGCAGGACGGGTTCGTCTTCGACGCCGGCCCCACGATCGTGACGGCGCCTTACCTGCTCGACGAACTCTGGGCGCTCGCCGGACGCAGCGTTTCGCAGGACGTGGACCTGCGGAGAATCGATCCTTTCTACCTGATCCGCTTCGACGACGGCGTGACGATGCGCTGCACGGGCGATCTCGATGCGATGCGCGCGGAGGTCGCACGGCTGGCACCGTCGGACGTCGCGGGCTTCGACCGCTACATCCGAGAAAGCGAAAGGATCTTCCGCGTCGCCTTCACCGAGCTGGCCGACCAGCCGTTCCACCAGTTCACGACCCTTGCGCGGACGGCGCCCGATCTGCTCCGGCTGCGCGGCTACCGTACCGTCTACAGCCGGGTTTGCGATTTCTTCCGCGACGAACGCATGCGCGTCGCCTTCAGCTTCCATCCGCTGCTGATCGGGGGCAACCCGATGTCCACGACCGCCTATTACTGCCTGATCGCCCACCTCGAGCGCATACACGGCGTCCACTACGCGATGGGAGGCATGGGATCGCTCGTGCGCGGCATCCTCGGTCTGGCGGAACGCCTCGGTGCGCGGATCCGATACGACGCGCAAGTCGCCAAGATCCTCGTCGAGGACGGACGCGCCTGCGGGGTGGCGCTCGCGACGGGGGAGCGGATCGACGCCGACATCGTGGTCTCGAACGCCGATGCGGCATGGACCTACGGCAAGCTTCTTGCCGACCATCCACGACGCCGCTGGACCGACCGCAAGCTCGCGCGCGCGCGTTATTCGATGGGCCTCTTTGTCTGGTATTTCGGCGTGGATCGCCGCTTCGACGACGTCTATCACCACACGATGCTCCTGGGTCCGCGCTATCGCGGACTGCTCGACGACATCTTCGGGCGCAAGGTGCTCGCCGACGACTTCAGCCTCTATCTGCATCGTCCGACGGCCACCGATCCTTCCCTGGCGCCCGCGGGCTGCGACACGTTCTACGCGCTGGTCCCCGTGCCGCATCTGGGAGGCGGCATCGACTGGGCGGAACGTGCCGAACCGTTCCGCCAGGCGATCCAGGAGCGGCTGGAACGGACGCTTCTGCCTGGTCTCGGAAAGGCCATCGTCACCTCGCGGGTCAAGACGCCCCTGGATTTCCGCGATCGCCTGCTGTCCGTGAACGGCGCGGGATTCGCGATGGAACCGAACCTCTTCCAGAGCGCATGGTTCCGCCCGCATAATGTCAGCGAGGAACTGCGCGACCTCTACCTCGTCGGAGCCGGCACCCATCCCGGGGCAGGCGTGCCCGGCGTGATCTCGTCGGCCAAGGTTCTCGACCGTCTGGTGCCCCACGGCCAGGCATGGCGCCGATAGAGGCTTCTGTCCGGCCCGCGCCACACGGGGGACCCCGTACAGGACAGCGATCAGCCGAGGCCGGCCTTTATGGCCCGGTCGAGCGCATGCGCATCCGCCTGCGGCAGAGGCAGGTAGACGGCGCCCATCGCCTCGCCCAGCGCACGTGCCGCGGGCGACGGGCGGACGGCCGTGTCGACGACGATTGCCCGGACGCCCAGGCTCCTCATCACCTTGGCAGATTCGAGCGCCTGCGCCGAGGCGAGGTCCCGGCCACCGGTCCCGTCGCGCGCGACATTCGCGCGGCCATCGGTCAGCAGGACCAGATTGGGCGTGCCGCCTTGCCGCCGGATCGCGGCGACGAGTTCGGCGGAGGCATCGATGGCCGAGGCGAGCGGCGTCCCCCCACCGCCGGGCAACCCCGCCAGCGCCCGCTTCGCACGTACCAGCGATCGCGTCGGAGGCAGAACGAGTTCGCTGCCGCGGCCGCGGAACGCGAGCACGGCGACGCGATCCCGGCGCACGTAGCACTCCGCCAGCATCAGTTCGACCGCACCCTTGGCCTCGGCCATGCGGTGCAAGGCCGATGAACCCGAGGCGTCGATCGCGAAGATCGTCGTCGAGACGGCACGCGGCTTGAGCCGCCGGACCCTGAAATCCGAAGTCCGCACTCGCATCGCGCCGCCCGACCGGGGGGTCTCGGCACGCAGCCTTTGCCAAGGGGCTGCCGCACGCAGCGTCGCGACGAGATCGAGCCGAGTTCCGATGCGCCGCGGATCTCCCGCGGCCGTCCCCGCCGGCCGGCCGCGCGCGCCTGCCTTGCCGACACCGCCGGAGCGGCCGGCGCCGCGAACGCGGCCCGCTGCCCCGGGCACGAGTTGCGACAGCAATCCCGCTGGAATGGCGGCCCGAGCGGCCGCGACCACCCGGTCGTCCAGTGGTCGCGTCTCGTCGTCGGGACGCCCCTCGTCACTCTGGGCTTCGTCCGGCGGCGGTTCAGGCGGCTCGGCCGCCTGGTCGGGGGCCGGCTCCGCGGGCACTTGCGTCGCTCGCGGCGCGAGCACGAGTTCGGCCGCCGCCTCGGCATGCGCCGCTTCGACGCGCGCGCAGCCCTCCATCGCGGCCAGCGCCCGCGCCGCCCGCAGCGCGAGGAGGGGACCGCGCAGCGAGTGGACGCCGAGAGCCGCGGCAGCGACGCAGAGCGAACCGATCACGTCGTCGCCAGCTTCGGGATGCGCCGTCGCGGGCCTCGGCCCGGGCGGTTCGAGGAGCGGCGCGTCCGCCGCACGCAAACGCGAGAGGTCCACCTCGAAGGCGAGTCGTTCGCGCAACGCCGCGACCAGCCCCGGTTCGTCCGGCTCGGCCTCGTCGAACGCCACGGCGCCGATCCGGGCCGGCGCCGATAGGCGGACACCGTCGCGCTCGGCGAGCGTTTCGCCGCGATCGAGCGCCGCGCAGACCCTGGCTGCCGTCGCGGCGCTCAGCGTCTCGGCCATCGCCAGGAGCACGACCCCGCGATCGGCGTCCGCGAGAAGGCCGCGCCGAGCCACGGGCGCGCCGCGCGCGAGCGTCGCTTCGAGATCCAGCCCGCCGAGCAGCCGTTCATCGGGAATTCCCGGCGGCATGCGGCGCATCGGTGAACCGGCCGGAAGATATGCGCGCAGCTCGGCGAGCCAGCGCTCGCGCACGGGGCCAGGGGGACCCGAGAGCCGAACGCCGCCGAAGCCATGCGGATCGCCCGCGAAAAGGCGGGCGGCAAGAAGCGCTCGCGCCCAGGCGGGATCGGCGATGGCTCTCAAGCGCCGAAGACCTCGCCAAGCGCACGTTCGATGCGCACGGCCGATCCGGAATCGTCAAGCGGGTTGCGGCGCAGGCGATGGCGCAAGGCAGGCGCGGCCATGCGCCTGAGATGCGCATCGTCGACGGTCGCGTCGCCTTCGAACGCGGCAAGGGCGCGCGCGGCTCGAACCAGGGCGATCTCCCCGCGCAGACCATCGGTCCCAAGCCTGACGCACAGCGTCGCCGCGCGCGCGAGCACGGCGTCGGATGTGACCGTCTTGGGAAGACGAGCGCGTGCAGCCACCAGGCGCGCGCGGAGCTTCGCGTCGGCCGTCTTCCACTGGGCCGCGAAGCCGGCACGGTCGCGCTCGAAGGCATCGCGGCGCTTGACGACCTCCACGCGGACAGCGACGTCCACGGGCGTCCGAACCTCGACCGAGAGCCCGAACCGGTCGAGCAATTGCGGTCGCAATTCCCCTTCCTCGGGATTGCCGCTGCCGATCAGCGTGAATCTGGCGGGATGCCGAACGCTCAACCCATCGCGCTCGACCACGTTCTCGCCGGACGCCGCGACGTCGATGAGCAGGTCGACGAGATGGTCTTCGAGGAGGTTGACCTCGTCGATGTAGAGAAAGCCACGATTGGCGCGGGCGAGCAGCCCAGGCTCGAAACCCTTCTCCCCACGCGTCAATGCGCGCTCGAGGTCAAGCGCCCCGGTGACCCGATCCTCGGTGGCCCCCAGCGGCAGGTCGACGACCGGCACCGGAACGAGCCTTGGCTTTTCGCCCCGGCGGCCGCGGCCCGGGCAATCGCCGCAGGCCGAGTCGTCCGCGTCGGGATCGCAGACATAGGGACAGCCATCGACCGCACGCATCTTCGGCAGCAAGGACGCGAGCGCCCGCACGGCGGTCGACTTTCCCGTGCCGCGATCGCCCAGCGCGAGCAGTCCGCCCACACCCGGATCGACGACCGCCACGCATAGCGCGGTCTTCAGTTCGTCCTGACCCACGATCGCCGAGAACGGATACGCAATCCCCATACTTCCGCCGTCCTTCTTCCGGCCGGACGCCGCCGACGCGCTCACGACGCAAGCTTACGGCGACCACCCCGCACACGCCAGTTATGGGCGGAGACTTGCGCAAGTGTCAATTTCATGTGACATATTTTCGGTCCATGCCGAGGAGTGGCTGGGACCGGGGGATGGGGGCGCGTCATGCGGGTTTTGCTCGCTCAACCGCGCGGGTTCTGTGCCGGCGTCGAGCGCGCGATCGAAACCGTCGAACGCGCGATCGCGAAGCATGGGCCCCCCGTCTATGTCCGCCACGAAATCGTCCACAACCGTCATGTCGTCGACGGACTGCGGACCAAGGGCGCGGTCTTCGTCGAGGAACTGGGCGAGATCCCGGACGGCGCGGTCGCGATATTCAGCGCACATGGCGTGGCACGCAGCGTCGAGACCGAGGCCAAGCGGCGGGGCCTCGCCACGATCGACGCGACCTGCCCGCTCGTCAAGAAGGTCCATCTCGAGGGCCAGCGCTATGCGGCCCAGGGCCGCGACGTCGTCCTGATCGGCCACCAGGGTCATCCGGAAGTCGTCGGTACGCTTGGCCAGATTCCCGGAACGGTGCATCTGGTGCGCAGCGCGGCCGATGTCGCGACCTTGCGCGTGACTGACCCGGCGCGCGTTGCCTATGTGAGCCAGACGACCCTGAGCGTCGACGAGACGCGTGAGACGGCGGGAGCCCTTCGGGCACGCTTCCCGGCAATCGTCGGCCCCGATACCAGGGACATCTGCTACGCCACCCAGAACCGCCAGATGGCGGTCCGGGCACTCGCACGCCTCGTGGACGCCGTGATCGTCGTCGGGGGGACCAACAGTTCGAATTCGACCCGTCTGCGCGAACTGGCTGCCGAGTATGTGCCCGCCCATCTGCTCGACGATCCGCGCGATCTCGACTGGTCCTGGCTCGACGGCGTCGATACGCTTGGCGTTACGGCCGGCGCGTCGGCGCCGGAGCGACTGGTCGAGGACCTTCTGGCGAGGATCGCCGCCCGTGTGCCTGTCGAGCGCGCCACGCTGCCCGGACTCGAAGAGACCGTCCGTTTCCGCCTTCCCGCGGAAGTCACCTGAACGGTCGTCGCGAACCCGGCGTCATCGGTTCAGGCGCCAGATCGCGCGATTGAGGACACCAGCGAACGTGACCCAGGCGAGATACGGCAGCAGCAGCCACAGCGCCGTCGGGGAGTGGGGGGCGAAGGCCAGCATCGTCGCGGCGATCGATAGCCACAGTGCGACAAGCCAGTAGAACGCCCAGTCCATTCGCCTCAGCCCGAAGAAGATCCCCGACCAGCCGAAATTGAGCGTCAGGCTTGCGCCGTAGACGACCATGGCCCATGTCTGGCCCCCGGCCTCCCAGGCAAGCCACCCCGCCAGGGCATTCATGGTGTAGAGCACGCTCCACGCGGGACCGAACAGCCAATCGGGCGGACGCCAGGGCGGCTTGGCGAGGCCGGCATACCAGGCGCCCGGCCGAAACAGCGCGCCGGACAGCGCTGCGACGAAATTCGCGCCGAGGAAAACACCCAGAGCGGCAAGCGAAGGAAAATCCATGGCCGTCTCCCGCCGCGCGGCACTGACGGACTTGACGCCGTCCGACGGCTCGCACGAAACCACATTGAGAATGCGCTGGCGAACGGTGATGCTGTCAACCGCGGACTTGGCGCAGGCCCGCGTCGCGCTGCCCGTTCCCGCTCCCGCTCCGCGTGCAGGGCCAAGAACACCCGGCGAGCCCAGGAACGACCCTGTCCTGCACCGCGACGCCGCTTCCGGCACGCCGGCACGGGCGCATCAGTCAAAGGTCACGAGCCTCGCCGCAGACTCCCGGTCATAGCCTTTCGATGCGAGCAGGAGTTGGCGCGTATACGCCTGCTTCGGATCCTCGCGGCGCAGGGTCGCGACATCCATTTCCTCGACGATCAGGCCCCGGTTCATCACCGCCAGCCGGTCACACATATGCGCGATCACCGCCAGATTATGGCTGACCAGGACGATGGTCAGGCGCTGGGCGACCCGCAATCCGCGCAGCAGGTTCAGAATTTCAGCCTGAACGCTGACGTCGAGCGCGCTCGTCGGTTCGTCCAGAAGCAGCACCTTCGGCTCCAGCATCAACGCGCGCGCGATCGCGACGCGCTGCCGCTGCCCCCCCGAAAGCTGGTTGGGATACCGAAAGCGGAAACTCGCGCCCAGCCCGACATCGGCCAAAGCCTTTTCGACGCGCGCCGACACGTCGCCGATCCGATGGATTTCGAGAGGTTCGGACAGGGTGCGATCGACGGTGTGCCGCGGATGCAGGGACGCGTAGGGATCCTGGAACACCATCTGCACGAGGCGCGGCAGACGCGCATCGCGCAGCGCGACGTCGAGCCCGTTGATCCTGGCCTCGCCGGTCCAGTTCCGGTTGAGCCCCGCCAAGGCACGCAGAACGGTCGACTTGCCGCTGCCGCTTTCTCCCACCACGCCGAAGCTTTGCCCCTCCGGCACTGAAAACGAGATGCCGCGCACCGCTTGGACGGCATCCCGGCCTTGCCCGAAACTCACCATCAGGTCGCGGACTTCGATCACTCGGGAGACCCCAGCCAGGCAGGATCCCGCGACAGGGTTGGCAATTCGGCACGGTCATCCGATATGCGCGGCAGGCTGCGCAGAAGGCCCTGCGTGTAGGGATGCGTGGCGCCGCGGAGATCGCGCGCCGCGCGTTCTTCCATGACGCGGCCGGCATACATGACCAGGACGCGGTCGCAGAAACTGCCGACCAGATCGAGATCATGGCTGATGAAGATCAGACCCATCCCGCGTTTCGCCACCAGGTCGTCCAGGATGGCCAGAACCTGCATCTGGACCGTCACGTCGAGCGCGCTGGTCGGTTCGTCGGCGATCAGCAGGTCGGGTTCCGGCACAAGCATCATCGCGATCATGATGCGTTGCCCCATGCCGCCCGACACCTCGTGCGGGTAGAGCCGCATCACGCGCTCCGGATCGCGGATGCGCACGGCTTCCAGCATCTCGAGCGCCTTGCGCCGCGCGTCGCGGTCGGAAAGCCGGCCATGGATGCGGGCGGATTCCGCAATCTGCTGCCCGACCGTCATCACGGGATTGAGCGAGTATTTCGGATCCTGCAGGACCAGGGAAATCCGCGCCCCACGAATGCCGCGCAGGACCCGGGGCGAGGCGCCCAGCAGGTCGATTCCATCGAAGCGGAGGCGCCTTGCTTCCATGCGCGCCGCCGGCGGCAGAAGACGCATGATGGCACGCCCGGTGAGCGACTTGCCGGACCCGGATTCCCCGACGATGCCGAGTCTTTCGCGCCCGAGCGCGAAGGAGACGCCGCGCACGGCATCGAACCGCCCGGTCGGCGTGGAGAAGCTCACCCGCAGATCCTCGACCTCGAGCAGCGGCGTCATCGCTTCTGCCTCGGATCGAGGACGTCACGCAGTCCATCCCCCAGGAGATTGAAGGCAAGGCTGACGATGAATATGGCGAGCCCCGGGATCGTCGCGACCCACCACTGATCCAGGATGTAGCGCCGACCGGACGAAACCATCGCCCCCCATTCCGCCATGGGCGGCTGGGCGCCCAAACCCAGAAACCCGAGCCCGGCCGCGGTCAGGATGATGCCCGCCATGTCGAGCGTCACGCGCACGGTCAGGGACGACACGCAAAGCGGCATGACATGCCGGAACAGGATCCGGCCGGTTCCGGCGCCCTGAATGCGGGCGACCGCGATGAAATCGCTGTTGCGGATCGTCATGGTCTCCGCGCGCGCGATGCGCGCATAAGGTGGCCAGGACGTCAGGGCGATGGCGATGACCGCGTTTTCGATCCCCGGCCCCAGGGCCGCCACGAAGGCCAGCGCAAGGATGAGGCTTGGAAAGGAAAGAAACACGTCGGTGATCCGCATCAGCGCCGTATCCAGCCAGCCGCCGAGATAGCCGGCGGCGGTGCCGACGACGAGTCCGATCGGCGCGGCGATCAGCGCGACGAGCACGACGATATAGAGGGTCACGCGTGCACCGTGGATGATCCGGGACAGGATGTCGCGCCCGAACTCGTCCGTGCCCAGAAGATGCGCGCCCGTGCCCGGCGGCAGAAGCCGCTGTCCCAGATTCTGCTCGTGCGGATGATGCGGGGCGATCCATGGCGCCAGCGCGGCGACGACGACGAGCGCGAGCACGATCGCAAGCCCAAGCAGCGCCAGGCGGTTCTGCCGGAATCGGAGCCAGGCGCGATATGCCTGCCCAAGCCTCGCGTCACGCCGGGAGCGAGGGGTTTCGGACAGAAGCCTGGCACGCCAGGATCGTGCTGTGGCACCGCTCATTTCGCACGCGGATCCAGGAGACGATAGAGAAGATCGGACAGGAGATTGATGCCCACGAAGACAAGGCCGACGACGATGGTCGCCCCCAGCACCGCGTTCATGTCCGCCGCAAGCAACGCCGTCGTCAGATAGCGCCCCAGCCCTGGCCACGCGAACACCGTCTCGGTCAGCACCGCACCCTCCAGCAACCGGGCATAGGAAAGCGCGATCACCGTCACGAGCGGAACCGAGACGTTGCGCAAGGCATGTACCCACACGATGCGTGCCTCGGACGCGCCCTTCGCCCGGGCGGTGATGACATATTCCTGATTGAGCTGTTCCAGCATGAAGCTGCGCGTCATGCGCGCGATGTAGGCGACGGAGAAGTATCCCAGCACGGCCGAGGGCAGGACGACATGGCCGAAGGCGTTCCAGAACACTTCCCACTCGCCCGCGATCACGGCATCGACAAGGATGACGCCGGTGACGACAGGCACGATGTCCTCGAAAAACACCCCTAGCCGACCCGGGCCCTGCACCCAACCCAGAATGCCGTAGAACACGAGAAGACCGACGATACCGAGCCAGAAGATCGGCACGGAATAGCCGACAAGCCCGACCACACGAACCACTTGATCGGGCCAGCGATCCTGCCAGACGGCACCGGCGATCCCCATTGGCACCCCAAGCGCCACTCCGATGATCGTCGCGAAGGTGGCCAGTTCCAGCGTCGCCGGAAAGACGCGCTTGATGTCCTCGATCACCGGGCGATTCGTCACCAGCGACTGGCCGAAATCGCCCGCGGCCATCTTCTGGACGTAGACCCAGAATTGCCACCACAAGGGCTGGTCCAGGCCCAGTTCCCGCTTCACCGCCTCATAGACGTCGCGTGGCGCCTGGTCGCCGACGACGGCGAGCACAGGGTCGATCGGCACCACGCGGCCGATGAAGAAAGTGACCGCAAGCAGCCCGAGCAGCGTCAGCGCGACCTGGAACAGGAAGCCCGAGCTTTGGCGCAGTGCAGCGTTCGCTTTCACCTTATCCCTTGGTCGCGCGCCAATAGATGGCCGACAGGCCGGGCGAGCTCGCGGCGTACCCGGTCAGGTTGCTGCGTACCGCCACCTGAACCTGCTGCTGCGCGAAGACCGCGAACGGGGACGTCCCCATGAACTCGGCCTGGATCTGGCGGTAGATCGCCCCACGCGCATTCTCGTCCCTCTCGCGCATCGCCGCATCGGTTTTGGCGGTCAATTCCGGAATGTTCCAGTTGTTGCGCCAGGTGAGCTTGCCGGGATTGTTCGCGCCGGGCGGGTTATGCGCGAAGCTGTCGGCGTTGTAATGCGGATCGGGATAGCCCAATCCCCAGATGCCGATGAAGAGCTGGTGGTTGCGAGCCCGGAATTTCGCCAGCACCTGCGCACCTGTCGCCGGAAGCACCTCGAGAGCAACGCCGCCTCGGGCGAAGCTCGCCTGCAAAGCTTGCGCGACGTCCAGGGACGGGAAGGAATTCGCCGTATCCATGGTCAGACGGATGCCGTTCGGATGCCCCGCTTCGGCCAGCAGGTTGCGTGCGCGCGCCGGGTCGAAGCGCCAGGGGCGATCATTCACCTCGCCCAGGATGGCCCGCGGAATGAAGGATTGATGCGGAAAGACCTGGCCCGGCAAAAGGTTGGTCGCGATCGCGTCATAATCGACCAGATGCTTCAGCGCGTCGATCACGCGTGGATTGGAGAGAAGCGGATCGCCCATGTTCGCGCTGAAATACTGGATTGTGCCGCGCGGAAACTCCTGGATGGTGAGTCCCGGCCGGCCGCGAAGCGCGGCAATGTCCGTGGGCGTGAGGTTGCGCGCGACATCCACGTCGCCGCGTTCGAGCAGCAGGCGCTGGGTCGCGGCCTCCGGCACATGCCGCACGATCACGCGCTGCATGTTCGCTCGGCCACGCCACCAGGAATCGTTGCGATCGAGCGTATAGCTTTCGTTGGGCTGGTAGCGCGTAAGACGGAAGGCGCCCGACCCCGCAGAATTGCGATTGAGCCATGTGTTGCCTCGGTCGTCTCCCGCGTTCTGCAGCACCAGCTTGCTGTCCACAACCGAGGCGATGGTCGCCGTGAAGAGGTTCTGGATGAGCGTCGGCGCATACGCTTCGTTGAAGGTGACCTGAACCTCGAACTCGCCGGTCTGCCGTACCGTCTGCTCGACATTTTCGGCGGTCAGTCCGACCGAGCGATACATGAAGGCTGGCGTGCGGTTGATCTGCAGCGGTCGACGAAGCGAAAAGACAACGTCGTCCGCCGTCAGGGCATTGCCCGAATGGAAGCGGACACCCTGGCGGATCCGAAAGGTGAAGGTCTTGCCATCAGCCGAAATCGAGAAGCTTTCCGCAAGACCGGGCAGCAACTCGGCGCTTGGCTTCGTTTCGTCGATGACGAAGAGCTGGTCATAGACGTTCTTGAGCATATCGCTGCCAGTCACTTCGAAGGAATGATGCGGGTCCGTCGCCACGAGGTCGTCGATCTGGGCCGCAATGACCAGCGCGTTGCGTGGCGTCTGCTGGGCCGCGGCCTTGCGTGGACCGGGCAAGCCCACGACGGCCAAGCTGGCGGCGCCAGCGGTGAACAGGGCGCGCTTCGACAGACGGGGGATCATGGCGACGTCTCCGATGGAGGGCTTGGCCAATAGGTCGCACCGGACGAAGGTCCGTGTCAACGTCTTGAATCAACGAGCATCTTTGCACACAACACCGTCTGGATCCGATCGTGCCGCACATCTCTCTTCCAGCTGGCCGGCCGTCGCTACGGGTGCGGCGCGATGCTGATCACCTCGAACCGCTCGGTCGGGGAATTGGAGGCGGTGTTCCGCGACGCGGTCGTCGCCACCGCCATCATCGACCGGCGACCCAATCACCCAGCGCCTGATCAACGCCCAGAAGAGAGGGGTCGATCCCGGGGATCGCTCGACACCGGGCACAGAGCACCGGCGCATGCCGCGCCGTCGGACGCCTCTCGCGCTCCGCATCCATGCGCAAGACACCTTGAACCGCTCCGGGTTTGCCGGAGGCTCCAACCCTTGAGAGGATGGAGCAATGAAGACATCGAAGAGCTACTCGCCTGAAGTCCGCGAGCGCGCGGTACGGAT
>JBIKLI010000122.1:0-11632 GCA_044359885.1 Alphaproteobacteria bacterium | reverse complement strand
CTCTACTACGTCGTCGATCCGCGCCTTCGGGTCGATCGAACCGCGGCCTCGGGGCACTGACCATGGCCTCCCGTTCCGCCTTCGCGCGTCTGCTCGACAGCGACATCTTCCATTCCTTCCGCGGCAATCCCGTCGTCGTCGTGTCGGCCGCCATCACGGTCCTGTTCGTGCTCGCCGCCGCGTTCGCGCCGCTGGTGGCGCCGTACAATCCCTACGACCTCGCCTCGCTCGACCTCAACGACGCCTTCACGCCGCCCGCCTGGACCCCCGACGGCAGCACCCGTTTCCTGTTCGGCACCGACGACCAGGGCCGCGACGTGCTGTCGACCATCATCTTCGGCGCGCGGGTCTCGCTGCTGGTCGGGTTCTCGGCGGTGCTCTTCGCGATGACGGTCGGGATCACGCTCGGCCTGGTCAGCGGCTATGTCGGCGGCGCGGTCGAGTCGGTGATCATGCGCATCGCCGACGTCCAGCTGACGTTCCCGGCGATCCTGATCGCGCTTCTGATCGACGGCTTGGCGCGCACGGCGCTGCCGCGGGACCTGCATTCCGAGATCGCGCTCTACGTCGTCATCTTCGCGATCGGCATCGCCAACTGGCCGCAATTCGCGCGCACCGTGCGCGGCTCGACGCTGGTCGAGAAGAACAAGGAATATGTCCAGGCGGCGCGCGTCATCGGCCTGCACCCCGGCCTGATCATGCTGCGCCATGTCCTGCCCAACGTCATGGGGCCGGTGCTGGTGATCGCGACGCTCAGCCTGGGCTTCGCGATCCTGGCCGAGGCGACCTTGTCCTTCCTGGGCGTGGGCGTCCCGCCGACCCGGCCGTCGCTGGGGACGCTGATCCGCGTGGGCAACGACTTCCTGTTCTCGGGCGAGTGGTGGATGACGATCTTCCCCGGGGCTGCCCTGATCATCCTGGTCCTCGCGGTCAACCTTCTCGGCGACTGGTTGCGCGACGCCCTGAACCCGAAGCTGCGCTGATGGCCGAAACTCCCGTCCTCGAAGTCCGGAACCTGCGCGTCGAATTCCCGACGCGACGCGGCACGCTGGTCGCCGTCGACGACATCTCCTTCGCGATCGCGCCCGGCGAGGTGCTGGGGGTGGTCGGCGAGTCCGGCGCGGGCAAGTCGATGACCGGCGCCGCCGTCATCGGGCTGCTGGAGCCGCCGGGCCGGATCGCCGGCGGCACGATCGCGCTGTCGGGACGGCGCATCGACAACCTGCCGTACGAGGAGATGCGCAAGGTCCGCGGCCGCGAGATCGGCGCGATCTTCCAGGATCCGCTGACCTCGCTCAATCCGCTCTACACGATCGGCCGGCAGATCACCGAGACGATCCTGACCCATCTGCCGGTTTCCCAGGCCGAGGCCCTGGCCCGCGCGATCGACCTGCTCAGGCGTGTCGGCATCCCGGCGGCGGAAAAGCGGATCGACCACTACCCGCACCAGTTCTCGGGCGGCATGCGCCAGCGCGTCGTGATCGCCCTGGCGCTGGCGGCCAACCCGAAGCTGATCATCGCCGACGAACCGACCACCGCGCTCGACGTCTCGATCCAGGCCCAGATCATCTCGCTGATCAAGACGCTGTGCCGCGAGCAGGGCGCGGCGGTGATGCTGGTCACCCACGACATGGGCGTGATCGCCGAGACCGCCGATCGCGTCGCGGTCATGTATGCCGGGCGCATCGCCGAGATCGGGCCCGTGCGCGACGTCATCAAGTCGGCGAAGCATCCCTATACCGAGGGCCTGATGGCCTCGATCCCCAAGGTGGGCCGTACCGATGCGCGGCTGGCGCAGATCGACGGGGCCATGCCGCGGCTCAACGCCATCCCCAGGGGCTGCGCGTTCAATCCGCGCTGCGCGCGCGCCTTCGACCGCTGCCGGCAGGAGCGGCCCGAGCCCATGCCCGTCGCCGCGTCCCAGGTCGCCTGCTGGCTCTACGACGCCGCGAAGGGGACCGCGCCATGACCGCCCCGTCCGGCCGTCCCTATATCGAGGTGCGCGATCTGGCGCGCCATTTCGACGTCTCGAAGCCGCTGCTGAACCGTGTCATCGAGGGCCAGCCGCGGCTGCTCCTGAAGGCGGTGGACGGGATCGACTTCGCCATCCGCAAGGGCGAGACGCTGAGCCTGGTCGGCGAGTCCGGCTGCGGCAAGTCGACTGTCGCGCGGCTGATCGTCGGTCTCTACAGGCCGACGCGCGGCAGCATCCTGTTCGAGGGACAGGACATGGGAACGCTCGCGACGCGCGCCGAG
This sequence comes from Alphaproteobacteria bacterium, assembly GCA_044359885.1. Taxonomy (GTDB): domain Bacteria; phylum Pseudomonadota; class Alphaproteobacteria; order CACIAM-22H2; family CACIAM-22H2; genus CAIOSQ01. The sequence goes on along the minus strand of JBIKLI010000122.1, from coordinate 9,376 downwards.
GAGCGCGCGCTGCGCAAGCGCTTCCAGATGATCTTCCAGGATCCCTATGCCAGCCTCAATCCGCGCTGGCGCGTCGCCGACATCATCGCCGAGCCGATCCGCGCGCACAGGCTGGAGAGCGACAGGACGGCGATCCGCCGGCGCGTCGACGAGTTGCTGCGCCAGGTCGGGCTGTCGCCCGCCGACGGCGAGAAGTTCCCGCATGAATTCTCGGGCGGCCAGCGCCAGCGCATCTCGATCGCCCGCGCGCTGTCCTCCAACCCGGAATTCCTGGTCTGCGACGAGCCGACCTCGGCGCTGGACGTCTCGGTCCAGGCCCAGATCCTGAACCTGATGAAGGACCTGCAGCGCCAGCTGGGGCTGACCTACCTGTTCATCAGCCACAATCTCGCGGTCGTGTTCCACATCTCCGACCGCGTCGGCGTCATGTATCTCGGCCGGCTGGTCGAGCTGGCCGACGCGCGCGCGCTGTTCGCCAATCCGCAGCATCCCTATACGCGCATGCTGCTCGACGCGATCCCGGATCTGGACATGACCGGCCGCGCGCGCACCCCGGTCGCGGGCGAGGTGCCCAATCCGCTCGACCCGCCCAAGGGCTGCGCCTTCCATCCACGCTGCCCCTTCGCCAATGACCGCTGCAAGCGCGAGCGGCCGGAACTGCTGGCGACGGCCAATGGCGGCGTCGCCGCCTGCCACGCGGTCGCCGAAGGCCGGCTGGCGGCGGCGCCGCGCGGCTGACGGCCGGGTCGCGCGCTCAGGCGCGGCCGTAGCTGTCCTCGATGCGGACGATGTCGTCCTCGCCCAGATAGTCGCCCGACTGCACCTCGATGATATGCGCGGGCTCGGGGCCCGGGTTTTCGAGCCGGTGGACGCAGCCGACCGGGATATAGGTCGACATGTTCTCGCGCAGCGTCAGGATGTCCTCGCCGCGGGTGACACGCGCGACGCCCTGCACGCAGACCCAGTGTTCGGCGCGCCGCGCGTGCTTCTGCAGCGAGATGCGCTGGCCGGGATTGACGACGATCCGCTTCACCTGGAAGCGCGACCCCAGGTCGATGGTCTCGTAGCTGCCCCAGGGACGGTAGACGCGCGGATGCGCACTGGCCTCGCCGCGGCCGGCCTTCTTGAGCCGGTCGACGATCGCCTTGACGTGCTGGGCCTCGCCGCGCGCGGCGACCAGCACCGCGTCCTTGAGCGCCACCACGATCGTGTCCTCGATCCCGACCGCCGCCAGCAGCCCATGCTCGCTGCGCAGATAGGAGTTGCGGGTGCGCTCGGCGAGCACGTCGCCCTGCGCGACATTGCCGTCGGCGTCGCGCTCTCCGATCTCCCACAAGGCCGACCAGGAGCCGACGTCGGACCACCCCAGAGAAGCCGGGACCACGGCCGCGCGCGCGGTCTTCTCCATCAGCGCGTAGTCGACCGAGATCGACGGCGCCGCGGCGAAGGCGTCGCGGTCGAGGCGCACGAAGTCGAGGTCGCGCACGGCCAGCGCCACCGCGCGGGACGCAGCCGCCGCGACATCCGGGGCAAGCGCCGCGAGCTCGGCGCGCAGCGCGCCCAAGGGAAACAGGAACATGCCGCTGTTCCACGACCAGCCACCCTCGGCGAGGTAGCGCTGCGCGGTCTGGATGTCGGGCTTCTCGACGAAGCGCTCGACGCCATAGGCGCCGTCCACGCCGTCCAGCGCCGGGCCCTGGCGGATATAGCCGTACCCGGTCTCGGGCGCGCTTGGCGTGATCCCGAAGGTGACGAGCTTGCCCCTGGCGGCGGCGGCCGCCGCCGTCGCCACCGCGCCGAGGAAGGCGTCACGGTCCAGCACGACATGGTCGGAGGGCAGGACGAGCATGCAGTCGCCGTCGCCGGCACCGGTCGCCGCCAGATGCGCCGCTGCCGCGGCGACCGCGGCCGCGGTGTTGCGGCCCAGCGGCTCCAGCAGCAGGCCGGCGCCGGCGATGCCGCACTGGCGCAGCTGCTCGGCGATGGCGAAGCGGTGCTCGACGTTCGAGACCACCAGCGGCGGCGCGAAGCCGGCGCCGCCGACGCGCAGCGCCGTGTCCTGCAGCAGGCTGGTGGGACCGGCCAGCGGCAGCAGCTGCTTGGGGAACAGTTCGCGCGAGAGCGGCCAGAGCCGCGTGCCGGCGCCGCCGGACAGGATCACCGGATGGATTTTCGCCTGGATCGACATCGCCGGACCGCCTGGATTTGGACGCGGAAGGACAGCACTACATCAAACGCCCGGACCTCGCCATTTGATCCGCCGCAGCCCGCTCAGGCGGGGCGCACGCGGCCCTGGGGGCGCAGCCGGTCGGCGATGGCGTCGGCCAGGAAGTTGCACAGCGCGACGGTCGTCAGGATCAGGGCGCCGGGCCAGATCGCCAGATGCGGCGCCGTCCAGATCAGCTCCTGGGCGTTGGTCAGCATGTTTCCCCAGCTGGCCGTCGGCGGCTGGATGCCAAGGCCAAGAAAGCTCAGCACGCTCTCGAACTTGATCACCTCGCCGACCGCCAGCGCGGTCGCCACCAGGATCGGGGACATGGCGTTGGGCAGGATGTGGAACAGCATGACGCGCCAGGGCGGCGCTCCCAGGGCGATCGCCGCGCGCACGAAATCCCTGGCCTTGAGCGACAGCGTCGCCGCGCGCACCAGCCGCGCCACGGTTGTCCAGCCGAAGGCGGCGGTGATCACCACGATCCGGATCAGCCCGGCCTCGGGCGACCCGGCGAGATGGTCGGGGATCCCGAGCTTGCGCAGGTCGATGGCCGCCAGCACGATCAGCACCGCCAGGAGCGGCAGGGCGATCACGCCGTCGGTGAGGCGCATCAGAACCGCGTCGAAGCGGCCGCCGAAATAGCCGGCGATCAGGCCCAGAAGGCTGCCGATCGTGGCCGCGATCACCGCCGCGGCCAGCCCGACCACGATCGACACGCGCCCGCCGGACAGCAGCCGGGCGAGCAGGTCGCGGCCCAGATCGTCGGTCCCCAGCGGATGGACGACCGAGGGCGGGGCGAAACGCTTGAGCAGGTCCGTCTCGGTCGGATCGAGGCCAAGCGCGGCAAGGATCCAGGGCGCCGCGAGGCACGCGATGGCGAGCATCGCCCCCAGCGCCGCGACCACGGCAAGGAAGGGGTTGGCGCGCTTCATCCGCCGCGGCCGCCCGCATCCTCGAGCGAGATCCGCGGATCAAGCGCGGCATAGCCGAGATCGGCCGCCAGATTGGCCGCCAGCGTCACCAGGGTCGCGAACAGCAGCGCCACCAGCGCCACGTTGAAGTCCGAGGTCAGGATCGAGTCGTAGATCAGCTTGCCCATCCCGGGCCAGGCGAACATGGTCTCGGTCACGAGCGCGCCGGAGAACAGGCCGCCGAAGCCGAGCGCCGCCACGGTCGTCACCGGCAGGGCCGCGTTGCGCAGCGCGTGGACCAGAAGGACGCGCAGTTCCGAGGCGCCCTTGGCGCGTGCCGTGCGCACATAGTCATGGCCCAGCGCCTCGATCATCGCCGCGCGCATGTGCCGGGCATAGATCCCGGCCTCGACCAGCGCCAGCGTCGCCACCGGCAGGGCCATGTGGCGCAGGATCTCCAGCAGCCCGGCGCCGGCGGGCGGCAGGCTGCCGGCCGGCAGCCAGCGCAGATGCACCGCGAAGAGCATCATCAGCAGCAGCGCCAGCCAGAAGGTCGGCGTCGCCGCGCTGGCGAAACAGGCGAGGTTGATGACGCGGTCGGCCAGGCGATCGCGCCGCGCCGCAGCCCAGATCCCGAGCGGCAACCCGATCGCCAGCGCCACGGCCAGGGCGCTGCCCATCAGCAGGATGGTGTTGGCGAGGCGCGGCACCATGATCTCGAGCACCGGTCGCCGGAAGCTGCGCGACCAGCCGAGATCGCCCTGAAGCGCGGCCGTCGCCCAGCTGCCATAGCGCTCGAGGATCGGCCGGTCGACGCCATGCAGCGCCCGCAGCCGCTGCAGGTCGGCGGGCGTCATCTTCGGGTCGCCGGATGCCATCAGGTCGACCGGATCGCCGGGCATCAGGCCAAGCAGCACGTAGACGACGAGCGACATCGCCGCCAGCACCGCGATGGCCTGGACCAGGCGCCGGACGAGATACCCGAGCATCGCCGGCGCGTCCGCTCAACGGGGCTTCCAGTGCTCCACGCGCAGCGAGGTGTAGTGCAGATGTCCGGTCGGCTCGATCCCGCCGAGCCATTTCGGGACGATGAACGACTCGGCGCGGAAATAGAGCGGCAGGACCGGCAGTTCGGTGGCGTAGATCGCCTGGATCCGCGCCCAGATCGCCTTGCGACGGTCGAAATCCAGTTCGACTTCCAGCCGGTCGATCAGTTCGTCCATCTCGGCATTGGCGAAGCCCGGATAATTCTGGCCCGCGAAATTGTTCGCTTCGGTGGGGATGCTCTTCGAGTGCAGCTGGTTGCGCGGCCCGCTCTCGGGGCTGGAGATCCAGGCATACATCGCCATCGCCTGGAAGGCGCGCCTGCGGGTGATCTCGCCGAAGAAGACCCGCGCCGGGTCGTTCTTGATCCGGACCTCGACCCCGACCCGCCGCCACTGGTTCTGCAGCACCTGCTGGACCGATTCGCGCGTGCGGTTGCCGGCCGTGGTGCCCAGCTCCAGCGCGAGGCGCTGGCCGGCGGCGTTCACGCGGATCCCGTCCGGCCCGGGCCGGAACCCGGCTTCCTCCAGCAGCGCCTGGGCGCGGGCCGGCTCGAAGCCGTAGCGCGGCGTGTCGGTCGCGGCGACGCGATCGAGCGGATTGACGAAGCTGGCGGCGACCGGCTGCTTGCCTTCGAAGAGCTGCCGGTTCAGGGCCTCGCGGTCGAGCGCCAGCAGGAGCGCCTGGCGGACCCGTCTGTCCTTCAGCAGCGGATTGTCGAGGTTGAGGTCGATATGTTCGTAGACCAGCCCGGGCTTGTAGACGATGTCGAACCGGGCGCCGTGGCGCTTCTCGAAGGCCAGCGCCTGGTCCAGCGTGAGGCCGAGCTCGCCCGCGATGTAGTCGATGGAGCCCGACAGCAGATTGGCCTCGAGCGCGGCCGTGTTCTCGATCGCGCGGATGGTGATCTTCCGGAAATGCGGCCTGTCGCCGTACCAGGTCGGGTTGGGCGTCAGCACCAGATGCGAGCCGGCCACGACCTGCTCGATGCGGTAGGGTCCGAAATGCAGTCCCGGCCGCGTCGGGTCGGCGTCGAACAGCGTGCGCTGCTTGTAGGTCTCCGCCCCGGCGGCGAAGATCGGCCGCTCGAGATGCGCGGGCAGCAGCTGGAAGTCGCCGAAATCGTTGTACTGGTAGGTCAGCTTCTCCATATGGAGGGTGAAGCGCTTGGCGTCGTGGATCTCGACCCGCTCGACGCGCTTGTAGAATTCCTGGGCGGCGACGCCGCTCTTGTCGTCGCGGCCGACCTCGATCGTGAAGGCGACGTCCTGGGTCGAGACCGGCACGCCGTCGCCCCAGGTGGCGCCTGGATGGATCGCCAGGGTGATGGCGACGCCCTTGGTCCCGTCCGGCCTGTCGACCGGCTTCGCGAGCCCGTTCTCGACCGTCGGCAGCTCGACGCACAGCATGCAGCGCAGGACCCAGTCCTTGTCGTAGGCCGTGAACGGCCGGCGCGTCATCCCCAGGACGTAGGATTTCGCCGCCATCGAATCGATGATCGGGTGCAGCGTGGCCGGGTACTGGGTGAACCCGATCGTCAGTTCGTCCTTGGCCGCTGCGGGCGCGGCGGCGAACAGCCCGGCCACGAGGGCGAGGGCAAGGGCGGCGCGTCGTCTGATCATCGTCAGGCCTCCTTTTTTCCAAGATTAGCACGGGTCGGCGCCCAGTCGGGAAGTCCCGTGCCCCGGCGCCAGGCGCGCGCGATCTCGTCGCGGCGCGCGAACCAGACGCCGCGATGCCCGGCGATGTGGGCAAGAAGCCTCTCCAGTCCGGCGATCCGGCCGGCCTTGCCGATGATCCGCAGGTGCAGTCCGATCGACATCATGCGCGGCAGACAGGCTCCCTCGGCGTAGAGCCGGTCGAAGGCGTCGATGCAGTAGCGTGCGAAGTCGTCGCCGAAGACGAAGCCGCCGCCATTGGCGAACCGCATGTCGTTGGTGTCGAAGGCATAGGGCAGGACGACATGCGCGCGTCCGTCCAGGCGCAGCGTGATCGGCATGTCGTCGTTGTAGGCGTTCGAATCGTAGAGGAACCCGCCCTGCTCCAGCAGAAGCGACCGGGTGTTCGGCGAGGTGGCGGAACGCGTGTGCCATCCCACCGGCGGCGTTCCCGCCGCGGCGGCGATCGCCGCGACCGCGCGCGCGATCGCCTGGCGTTCGGCCGCCTCGTCCATGTGGACATGGCGCTCCCAGCGCCAGCCATGCGCGGAAACCTCGTGGCCGTCGGCGACCGCTTCGCGCGCGATCCAGGGCGACAGGGCGATCGCGCGCCCGCAGGCGTTCAGCGTCGCGCGTACCCCGAACCGCCGCAGCGCCGCGCGTATCCGCCCCCAGCCGACGCGGGTCCCGTATTCGTAATGGCTTTCCATGCACAGGTCGCGCACGCCCTCGACGCGCTCGACCGCCTCGTAGATGTGCTCGTTCGCCTCGTCGCCCGCGCCGAGCGACAATTCGGCGCCCTCCTCGACATTCACGACCACCGAGACGGCGAGGCGATGGCCGCCGGGCCAGCGGAAATCCGGTGCACCATGGGCGTAGCCGACGAAGTCGCGATCGGTCTGGAGCGGATCGGGCAGGGGCATGCGGATCTCCGGGGGCGTCGTGCTAGAACGCGGCGAGGATGCCGTGAAAGCGCGGGAGGAACCAGATGCAGCGCGATCTCCTGGGATATGCGGGCGCATGGCCAGACCTCGCCTGGCCGAATGGCAGCCGGCTGGCGGTCTCGGTCGTCGTGAATTTCGAGGAAGGCGCGGAACGCCAGGTCGGCGACGGCGATCCCGAAAGCGAGCGGATCGGCGAGGTGATCAGCGTCGTCGCGCCCGGTACGCGCGACATCGGCCAGGAACAGATCTTCGCCTATGGCATGCGCGCCGGTCTGTGGCGCATGCTCGAGGCGCTGGAGCGGCGCCGGACGCCGGCCACGTTCTTCGCGTGCGGGCAGGCGGTGGCGCGGGTTCCCGCGCTGGCTGCCGCGGTCGCGCGCGCCGGCCACGAGATGGCGGTCCATGGCTGGCGCTGGCGCCCGCATGCCGATTACGCGGATCGGGACAGCGAGGCGGCCGATCTCGACCGCTGCATCGAGACGATCGCCGGCGCCACCGGCGCAAGGCCGGTGGGTTTCTTCTGCCGCGGCAGCGAGAGCGTCTGGACGCGCGGCCTGCTTGCCGAGCGCGGGTTCGCCTACACCTCGAACGGCTTCGACGACGATCTGCCCTACTGGGATCCGGCGACCGGCGGCCGGTTGCTGGTCGTTCCCTATGCCCTCGACAGCAACGACATGAAATTCTTTCATCCCAACGGCTTCGTGCGCGCGCAGGAGATGGTCGACTACGCCGCCGATGCGCTGTCGACCTTGCTGGCCGAGGCGCGCGCGGGCAAGCCGCGGATCCTGAATCTGGGTTTCCATCTGCGCATCGCCGGACGGCCGGCGCGGTTTCCCGCCTTCACCGGGATCCTGGACATGCTGGCGGCGCGGCGCGACGAGATCTGGATCGCGACGCGCGCCGGGATCGCCGCCGCCTTCGCTGCGCGCGTCCCTCAGAACCGGCCGGAGCCGCGATAGAACGGGTCGTCGTCCAGTTCGTCGAGCCAGCCGTCGTAGAACGCCTGGACATGGGGGAAGATGTCGCGGGCGAGCCGTCGCCGCTCCAGTTCCGCAGGAGAGAGCGGCTGGGCGAACCGCGCGGCGATCTCGGCCATTATCGCGTCGCGATCGACGTGCAGGAAGCGTCCGTCGCGATAGATCTCCTCGCCGGCCACCAGGACGCTGCGCACCGCCGATGCGCGCGCGCGCTGCACCAGCACGTCGACAGGCGGGATGTCCGCGTCCTGGTACGGGTAGGTGACGGCGTCCCAGTCGAACATCGCGAGATCGGCCTCGCAGCCAGGCGACAGCCGCCCGATCCGCGTTCCGAATGGCGTCGTCGCCGCGCCGCGCTCGGTGGCCATGCGCAGGATCTGGGCAGGGCTGGGATGCGGCGCGCCGATGCCCGGCTCGCGATGGACCCGCAGCGCAAGGCGCATCTCCTGCAGCATGTCGCGATCGTCGTTGATCCCCGCCTCGTCGATCCCGAGTGCCACCGGGATCCCGCGCGCCAGGAACCGGTTGACCGGCGCCGTGCCGCTCTTGAGACGCAGGTTCGAACTGCAGTTGTGGCAGACATGGACCCCTGCATGGGCGCAGCGCTCGATGTCGGATTCGGTCAGCCACGTCGCGTGGCCGATCGTCAGGCGCGGCGACAGCAGGCCGAACCGGTCGAGATGCTCGACGGCCGTGCCGCCGGTGCGCCGCCGCGCATAGACCTTCTGGTAGGGCGTCTCCACGACATGCATGTGCATCTTCGCGCCGTCGCGTTGCGACAATTCGGCGGCCAAGCCGAGCGCGGCATCCGAAAGCCAGTGGAGATTGGCCGGGGCCAGCTGCACCGCGAGACGCCGCTCGCCCGCGACCGTCGCGCGCAGCGCTTCGTAGATCGCGCGCTGCTCGCAGAGCGGCAGCGTGAAGCGCGCAAGGTACGCCTTCATCGGCGCGCGCAGTGCCTCCGGCAATCCGGCCACGAAGACATCGTCGTCCATGTAGACCAGGCGGTTCTGGTCGCGCAGCGCCATCGAGAAGGAGGCGCGCATGCCGATGGACCTGTAGGCGTCGAGCACCGTGCGCCCGGCCGTCACGACCTGCGGCGCGTCCCCCGGCGCGCGGCTGTGCAGGTGCTGCACGGTGGTGACGCCGCTCGCGACCATCTCGAAGGCCGCGTAGAGCGTGTCGAGGCGAAGATCGACGTCGCGCAGACCCAGCCGGCTCGCGAACCACAGCTCGAGGGGATGGTCGGGCGAGCCGAGCTGCAGCGGCGTCGTGCCGACGTGGTGATGCGCATTGATCAGGCCGGGGATGACCACGCGACCGGGCCCGCCGAGCGCCTCGGCGCCAGGCGCGGCGCGACGGGCCGCGTCGCGCGGCAGGATGGCGGCGACGCTGCCGTCTTCGATCAGCAGGGCCGCGTCGCGGTGGAGGATCGGCGCGTCGTCGTCGTCGAACCCCTCGAGGATCCAGTCGGCGTCGACGAGACGGACATGCTTCGCCACATGGGCCTCCGCTGCCTGTTTTCAAGGCAAGATCGGGCGCGCTCCGGTCTTGCGGATCGCCCGGTGGACATGGGAAGATTCCTTATGGCCAGCGCGACCTGGAAGTCGAGCCGAAAGCTGCGCCCCGC
>JBIKLI010000442.1:0-3248 GCA_044359885.1 Alphaproteobacteria bacterium | reverse complement strand
CGCTCGATCGACATCGACTCCGGCATGACCAGGATCAGCCGGTAGCCCTTCACCGCCGCCACCAGCGCCAGACCGATGCCGGTGTTCCCGCTGGTCGGCTCGACGATGACCCCGTCCGGACGCAGCGTGCCGTCGCGTTCCGCCGCCTCGACCATCGACAGCGCGATGCGGTCCTTGATCGAGCCGCCGGGATTGCCGCGCTCCGACTTGATCCACACCTCGCGATCGGGAAACAGCCGCGCGACGCGGATATGCGGCGTGGAGCCGATGGTCTCGAGGATGGACTGAGCCTTCATCGCGTGTCTCCGATCTGGCTTGCATGTCCGTACAACTTGGTCGCCGCAGCCAGGTTCCGCGCCCGAGTTTTTCTGAAGCCGGCGTGAAGCCCGGCTATCGCCGGCGCCCGCACAGGTCCTGCACCCGGATTGGTGGTGTCCCAGCACGTGGTGTAGGAGCTGAGCGCGGGACATAAGCGAGCGCCGGGAAACCGGCTCATGCGTCGCTGGCGTCGTCGTCTGCGTATCCCCGCCGCACCGCCTCCTCCAGCCCCAGGATCTCCGGGTCGGTGAGCGACGCGAAGTGCGACGCCCGCTTGCGCGCCAAGACCCTTCCGCCGTTCTGCAGGCACGCGCGGATGAACAGGTCCAGCAGCGGGCCAGGCAGGTCGACCACCTCCAGCATCAGTCGCTTCGTGCGGTCATACCGCCGGAGGAAGGCCAGTTCCTCGGGCAACTCCCGCTCGATGGTCAGCCGCACGAAACGAAACAACGCCTCTGCCTGCGGCGTCAGGTCGGGGTAACGATACCAATCCGACCAGTCGCCCTGCACCGTCATCGCGCCGTGCTCGTCGAGGGTGTAGTCGACGAGCCGCATGATGCCCTTGGAATGGGCCTCCAGCGACGCGTCGTACGCCGCCGCGTCCTTGAGCATCGCCGCCGACACCGGGAACATGACCTGCGGCGGCGAGAACCCTCTTCTGGCGAGAATGTTGTGGATGAGGAACCGGTGGATGCGCCCGTTCCCGTCGCCGAAGGGATGGATGAAGACAAAGCCGTACCCGACGGCTGCCGCGTGCACGACCGGATGCACGTCCCCGCGCTCCATGCGCCGATGGGCGGCCATCAGCCCGTCCATCATCGCGGGCACGTCGCCCGGCGCGGGGCAGACATAGTGGATCCGCTCGCGCGTGACATGCACCGTCTCGCCCACATAGTTCTGGATCGTCCGCCAGTCGACGTCCCTGAACCGCGGATCCACCACCGCGCGCTGCAGCTCGAGCAGATGCGCCTTGTCGGCGTAGTCCTCCTTCGCCTTGAACGCCTCATCCCGCGGCCGTCGTTCACCCTTGCTCGTCGTCGATCCTCCGCTCCGGTCAGGAGCGGGCGACAATCTTACCGACTGGTCTCAAAAACCGGGTCCACTTCTACCTTCAACCGACCGCTGAGCGAGGCGTCGGGCAAGACGTTGGCCGAGACCGGCGTGACGGCGACGGCACCCCTCGCTTGCGCCCTCGTCCCCGCGGACCGTGAACCTGACTGCGCCCGAACGTCCCTACCCGACCGCCCGCAACCCCTCCGGCCGCGGGCCGCCGGTGGCCCAGTCGAGGAGTTCGACGGTGTGGAGGACCGGGGTGCCGGTGCCGCTCGCGAGCTGGGTCATGCAGCCGATATTGCCGGCGGCGATGGCGCCGCGAATGCGCGTGACCTCGGCCTCGGTGCCCGGCGGCACCGCGATCCAGATCAGACCGCCGCCCCAGTGGAGGAACCAGTCGCCGCGAGCACCCTCTCCAGCGCAGAACCCCCCGGTGGCCGGGCGACTGCTTCGCACACGTCCCGGGGTTGCTGCGCTGGAGAGATTTTCTCTGCGGCCAGCATGAGTGACGTCATGCAATTGCAGACCGCATCTGGTCGTCGCCCCAGTCGAGCATCGTGGCCACGATCGCCCGTGCATGCTTCAGGCTGCAGCAGATGTGGCGCCTCGTCATCGTAACGATACTCGACGGCATAAGGTGTCAGTCGCCGCATGTCGATGACCGGCACGTTGCACGTTTGACCGACATCGGCCAGGCGCGCCGCCAGTTCCTCGAGGTCGTGTGTTCGGCGATAGTCGAGTGCATGAAGGCACATGATCGCCTTCAACACCTTTTCCACCGACTGTTGGGCATGAAAGAGCGCGATGGCCAAGGGCACTTCCGGCGCATCGAGCAGAGCCGTCATCGCCACGGCATCGCGGCGAGCAAGACGCAGCAGACGCGCCGCCTCCTCACGCTGCGGCGTCATGCAGCACCCTACCCTCCTGTCGAACCCGATAGGGAAGCGTGCCCGGGACCTGGCTACGACGATCGAAGTCGTGACGCGCGAAGAGCAGCAGATCGACGCCGACACCAAGCCGTCCCAGGGCAGCCTTCAGGCGGAGATATTCGGCCGCCTTGTCCGGCAGGTCCGGCTCGACGACGGCAAGATCGAGGTCTGACGCGGCGGATGCCTCGCCGCGGGCATAGGAACCGAAGACGATCACCGTCACAGGGCGCGTCGCGGCCGCAGCGAGCCGCGCAGCCGCCGACCGCAGTTGTTCATCGCTCAGCATGGCCGATGATCCTCCTTCCGCGGCAGGCGGCGCGCGTATCGCCATCTCTCTGCGGCGCAAATTACCTCAATCCGCTTGCGCCCGCTAACTGCCGCCCGCCCCCAACCCCTCCGGCCGCGGGCCGCCGGTGGCCCAGTCGAGGAGTTCGACGGTGTGGAGGACCGGGGTGCCGGTGCCGCTCGCGAGCTGGGTCATGCAGCCGATATTGCCGGCGGCGATGGCGTCGGGGGCGACGCGCGCGATGTTGGCGAGCTTGCGCGCCTTGAGCTGGCCCGCGATCTCCGGCTGCAGCAGGTTGTAGGTGCCGGCCGAGCCGCAGCACAGATGGCCTTCCGGCACGTCGCGCACGACGAAGCCGGCCTTGGCCAGCAGCGTCTTGGGCAGCGCCGTGATCTTCTGGCCGTGCTGCAGCGAACAGGCGCTGTGATAGGCCAGCGTCAGCTTTTCCGGCGCCGCCGCCGCGCCCAGGCCCAGCTCGGCGACCAGCTCGCTGACGTCGCGCGCGAGCGACGACACGCGCGCGGCCGCCGCGGCGAGGTCGCGGTCCTCGCGGAACATGAAGCCGTAATCCTTGACCGTCGTGCCGCAGCCCGAGGCGTTGACCACGATCGCGTCGGGGCCCCGGCCTCGCCACAGCGCCAGCCAGGCGCGGATGTTGCGCG
>JBIKLI010000121.1:0-11652 GCA_044359885.1 Alphaproteobacteria bacterium | reverse complement strand
GGGGCGACGACGGAGTTCGGCGCCTGGCTTCGGGGATTGCGCGCCGAGGCGGCCGGGAAGGGGATCTCCGCTGCCGTGCTGGACGATGCGCTGGCCGGGCTGCAGCCGCTGGCCCGCGTACTGGAACTCGATCGCCGGCAGCCCGAAAGCATCCAGACCCTGGAGCAATATCTTGCGTCCCGCCTGACGGCCTCGAAGATCGAGAATGGCCGCCGGCGAATCGCCGAGCACGCGGCGCTGCTGGCGCGGGTCCGGCAGCGTTTCGACGTCCAGGCGCCCTATCTGGTCGCGCTGTGGGGGATCGAGTCCGACTATGGCCGGTTCATGGGCGATTTCCAGACCGTCGCCTGCCTCGCGACCCTCGCCCATGACGGCCGGCGCAGCGCCTTCTTCCGAGAGGAACTGCTGAGCGCGCTTCGCATCCTGCAGGCGCGCCGCATGCGCGGCGCCGACCTGCGGGGCTCCTGGGCCGGCGCCATGGGCCAGTGCCAGTTCATGCCCTCGAACTACCTGGCCCACGCGGTCGATTTCGGGGGAGACGGCAAGGCCGACATCTGGGCCGATCTGGGCGACGTCTTCGCGTCGATGGGGAATTTCCTCGTCAAGCTCGGCTGGCGCGGCGGCGAGGGCTGGGGCTACGAGGTCCGCTTGCCCGAGGGGTTCGATCGCGCCCTGGTCGATCCCGAGACGGTGCGCCGGCCGGTCTCGGCCTGGCATGACCTGGGCGTACGGCGCGCCGATGGCGGGAGGCTGTCCGGCGACGATCCGTCCGCCGGGATCTCGCAGCCCGACGGGGCCGGGGGCCGAGCCTTCCTGACCACCGGCAATTTCCGCGTCCTGCGCCGCTGGAACACGCCGCAGCGCTTCCGCATCGCCGTCGGCCTGCTCGCCGACCGCCTCGCGGCGGCGTGAGCGCCGGCGCCGTGACCACGCCTCGCATCGTCCATCGCCGCGGCCACGCCGCGGCCGCAGCGATCCGCCGGCTCGGCGTGCTGGCCGTGGCGGCGCTGATCGCAGCGGGCTGCGCCCAGGCGCCGCGCGTCGCCGCGCCGAGTCCGGCCGCGCCCGAGGCGAGCGAGCCGTTGCGCGGCACGTACAAGGTCGGCGATCCCTACAAGATCAACGGCGTCTGGTACTACCCGGCGGAGAACTACGGCTACGCCGAGACCGGGATCGCGTCGTTCTATGGCGGCGAGCGCACGGGCGTCGATTTCCACGGGCGCCGCACCGCCAACGGCGAAGTCTACGACATGAATTCGCTGACGGCGGCGCATCAGACGCTGCCGATGCCGAGCCTGGTGCGGGTCACCAATCTCGACAACGGGCGACAGCTGGTGCTGCGGGTGAACGACCGCGGTCCGTTCGTCGGCAATCGCATCATCGACGTGTCGCGGCGCAGCGCCCAGCTGCTGGGCTTCGAGACGCGCGGCACGGCGCCGGTGCGGGTCGAGATCCTGGCCGAGGACAGCCGGCAGCTGAAGCTGGCGATGCTCAACCGCACGCCCGCGACGATGGAGACCGTCGCCGCGGTTCCCCGTGGCAGCGTCTCGTCCGAGGCCCTGCCGCCGCCCCAGGGCGCGCGCACGGCCGCTGCCGGTGCCCCCGCCCTGCCGCCGCCGTCGGCGACCCTGCCGCCGGCGTCGGTCAGGCCCGGTGGCCGCGGCGCGGCCGTGGAGATGGCCAGCGCCCAGGTCGCGGCCCTGCCGCCCGAGGCGCAGGCGCGGGCGATCCCGACCCTTGTCCAGACGACGGTCAGGCCGCCGCGGATCTGGGTCCAGGCGGGCGCGTTCGCCAGCCAGGACAACGCCGCGAAGATGGGCGCGCAACTGCGACGTTTCGGCACCGCGCAGATTTCACCGCTGCGCGCCGGGGACCAGGTGCTCTACCGGGTGCGGGTCGGTCCGGCCGCCTCGGTCGCCGAGGCCGACCGGCTGCTGGCGGACATTGCCGGCGTCGTTCCCGAGGCGCGCATCATGGTGGATTGAGATGGTCCCGAAGCTGCCGCAATCCTCGCCTAGACCGTCGCATATGATGTCGCCGTCCCTGCTTCGGGCGATCGCGCGCGCCGGTGTCGCCGCGCTTTGCCTCGCCATCGGGCTCGCCGCCGTTCTGGTCGCCATGGTGCCGCCCGCCGGCGCCCAGCAGCGTCAGCGCCCGCCCCAGCCCGCCGCGCCGTCGCAGCCCCAGACCCCGCCCGCGACCCGTCCGGCGCCGGCCCAGGCGAATTCCCTGATCCCGGAGACCACCGCGCGCCAGGCGATCATCTTCGAGATGTCGACCGGGACGGTCCTGTTCGAGAAGAACGCCGACGAGCGCATGCCGCCGTCGTCGATGTCCAAGATCATGACCGCCTATGTCGTCTTCGACGCGCTGGCGCGCGGCGATCTGCGCCTGGAAGACACGTTGCCCGTTTCCGAGCGCGCCTGGCGCATGCAGGGATCCAAGACCTTCGTGCCGCTGAACGAGCGGGTCAAGGTCGAGGATCTGGTCCGCGGCATGATCGTGCAGTCCGGCAACGATGCCTGCATCGTCCTGGCCGAGGGGCTGGCCGGCTCGGAAGAGGCCTTCGCGGAGCGAATGAATGCGATCGCCGAGAAGATCGGCCTCAAGGCGAGCCGGTTCCGAAACTCCTCCGGCTGGCCCGATCCCGAGCATTACATGACCGCCCGCGACCTGCTGCGCCTGAGCGAGCGGCTGGTGATCGATTTCCCGCAGTATTACCGCTATTACAGCGAGCGCGAGTTCACCTTCGGTCGCGACAGCCGCGGAACGCCGATCACCCAGGCCAACCGCAATCCCCTGCTGTACCGGCAGACCGGGGCCGACGGCATCAAGACCGGACATACCGACAGCGCCGGGTTCGGCCTTGCGGCGTCGGCCGTGCGCGAAGGACGCCGGATCCTGCTGGTCGGGAATGGCTGGCAGACGGCGCGCGCGCGCAGCGAGGAGAGCGAGCGGCTGCTGGACTGGGCGTTCCGCGAATTCGGAACCTACACGTTGTTCAAGGCGGGACACCCGATCGAGGCGGCACCGGTGTGGCTCGGCAAGATGGGCACGGTGCAGATGGCGGCCCAGCACGACATCGTGATCACGATCCCCCGCCGCTTCCGGCCGCAGGTCGGGGCCCGGATCGCCTATGATGCCCCCGTGCCGGCGCCGGTGCAGCGCGGAACGCAGATCGGGACGCTGATGATCACGATCCCCGAGCGCCCGGCGATGAATTTCGCGCTGGTCGCCGATGCGGATGTCGAGCGTCTCGGCTATGGCGGCCGTGTCCTGGCGGCGCTCGGCTATCTGGTGCTGAACCGGCGATGAGGCGCCGCCGCGGACGCTTCGTCACCTTCGAGGGCGGCGAGGGGGCCGGAAAGTCGACGCAGATCCGGCTGCTGGCGGAATGGCTGAAGGCCCAGGGCGTGGATGTCTGCGTGACCCGCGAGCCCGGGGGGACGCCGGGCGCGGAGCGCATCCGGTCCTTGCTCGTCGAGGGAGCCGCTGCCGCCTGGACGCCGATGACGGAAGCGTTGCTGAACTACGCCGCGCGCGACGACCATGTGGCGCGGGTGATCCGTCCGGCGCTGACGGCGGGCACCTGGGTGCTCAGCGATCGCTTCGCCGATTCGACCATGGCCTATCAGGGCTATGGCCACGGTCTGGGCCGGCCGGCGATCGCGGCGCTGCATCGCACGGTCCTAGGCCGGTTCGCGCCGGATCTGACGCTGGTCCTCGATCTGCCGGTGGAGGCCGGGCTCGCGCGGGCCGCGGCACGCCGCGGCCACGAAACCCGCTTCGAGGCGATGGGCGAGGCCTTTCATCGCCGGGTGCGGGCGGGGTTCCGCGCGATCGCGCGCGCCGAACCGGGGCGCTGCGCGCTGATCGACGCGCGCGGCGATCCGCAGGCCGTCCAGGCCCGCATCCGCGCCGCCGTCGCGCGGCTGCTGCCGCGGGCGCTGGCGGGCCGGTGACGACGGCGCTGCCCGCACCGCGGGCCAATCCCGGCTTGCAGGGCCACGCGCGCGCCGAGGCGACGCTGCTCGGCGCCTGGAATTCCGGCCGCATGCCGCATGCCTGGCTGATCTGCGGACCGCGCGGCATCGGCAAGGCGACGCTCGCCTTCCGGTTCGCGCGCTTCGTCCTGGCACAGCCGGCCGCGCCGTCCGGCGCCGGCCTTTTCGGCGCGCCGCCTCCGCCCCAGACGCTCGCGATCGGCAGCGACCATCCGGCGTTTCGCCGCGTCGCATCGGGCGGGCATGCCGACCTGCAGGTGCTGGAGCCGGGGATGCTGCATCCGGACACCGGCAAGGAAACGGCCGAGATCGTGGTCGAGCATGTCCGCGGCGCGATCGGCTTCCTCGCGATGACCCCGGCGGAAGGCGGCTGGCGGGTGCTGATCGTCGACGGCGCCGAGGCGATGAACCGCAATGCGGAGAACGCGCTGCTCAAGATCCTCGAGGAGCCGCATTCGCGCAGCCTGCTGATGCTGGTCGCGCACGCGCCGGGGCGGCTGCTGCCCACGATCCGGTCGCGCTGCCGGCGCATGGACATGCCGGCGCTGCCCCCGGAGATCGTCGCCTCGCTTCTCGCCCGCCAGCATCCCGACCTGCCGGCCGACCGCCGCGAGGCCGTCGCGCGGATCGCAGGCGGCTCGATCGGTCGCGCGCTGGAGCTGGTGGCCGCGGAGGCGCTCGAACTCTACGAGGCGATCCTTGGCTGCGTGGCGGCGCAGGGGGAGGGCGCCGGGGCGGCGGTCCATGCGCTGGCCGAGCGGCTGGGCGCCTTCGGCAGCGACGGGCAGGGGGCTTTTCGCGTGTTCGGCGACCTCGTCGACCGGCTGGCGACACGCTGCGCGCGTCATGCGGCCGGGGTCGACGATCCGCCGGCCTGGGCCGGCGAGCGCGACGCCATCGCGCAGCTGGCCGGCGAGGGCAGCGCGCTGCGCTGGACGGCCGCGTGGGAGCGGCTGCGCGACCTGACCGCGGCCGCCGAGGGCATCAATCTCGATCGCCGCCAGACGGCGCTCGCCGCGCTGTCGCTGCTGCGCGAGGCGGCCGGACGGAGCTGACGGCGGCGGCGCCTTGCCTCGCCCCCATCGAGCATATAGGTAAGCTCTGCCCCAGGCCCGAAGGACGGCAGCGAGCCAATGACGCGTTTCTACGTCACCACGCCGATCTATTACGTCAACGACGCGCCGCATATCGGCCACGCCTACACGACGCTGGCCTGCGACGTGCTGGCGCGGTTCATGCGGCTCGACGGGCGCGAGGTCCATTTCCTCACGGGCACCGACGAGCACGGCCAGAAGGTCGAGAAGGCGGCGCGCGACGCAGGCGTGTCGCCGCAGGACTTCACCGACCGGGTGTCGCGCAACTTCCGCGACCTCGCCGCCCAGCTCGAGATCTCCAACGACGACTTCATCCGGACCACCGAGGCGCGCCACAAGGTATGCTGCGCCGAGCTGTGGCGGCGCATGGCCGCGAGCAAGGCGCCGAACGGCGAGAGCAACATCTATCTCGGCAAATATGCCGGCTGGTATGCCGTGCGCGACGAGGCCTTCTACGGCGAGGACGAGCTCGTGGCCGGCCCCGACGGCCGCAAGCGCGCGCCGTCGGGCGCCGAGGTCGAATGGGTCGAGGAGCCGAGCTATTTCTTCCGGCTGTCGGCCTGGCAGGACTGGCTTCTCGATCTCTATTCGCGCGGGAATGCCGAGTTCGTCGGGCCCGTGTCGCGGCGCAACGAGGTCATCAGCTTCGTGAAGCACGGGCTGACCGACCTGTCGATCTCGCGCACGACGTTCCGATGGGGGATCCCCGTTCCGGGCGATCCCGCCCATATCATGTATGTCTGGCTCGACGCGCTCGCGAACTATGTCAGCGCCCTGGGCTGGCCCGGAAACGCCGGGGAGCCGGACGGGCTGTTCGCCCGCTTCTGGCCCGCGGACCTGCACATGGTCGGCAAGGACATCGTGCGGTTCCACGCCGTCTACTGGCCGGCCTTCCTCAAGGCGGCCGGTCTGGAGCCCCCACGCCGGGTGTTCGCCCATGGCTGGTGGACGGTCGAGGGCCAGAAGATGTCCAAGTCGCTGGGCAATGTGGTGAAGCCGGCCGACATGATCGCCCGCTACGGGCTCGATCCCGTGCGCTATTTCCTGCTGCGCGAGGTGCCGTTCGGCCAGGACGGCGATTTCAGCCAGGCGGCGATCGTGCGCCGGATCAACACCGACCTTGCCAACGATCTCGGCAATCTGGGCCAGCGTGTGCTCAGCTTCGTCCAGAAGAACGCGGGCGGCGCGGTGCCGCAGCCGGGAGACCTGACCGCGGAGGATCGCCGGCTGCTCGACGCCGCCTCGGCGCTGCTGGCCCAGCTGCGCACCGATCTGGCGGTCGCCCAGGCCTTCAGCCGGGCGCTGGAAACGGTGTTCGGCGTGGTCGCGGAAGCCAACCGCTATGTCGACGCGCAGGCGCCCTGGACCTTGCGCAAGACAGATCCCGCGCGCATGCGCACCGTCCTCTACGTCCTGATGGAGACGATCCGCCGGGTGGCGATGCTGCTGCAGCCCTTCATGCCCGGCAGCATGGGCCGGCTTCTGGACCAACTTGCGGTGCCGGCCGCGCAGCGCGACTTCGCGTCGTTCGGCGTGGCGCTGGCGCCGGGAACGCCGCTGCCGCCTCCCGCGGGCGTGTTCCCCCGCTACCAGGAGCCGGCGGCGTCCTGAGATGAGCGGCCTCGTCGACAGCCACTGCCATCTCGACTACCTGGCGCGGTCGGGCGACCTGTCGTCGATCCTGGCGCGGGCGCGGGGCGCCGGCCTGCGTGGCCTGCTGACCATCGGCACCAAGCTTCGCGAGTTCGATGTCGTGCGCGGCATCGCCGAGGCGCATCCCGACATCGTCTGCTCGGTCGGGATCCATCCGCACGAGGCCGGGTCCGAGGCGACCGACGTCGCCCGTCTCGTGGACCTCGCCGCGCATCCGAAGGTGGTCGGGATCGGCGAGACCGGGCTCGATTACTTCTACGACAAGAGCCCGCGTGACGCCCAGCAGGCGAATTTCCGCACCCATCTGGCGGCGGCGCGCGCCACCGGTCTGCCGGTGATCGTGCATACGAGGGACGCCGATGCGGATACGGCGGCGCTGCTCGACGAGGCGGCCGGGCAGGGGCCGCTGACCGGGGTCCTGCACTGCTTCACGTCCTCGCTCGAACTGGCGCGTCATGCGTTGAAGCTTGGCCTCTACATCTCGATTTCCGGCATCGTCACGTTCAAGAACGCCGAGGCCCTGCGCGAGACCGTGCGCCAGATCCCGCTCGACAGGCTGCTGGTCGAGACCGACGCGCCGTTCCTTGCGCCCATCCCGATGCGGGGCAAGACCTGCGAGCCGGCCTTCGTGGTCCATACCGCGGCCCATGTCGCCCGGCTGAAAGGCGTGTCCGAGGCGGCGCTGGCCGAGGCCACGACGCGCAATTTCCTCGACCTGTTCGCGCGCGCCCGCCTGCCGGTCGCCGCATGAAGGTGACGATGCTCGGCAGCGGCGGGTCGGGCGGCGTGCCGCTGATCGGCTGTGCCTGCGCCGTCTGCAATTCGGACGATCCGCGCAACCGCCGGCTGAGGGTGTCGATCGTGGTCGAGAGCGGCGGTCGTCGCATCCTGGTCGATGCGTCGCCCGATCTGCGCCAGCAGTTCCTGGCGCATCGCCTGACCACCGTCGACGCGGTCATCCTCACCCATGCCCATGCCGATCACATGCACGGGCTCGACGATCTCCGGTCGGTGAACTACCACCGCAACGCCCCGCTCGAGATCTGGTCCGACGCCGCTACCCTGCGCGAGGCGACGTCCCGTTTCGGCTATGCCTTCGCCCCGCCGCGCACCAATGCGGGCATCTGGTATGCGCCGTCCCTCGTGGCACGGGAAATCCCCGTCGGGACGGAGGTCGAGATCGCCGGCATCCGGGTGTTCGCCTTCCACCAGATCCATGGTGGGTCGCGGGCCCCGACCCTGGGCCTGCGGTTCGGCCCCTTCGCCTATTCGACCGATGTCCGGGAGATGCCGGAGGAGGGGTTTGCGGCCCTCGCGGGGATCGACACCTGGATCGTCGACTGCCTGCAGGACGAACCCAGCGTCGGGCATAGCCATCTGCCGCAGACGCTCGACTGGATCGCGCGCGTCCGGCCGCGTCGGGCGGTGTTGACCCATATGGGGCACCGTCTGGACTATGCCGATCTCAGGCGCCGCCTTCCTGACGGCGTCGAACCCGGCCATGACGGCTTGGTGCTCGAAATCGATGACTGAGCCCGGATTTCCAACCCGGTCGCCGATCACGACAATTCATATTTTCGATAATATATATTCTGCGATCTTCCGATGACCGATGATGCCGCTGCCATCGACCGCCTGCTCGCCCTCATGGCGAAGCTCCGGCACCCGACCGAAGGCTGCCCGTGGGACGTCGAGCAGGATTTCGGGACGATCGCGCCCTATACGATCGAGGAAGCCTACGAAGTCGCCGACGCCATCGCGCGCGGCGACATGCCCGGCCTGAGCGAAGAACTGGGCGATCTGCTCTTCCAGGTCGTGTTCCATGCCCGCATGGCGCAGGAACGCGGCGCCTTCGGCTTCGCCGACGTCGTTCGTCAGATCACGGACAAGATGATCGCCCGGCACCCGCATGTCTTCGGCGGCGCCGAGCGCCGGGACGCGGAGGCGCAGATCCGGCTCTGGGAAGAACACAAGGCCGCCGAGCGCGCACGCAAGCGCGCGCAGCCCGGCGCGCCGCCGACCAGCGCGCTGGACGACGTCCCGATCAATCTGCCGGCGCTCGCCCGTGCCCAGAAGCTGCAGAAGCGCGCCAGCCGGATCGGCTTCGACTGGGCGGATGCGCGGCTGGCGCATGCCAAGGTCGCCGAGGAGCAGGCGGAGGTCGCGGCGGCGCTCGAGGAACCGGGCATGCCGCATGTCGCGGAGGAAATCGGCGACCTGATCTTCGCCGCGGTCAACGTGGCGCGGCTCGCGGGCGTGGACGCCGAGACGGCCCTGCGTGCGGCGAATGCCAAATTCGAGCGACGATTCAGGGAGATGGAGAGCGACCTTGCGGCCACGGACAAGCCGCCGGGCCAGGCTTCACTTGAGGAGATGGACGCCGCCTGGAGCCGGGTGAAAGCTCGCGAGCGGCGCTGAAGAAAACTGCACGCTCAGGCCTCTGGGCGGCCAAGCGTGGTTTCGACCAGCCGCGCCCAGTAGGAGGCGCCGATCGGCAGGATCGCGTCGTTGAAGTCGTAGCGCGGATTGTGGAGGTTCCGGCCGCCCTCGCCGCCGCCATTGCCGATCATGATATACGCGCCGGGCTTGCGTTCGAGCATGAAGGCGAAGTCTTCCGATCCCATCACCGGTTCCATCTCGCCCGCGACGCGATGCGGATCGCCCGCGACGTCCTTAGCCGCGGCCAGCGCGCGGCGCACGGCCGCGTCCTCGTTGACCAGCGGCGGATATCGCCGTTCGTAGCGCAGCGTCGCCGTGGCACCCATGGCGGTGGCCATGAAGCTGGCGATCTCGCCGATGCGCCGCTCCATCAGGTCGCGCAGGTCGCTCCGGAAGCAGCGAGTGGTGCCGCGCAGGATCACCGTCTCGGGAATGACGTTCCAGGTATCCCCGCCATGGATCTGGGTCACCGAGACGACCGCCGCGTCGATCGGCCGGACGTTGCGGCTGACGATCGTCTGCAGCCCGAGGACGATCTGTGCCGCCACGACCACGGGATCGATCGATTGATGCGGCATCGCGCCGTGGCTGCCGCGTCCCTCGACCGTGATCTCGAACACGTCGTAGGACGCCATCATCGGGCCCGACCGGATCGCGAATTCGCCCATCGGCATGCCCGGCAGATTGTGCATGCCATAGACGGCGTCGCAGGGGAATTTCTCGAACAGCCCCTGCTCCACCATCACCCGGCCGCCGCCCTCGTTTTCCTCGGCCGGTTGAAAAACGAAGTGAACGACGCCATCGAAACGCTTGGTTTCAGAGAGATATCTGGCGGCACCAAGCAGCATCGCCGTGTGCCCGTCATGGCCGCAGGCATGCATCTTGCCCGGCACGCAGGACGCGTAGGGCAGCGCGTTCTTTTCCTGGATGTGGAGGGCGTCCAGATCGGCCCGCAGCGCGATCGCCCGCTCGCCCCTTCCCGCCCGCAGCGTCGCCACCACCCCGGTTCCCGCGAGACCGCGATGGACCTCGAGGCCGAAGCCCGCCAGATGGCCGGCGACGAACTCGGCGGTGCGATGTTCCTCGAAGGCGGTTTCCGGATTGCGATGGATCTCCTGACGCCAGGCGATCATGTCCTCGTGGAAGGCGGCGATCCGGTTGATCACGGGCATGGGCGGCTCGCCTCCTGGCGTTGAACGGGCGTAGTCAGTCCTTGGCCAGCAGATGGATCAGGCTCGACGTGTCCCAGCGCCCGCCGCCACGGGCCTGGACCTGGGCGTAGAACTGGTCCACCAGGGCCGTCACCGGCAGTCTCGCCTTGTTGCGATTGCCCTCCGCGAGGCAGATCCCCAGGTCCTTTCGCATCCAGTCGACGGCGAAGCCGAAATCGAACTTGCCGGCGACCATGGTCTTGGCGCGATTGTTCATCTGCCAGGATCCGGCAGCGCCGGCGGTGATCACCGACAGCACCTTTTCGGCGTCCAGCCCGGCCCGGACCGCGAAATTCATGCCTTCCGAAAGGCCCTGGACCAGGCCGGCGATGCAGATCTGGTTGACCATCTTGGTCAGCTGTCCCGCGCCGGCCGGGCCGATCAGCGTGATCGCCTTGGCATAGACCTTCAGCACCGGCTCCGCCGCGGCATAGGTCTCGGGATCCCCACCGACCATGATGCCGAGCTGACCGTTCTCGGCCCCGCTCTGTCCGCCGGACACCGGTGCGTCGAGGAAGCCGAAGCCGCGCTGGCGCGCCTCGGCGTCGAATTCCCGGGCGATTTCTGCCGACGCGGTCGTATGGTCGACGAAGATCGCGCCCTTGCGCATCGTCGCGAAGGCACCGCTGTCGCCATAGGTCACGGAGCGCAGGTCGTTGTCGTTGCCGACGCAGGCAAGGACCAGATCCTGGCCGCGGGCGGCCTCGGCCGGGGTTGCGGCAGCCCTGCCCTTGTGGACCTTCGTCCAGGCCTCGGCCTTGGCCCCCGTGCGGTTGTAGACAGTGACGTCATGTCCAGCCTTGGCCAGATGACCGGCCATCGGGAACCCCATGACACCCAGACCCAGGAACGCGATCTTCGCCATCAGCCTGCCCTCTTCTTCCGTGAGATCGGATCGTGCCGTTCACGCCATCGGAACCGCCAGCGTCACCATGTCCCTGCCGCGCGTGACGATCGGCGACGGCATCAGGACGGTGCAGCGGTCGAAGGGCGCGACGAACACCTCGTCCCCATCTATCACGATGGGCTCGCCTGCGGACAATTCTTCGAAGGGGGCGAAGGCGCGGGCGAAGCGCGCCTCGTCGCTCGCGGGCCGGAAGACGCGCTCGACCAGATAGCGCCGCTGCGGCGGCGGCGCGACGACCTTGTCGGCGGCGAGGAACGCGCCGGGCAGCAGGCCGAACCGGACCAGGAACCGCAGCGCGACGTCCTTCGCGACCTCGCCGGCGGCGGCCGAAAGATGGGTCCCGC
>JBIKLI010000441.1:0-3253 GCA_044359885.1 Alphaproteobacteria bacterium | reverse complement strand
GCGCGCTTCGACCTGACGATCGAGGATTTCCCCGTCGCCTGCTGGCGCGTCGCCGCGCGCCTTCCGTCCGTTCACCGCGATCCGCTGGACCGGATGCTGGTCGCGCATGCCATTGCGGGAAACATGACGCTGATGACGGCGGATGCCACGATCCGCAGCTATCCGGTCGCTTGCATCTGAACCGGCCGGCCGACGCGCCGTCGGGCGGGCGATGCCCCGCCGCGGCCCACCGTCGTCGACAGGGCCGTCCTTGCGTCATGCTGGAAATTCCGGTGGTGTCCGCCGGGACACTCCGAACCAGCGGCGAGGATGCGCATGACGATGACGACCAGCCTGGCGGAGATGACGGCCCGCGTGCCGGACAGGCGGATGGACTGCTGCATCTTCGTCGGCAGCACCTACAGCTTCCTGACCGCGCATCGCGCCGCCGCGCATGGCATCGCGCTGGACTGGAAGCCGTTCAGCCTGCGCACGCTGCTGCGCGAGCAGGACAGCACGCCTTTCAGGCCCGCGGCGTGTCCTCGATCAGGGGGTTGCGGATGACGAGCGTGGGGAAGCGCGAGAAGTCTCGGTCGGCGGACCAGAGCTCCGACACGCCATGAGACAGGCAGATCGCCGCGATCCGCGCGTCATGGATGGCCCCGCCCGCGATCCGCCCGGCCAAGGCCAGCGCCTCGACGCGGGCGAGATAGTCGCCGGCTTCGCCGATGAAGGCGAGGCTGTCGAGCGCCTGAAGCGCACGCAGCTGATCGAAGGCCAGGCTGGCCGGCGTCGCGGTGCGGAAGATCCGCGGATGGGTGACGGTGGCGAAGAATTCATGCGCGCAGGGACAGGGTATGGCCCATTGGCGAACGCCCGCGGCGAGCATCTCGAGGGCTGAACGCGCGCGGGCATGGAAGGACGAATCGCTCCTGTGCGCATGGACAAGGATATTCGTGTCAACCGCGATCACGGTAGATCTCGTCGCGGATCCGGTCCCAGCCGGCGGTCGCGAACTCCGCCGACAGCCCGTCGCCCGGGAAAGGCCGTACCACGAAGGCCTGGCGAGACGTCTGCGTGCGGGCTTGCAGGGCTCGCTGCAACCCCTCCTCGATGAGTGCCTTGAGGGTCGAATTCTCCCGACGCGCCAGGTCCTTGCCACGCGCGAGCAGATCATCCGGCAAGTCGATCTTGGTTTTCATATGGGTGACCCGTATCGCCGATACGGCAAATGAGGTAACCACGATCCGGCCGGTCGGCAAGGCGATGCGATCCGGGACAGAGCCCGGGTTTCGGCTCAGCCGCGGCCGCGATAGGCGGCGACGCCCTGTTCGGGGATCCAGACGCCGCGCGGCGGGGTGCCGCTCTGCCAGAAGACGTCGATCGGCATGCCGCCGCGCGGATACCAGTAGCCGCCGATGCGCAGCCAGACCGGTGCGAGGAACTCCCGCAGGCGCGCGGCGATGCCGACCGTGCAGGCCTCGTGGAAGGCGCCGTGGTTGCGGAAGCTGCCGAGATAGAGCTTCAGCGACTTCGATTCCACCAGCCAGCGCCGCGGCACGTAGTCGATCACCAGATGCGCGAAATCAGGCTGCCCGGTGATCGGGCAGAGCGAGGTGAATTCGGGGGCGGCGAAGCGCACCAGATAGCGCAGCCGGGGATGCGGATTGGCGACGCGCTCCAGCACCGCGTCCTCGGGCGCCTCCGGCAGCCGGCTCTTCTCGCCGAGCTGCTTCAGGCCGTCATAGATCGTCTTTCGCGCCGCCATCGCCATCCTCCTCGCGCGCCGCGCCGGTGCGCGCGGCCGGGCTGTCCATGAACGCCTCGTGGAAGGCGCCGAACCGTCCCTCGCCGATGGCCGAACGCATGCCGCGCATCAGGTCCTGGTAGAAGGTCAGGTTGTGCTGCGTAAGCAGCATCGGCCCGAGCATCTCGCCCGCCTTCACGAGGTGGTGGATGTAGGCACGGCTGTAGCCGCGGCAAGCCGGACAGGCGCAGCGCGGATCGAGCGGGCCGGGATCCTCGGCGAAGCGGGCGTTGCGCAGGTTGAGCGGGCCCTCGCTGGTCCAGGCCTGCGAGGTACGCCCCGAGCGCGTCGGCAGCACGCAGTCGAACATGTCGATGCCGCGCGCGACGCCCTCGACCAGATCCACCGGCTTGCCCACGCCCATCAGATAGCGCGGGGCCAGCCGCGGCAGATGCGGCGCCGTCGCCTCGAGCGTGGCATTGCGCTCTGCCGCGGGCTCTCCCACCGCCAGGCCCCCCACCGCATAGCCATCGAAGCCGATGTCGCGCAGCGCCGCCGCGGACTCCGCGCGCAGATCGGGGAAGACCCCGCCCTGGACGATGCCGAAGATCGCATAGCCGTCGCGCGGCACGAAGGCCTCGCGCGAGCGCCGCGCCCAGCGCATCGACAGCCGCATCGACTCCTCGGCCTGCCTGCGCGTCGCCGGATAGGGCGTGCACTCGTCGAAGGCCATGGTGATGGTCGCGTCCAGGGCGTGCTGGATCGCGATCGAGCGCTCGGGCGTCAGCAGATGCGTGCTGCCGTCGAGATGCGAGCGGAAGCGCACGCCCTGCTCGTCCATCTTGCGCAGGCTGGACAGCGACATGACCTGATAGCCGCCGGAATCGGTCAGGATCGGCCCCGGCCAGTTCATGAACCGGTGCAGCCCCCCCAGCCGCCCGACGCGCTCCGCACCCGGCCGCAGCATCAGGTGGTAGGTGTTGCACAGCAGGATCTCGGCCCCCGTCCCGCGCACGCCCTCGGGCGTCATGCCCTTGACGGTGGCGGCGGTGCCGACCGGCATGAAGGCCGGGGTCTCGATCGTGCCATGAGCCGTCGTCACGCGGCCACGCCGCGCCGCGCCGTCGCTGGCGATCAGCTCGAAGCCGAAACCGGTCATCGATCCTCCGCGCGATGGATCAGGCTGGCGTCGCCGTACGAGAAGAAGCGATAGCCCGCGCCGATCGCATGGGCATAGGCCGCGCGCATCCGCGCCGGCCCGGCGAAGGCCGAGACCAGCATGAACAGCGTCGATTTCGGCAGATGGAAATTGGTGATCAGCAGGTCGACGGCGCGAAAGCGGAAACCCGGGCGGATGAAAAGGTCGATCTCGCCCGCCCAGGGCCCAAGGCTGCCCTGCAGCGCCGCGACCCCTTCCAGCGTGCGCAGCGTCGTGGTGCCGACCGCGACGACGCGCCCGCCGCGCGCGCGGGTCGCGGCGATCGCGGCGGCCGTCTCCGCCGGCAGCTCGGCCCATTCCGCGTGCAT
>JBIKLI010000440.1:0-3257 GCA_044359885.1 Alphaproteobacteria bacterium | reverse complement strand
CTCGGCGTTCAGCCCCGCGAGGATGATGCCGAAGCCCTTGTCGATTTCGCCGATCAGGTTTTCCTCCGGGATCTCCAGGTCGTCGAAGAACACCTCGTTGGTCTCGTGATTGACCATGTTGCGGATCGGCCGGACGGTCATGCCGCGGCCCATGGCTTCGCGCAGATCGACCAGGAACACCGACAATCCGTCGGAGCGCTTCTTCACCCGATCGGGCGGCGTCGTGCGCGCCAGCAGGATCATCAGATCGGAGTGCTGGAGGCGCGAGGTCCAGACCTTCTGGCCGTTGACGACGAAGCGGTCGCCCTTGCGCTGGGCCGTCGTCCGGATGCGGGTCGTGTCGGTGCCGGCGCCGGGTTCGGTCACGGCCATCGACTGCAGACGCAGGCGCCCGGCGGCGATCTCGGGCAGGTAGCGGCATTTCTGCTCGTCCGAACCGGCGCGCAGCAGGGTCGACATGTTGTACATCTGGCCGTGCACGGCGCCCGAGTTTCCGCCCGACCGGTTGATCTCTTCCATGACGATCGACGCCTCGGTCAAGCCCAGGCCGGCGCCGCCGTAGGCCTCGGGGATCAGCGCCGCGAGCCAGCCCGCCTCGGTCAGGGCCTGGGCGAAGGCCTCGGGATAGGCGCGGTCGGCGTCGATGCCGCGCCAGTAGGGGCCATCGAAGCGCGCGCAGAGGCCGCGGATCGCAGCCCTCAGGTCCTGATGGTCGCTGTCGTCGGGGATCGAGACGGGCAAGGCACGCTCCCGCAAGGGCCGGTCGTGGACGAAGCTTGATGCCGGCCGCGCGCGAGCGATCGCGTCGCGGCCGTCGTCCGCGGCGACGGAGCGTTAACGCTCCGTCAACCACGAGGTCCACATGATAAACCATGGGAATGGTGCATGCGGAGCTGAAGTGAACATCCTCCTGATCCAGCGTGTTCTTCCGGGGCGCTTCGGCGACCTGGCCCAGGCGCTGGTCGAGCGCGGCGACACCTGCGTGATGCTCCACGCCGCCGGCGACGAGCGCGACGCGCCGGCGGGGCTGCGCCTGATCCGCGCCCTTCCCGTGCGGGGCATCGCCGCGGGAGATCCCGGTCGCCTGCGGCCGCTGGAGGCGGCGGTTCTCGACGGCGAGGCGGCTTTCCGGGCCGCCCGCGAACTGGCCGGAACCGGCTTCCGTCCCGATGCGATCATCGCCCAGGGCGGCTTCGGGCCGTGCCTGCACGTCGCCGAGGCTTTTCGCGGCGTGCCCGTGCTGGGCGCCTTCGACGGCTACGGACCCGACGATCCGCTGCGCGCCCAGATCAGGCTCGAATTGTCGGCCTGCCGGCAGGGCATGGTCGGCAGCCGGTTCCACTTGTCCGGCTTTCCGCGGGATCTGCAGCCGAAGCTGGCGGTGGTCGATCCGGGGATCGACACGGATGTCTGGGCGCCGGCCCGCGGCGTGACCGCCGATCGCGCCGCGCTCGGGCTTCCGGCGGATGCGGAACTGCTCGTCCATTGCGGCTCGGTCTTCCAGGAGCATCGTGGCTGCGAGACCGTCCTGGCCGCTTGCGCCGAACTCCAGGCCCGTCGCCCGCGACTGCATGTCTGGCTGGTCGGCGAGGAGAGCGGCGAGTTCACCGCCGCCCCGGTCGACGGCCGGCGCCGCGCCGCGACGCTGGCGGGTCTTGCGGCGCTCGACCGGGCACGTCTGCGCGTGGCGACCGGCGGCGGTCCCGAGCTCCGGCGGGCGGTGCTGCGCGCCGCCGATGCCGTGGTCCATCTCTGCGACGGCGCTGGCGTGTCGCGCTCGCTGATCGAGGCGATGGCCTGCGGCGCCGCCATCGCCGGCGCCGACACGCCGCCGATGCGCGAATTCCTGCGCGACGGCGAGAATGCGCTGCTCGCTCCGTTCGCAGATGCGGCTGCCCTCGCGGTGGCGGTCGCGCGCCTGCTCGACGACCCTGTGCTGGCCGCCGGGCTTGGCCGCGCGGCGCGGCGTCGGGCCGTTCTCTGCCACGGCGTGCGCCGGCAGTCCGTGCGCCAGATCGAGCTGCTCGACGCGCTTGCCCGCATCGAATTCCGGCGGCTTCGGCCCGGGTCGCGGGCCGAAGCGGGTCAGTCGCGGGCGCCGAACTCGGCGTAGCCGCCGGGATGGCGCTGCCGCCAGCGCCAGGCCGTCGCGACGATCTCGTCGATATCCGTGAAGCGAGGGCGCCAGCCCAGCTCGCCGGCGATCCGGGAGGGATCTGCGACCAGCCGAGCGAGGTCGCCCGGGCGGCGTGGGCCGATCTCGACCGGCAGCTGCCGGCCGGTCACCCGCGTCACGGCCTCGATCACCTCGCGCACCGAATAGCCGCGGCCGATGCCGACATTGAAGCTGCGGCTGCGGCTGCGCAGCATGTCCAGCGCCAGCAGATGGGCGTCGGCCAGATCGCAGACATGGACGTAGTCGCGGATGCAGGTCCCGTCCGGCGTCGGGTAGTCGTCACCGAAGACCTGCATCGCCGGACGCCGGCCCAGCGCGCAGTCCAGCGCCAGGGGGATCAGATGCGTTTCGGGATCGTGGTCCTCGAACAGCGGCAACTCGGGATGGGCGCCTGCGGCGTTGAAATAGCGCAGGCAAGCATGGCGAATGCCATGGACGCGCTCTGCCCAGAGCAGGATGCGTTCGATCAGGTATTTCGATTCGCCGTAGGGGCTGCCCGGCGCGACCGAAACGTCTTCGTCGATCGGCACACGATCGGGCGCGCCGAAGATCGCGCAGGTCGAGGAGAGGATGAACCGCCGCACGGCATGCGCCGCCGCCGCCTCGAGAAGGTTGACCGCGCATTGCACGTTGTCGCCCAGGTACAGGAAGGGGCGGCGCATCGACTCCCCGACCTGAATGTTGCCGGCGAAATGAAGGATCGCGTCGAAGCGGCGCCTCGCGAAGAGCTGCGCCAGGGACGCCCGGTCGGCGAGGTCGCCGACGACCAGTTCCGCCTCTGTCGCGACGGCGGCGCGGTGACCATGGCGCAGATTGTCGAAGACGACGACGCGGTGGCCGGCATCGACGAGTGCGCGGACGCAATGGCTGCCGACATAGCCGGCGCCACCTGTGACGAGGACGGTTTCGGTCATGATGAGGCGATGGGTTCCTGGCGGGCGCCGACGAACGGTTACGGCATGCAATGATCATACACAACTACTGAGCGCAGCAGTATTGGAGTCGTTGGAGCGTCTCGAAGACCGATTTGCGACCTTTTGACCTGCGACAATCGCCCAGGCCCGCCATAATTGACATGCGT
>JBIKLI010000007.1:0-35115 GCA_044359885.1 Alphaproteobacteria bacterium | reverse complement strand
CCCCCATTGTCCAATATTCCCCACTGCTGCCTCCCGTAGGAGTCTGGACCGTGTCGCAGTTCCAGTGTGGCTGATCATCCTCTCAGACCAGCTACCGATCATCGCCTTGGTAGGCCGTTACCCCACCAACTAGCTAATCGGACGCGGGCCCCTCCCAGAGCGGATTGCTCCTTTCACCCTCAGGTCGTAGCCGGTATTAGCCGCAGTTTCCCGCGGTTATTCCGAACTCCGGGGTAGGTTCCCACGCGTTATTCACCCGTTCGCCACTGACCGTATTGCTACGGCCCGTTCGACTTGCATGTGTTAGGCATGCCGCCAGCGTTCGTTCTGAGCCAGGATCAAACTCTCAAGTTAACGGTCGGTTTCCCGACCGCTGAGCCCGTACTCGTTACTTCTCGCTTCAGCCCCAGCCAGCTCGCGCCAGACAGGGCTCAGTCTCGAAAGACACGCTCAAGCAACAAGCACGACGCTCCGCCGTGCCGCCGCCCGCGTATCCCTTTCTCCGTTCACTTGTCATACAGCGCCCCAGCGACCCGCCCCGGCTCTCCGCCGCAACCCGTCGCAAGGGCGCGCTGTATACGACCCGTGCCGAAGCGAGTCAAGAAAAGTACATCCATCGCATTCCACCTGGCAGCACCGAGGAATCTCCTTGAAAGCAATGGTAAATTCGACGTAACTCCTCGGGTCGGCGGGGATTCGGGACCGGCGCTGCATGCTGCCATGCGTAATCCGCATGCCGCCGGCTGCGTCGTCCGCCAACTGGACACGTGGTCATTCAAGCGCAGGGGATCAG
Source organism: Alphaproteobacteria bacterium (assembly GCA_044359885.1). GTDB lineage: Bacteria > Pseudomonadota > Alphaproteobacteria > CACIAM-22H2 > CACIAM-22H2 > CAIOSQ01. Next base: position 34,322 of record JBIKLI010000007.1, on the reverse strand, counting down.
GCGACGATGTTCGTCCGAACGCAGAGACGGTCATGGCGGCAGAAGATCCGCGGGGTCGCCCGCATCGCCAGCTTCGCTGCCGCGCTCGCCGCCATCCTGTTCGCAGCCGACCATATGTCGCAGCGGCCGCTGATCGCTCTCTTCGATCGCGGCAGCGAGCAACAGCAGGCGGCGCTGGGCGAGACGCCACCTGCGGCCGATAGCGAGGAGACTGCGGGCGAATCCGCCGCCGGCACGACCGAACGGGCCGATGCGCCCGTCATGGATCGCGGCGCACCGGGCGATGCGGATGACGAGACGCCCGTCGCCGAGGCTGCAGAGCCGCCGGAGGCCGGTGCCGCATCCGATGGCGCCCTGGCGGCGCCGCCGCGTCCATCCCAGCGCATCGTCGCCGTCCGCCGCGGCGACACGCTGATGGACATCCTGCTTTCGCTCGGCATCTCGCGGGCCGAAGCCCATGAAGCCGTCAGCGCGCTGGCCAGCGTCTACGATCTGCGTGGCTTGCGGCCTGGCCAGGAGATCACCTTCACCTTCGCCCCCGGCGGGCCAGGCGAAGGCCAGCCCCTGGTGGGCGCATGGCTCGCCGCGCGCGCCGATCGCGATGTCGGGGTCGCCCGTGACCAGGCCGGGCGCTTCGTGCCCCATCAGCACGACAAGGAATTGACGCTGCGACCGGTGCGCGCACGCGGGACGGTGACCAGCAGCCTCTACGAAGCCGGGCTGCAAGCCGGCGTGCCGGCGGCGGTGATGGTCGAGGTGATCCGGATCTTCAGCTACGACGTCGACTTTCAGCGCGAGATCCAGCCGGGCGACAGCTTCGAGGTCTTCTTCGAGCGTTTCGTCGACAGCGAGGAGCGCAACGTCAAGATCGGCGCGCTGGCCTTCGCCAGCCTCACCCTGTCGGGCAAGACGCATACCGCGTATCGTTTCGTCGATCGCGACGGCATGGCGGATTTCTACAACGAGAAGGGCGAGAGCCTGCGAAAGGCGCTGCTCAAGACCCCGATCGACGGTGCGCGGCTGACGTCGGGCTTCGGCAACCGCATGCATCCGATCCTCGGCTACAGCGCCTTCCACAAGGGTGTCGACTTCGCCGCACCGACCGGAACGCCGATCCAGGCCGCCGGCGACGGCGTGATCGAGCAGCGGAACTGGAACGGCAGCTACGGCAACTATGTCCGGATCCGCCATAGCGCCGAATATGCGACCGCCTATGCGCATCTCAGCCGCTTCGCCGCCGGACTGAAGGAAGGCGCGCGCGTTCGCCAGGGCCAGGTGATCGGATTCGTCGGATCGACCGGGCGCTCGACCGGGCCGCATCTGCATTACGAGATCCTGCGCCGCGGCGCGCAGGTCAACCCCGTCAACGTCAAGTTTCCGACCGGCCGGAAGCTCGACGGCATCGACCTGACGCGCTTCCGATTCGCACGCACCGAGACCGATCGGACCATGGCGCAGGCCGCGACGCAGGAAACGGCACGCGTCGCCGCCGCTCCCGCGCCGCGATGACCGAGGCGTCCGCGCGACGCGCGGACCGGTTGGATTCAGCCGGGACGCCACGACGTCGGATGCGATCGTGAGCGGGCTGGCCGGCGAGGCCTTCGTGGCGATCTGGCACGACATCGCGCCGGAGGGGCTCGAGGCCTTCTACGACTGGCATACGCGTGAACACATGCCCGAACGGCTCGGCATTCAAGGCTTCCGTCGCGGCCGGCGCTATCTGCGCGAGTCCGGCGACGGGCAGGCGTTCTTCAATCTCTACGAGGTCGATCGTTTCGAAGTCCTGGTCGGCCAGGACTATCTCGGCCGGCTCGACGCTCCGACGCCATGGACCACCGGCACCGTGCGTCATTTTCGCGATGTCACCCGCGGCCTCTGCCGGGTGGCCGGGTCCGAGGGCATCGGCCAGGGCGGCGCGATCGCGACGCTGCGCCTGGCCCCGGCCCCTGGCCGCGATGAAGACCTGCGCGCCTATCTGCTGCGCGGCGCGCTGCCACGCCTGCTCGATTCGATCGGGATCCTGGGCGTCCATCTGGGCATCACGGACGGCCTCGGCTCGCGCATCGAAACCGCAGAGAAGCAGGCACGCCGCAGCCCGACGGACATCCCTGCCTGGGTGATGCTGATCGAGGGCATCTCCGCCGCGCGGCTCGCCGATGCGACGGCCGGCCCCCTGTCGGCCCCGGCGCTGGCCGCACAGGGCGCGGACACGGCCCCCATCCAGGCGCTCTACCGGCTCGAAGCGACGCGCCTCAAGACCGCCTGGGCCCCCGGCTGAGGCCCTTGCAACGCATCGCCCGGGGGGCCATGGTCCGCCGCGCGCGACACCCGTCCCCAGACCGCGAGGCCCAGGCATGTACCCGAACACGCAGCTCCTTATCGACGGCAAATGGGGTCCCGCGGCCAGCGGCCGCACCATCGCCGTGCTCAACCCGGCGACCGAGGAACAGATCGGCACCGTGGCCCATGCCGGTCCCGACGATCTGGAACGCGCCGTCGCCGCCGCCAGGAAGGGCTTCGCCGCGTGGCGCAAGGTGTCGGCCTACGACCGCGCGAAGATCATGCGCAAGGCGGCCGAACTGATGCGTGCGCGCGCCGACGACATCGCCCGGCTGATGACGACCGAGCAGGGAAAGCCGCTCGCCCAGGCGAAGCTCGAGACGATGCTGGCCGGCGACATCATCGACTGGTTCGCCGAGGAAGGCCGCCGCACCTATGGCCGGGTCGTCCCCGCGCGGGCCGAGAACGTCTACCAACTCGTGCTCAAGGAACCGATCGGCCCCGTGGCCGCCTTCACACCCTGGAACTTCCCGATCAACCAGATCGTGCGCAAGGCCTCGGCGGCGCTGGCCACCGGCTGCTCGATCGTCGCCAAATGCCCGGAAGAGACGCCTGCCGCGCCTGCCGCGCTGTTCCAGGCCTTCCTCGACGCGGGCGTCCCCGACGGCGTGATCAATCTCGTCTACGGCGTCCCCGCCGAGATCTCCGAGTACCTCATCGAACATCCGGCGATCCGCAAGATCTCGTTCACCGGCTCGACTGCGGTCGGCAAGATGCTGACGGCCATGGCCGGCCGGCACATGAAGCGCGTGACGATGGAACTGGGCGGTCATGCGCCCGCGATCATCTTCGACGACGCCGATCTCGACCAGGCCGTGAACATCCTGTCGATGAACAAGTACCGCAACGCCGGCCAGGTCTGCATCGCGCCGACGCGCTTCCTGGTGCAGCAGCCGGTCTACGAGAAGTTCCTGGAGAAGTTCGTCGCCGCATCGAAGTCCCAGAAGATCGGCGACGGCATGGATCCGGCGACGACGATGGGGCCGCTCTGCCACGCGCGGCGCGTCGATGCGATGGAGGGCTTCATGGCCGACGCGGTCAAGGCCGGCGCCAAGGTCGAGACCGGCGGCAAGCGGATCGGCAACAAGGGCTATTTCTTCGAGCCGACCGTGCTGACGGACGTGCCGACCGGCGCGCGCATCATGAACGAGGAGCCGTTCGGCCCGTTGGCGGTGATCAAGCCCTTCAAGGATTTCGACGCCGCGATCGAGGAGGCCAATCGGCTGGAATACGGCCTCGCGGCCTATGCCTACACCCGCAACACCAGGCTCGCGACCGCGGTCGGCGCGGCGCTGGAGAGCGGCATGGTGTCGATCAACCATCACGGGCTGGCGCTGCCCGAGGTCCCGTTCGGCGGCATCAAGGATTCCGGCTACGGCTCCGAGGGCGGCAGCGAGGCGCTCGAAGCCTATCTCAACACCAAGTTCGTCAGCCAACTGGCGATGTGACCGCCGCCGCGGTGGCACGCAGGAGGGGCCGGTGCGCGCACCGGCCCCTGTTGCATGCGCCGCGCGGGGTCAGGCCGCCGCCTCGCGGCGTGCCGGCTGGGCGGCGATCTCCAGCCCCTTGAGGCCGGCGCGCACCGCGACGCGCTCGCCGTCCTTGATCGACCCGCGAAGGATCGCCGTCGCCAGCGGGTTCTGCAGCTCGCGCTGGATCACCCGCTTGAGCGGCCGCGCCCCGTACACCGGATCGTAGCCGGCCTCGGCAAGCCACGCCTTCGCCGCCGTGTCCAGATCGAGGACGATCTTGCGGTCGGCGAGCAGCCCTTCGAGACGCCGCAGCTGGATCTCGACGATCCCGGTCATGTGCTGGCGGCTCAGCCGCCGGAACAGCAGGATCTCGTCGAGCCGGTTGAGGAATTCCGGGCGGAAGGCGCGGCGCACGACCTCCATCACCCCTGGCCGGACCGCCTCGACATCCTCGCCGTCGGGCTGGTTGGCCAGCAGATCCGACCCGAGATTCGAGGTCAGCACGATCAGCGTGTTCCGGAAATCGACCGTCCGGCCCTGGCCGTCGGTCAGGCGACCATCGTCGAGCACCTGCAGCAGCACGTTGAAGACGTCGGGATGCGCCTTCTCGACCTCGTCGAACAGCACGACCTGATAGGGCCGCCGGCGGACCGCCTCGGTCAGCGAACCGCCCTCGTCGTAGCCGACATAGCCTGGCGGCGCGCCGATCAGCCGCGACACCGCGTGCTTCTCCATGTACTCCGACATGTCGACGCGCAGCAGCGCCTGATCGTCGTCGAACAGGAAGGCGGCGAGCGCCTTGGTGAGTTCGGTCTTGCCGACGCCCGTCGGCCCCAGGAACAGGAACGAGCCGATCGGCCGCTGGGGATCCTGGAGCCCGGCGCGCGCGCGCCGCACGGCCTCGGCGACCGCGGCGACGGCCTCGTCCTGTCCGACCACGCGCGCGGCGATCACGCGCTCCATCTGCAGCAGCTTCTCGCGCTCGCCCTCGAGCATCTTGTCGACCGGCACGCCGGTCCACCGCGACACCACGCCGGCGATGTCCTGATCGGTGACCTCCTCGTTCAGCATCCGCCCGGCGCCCCTGCCCTCGCCGGCGGCGAGTTCCTTCTCGAGCGAGGGAAGGACGCCGTATTTGAGCTCGCCGGCCTTGGCGAGATCGCCCTTGCGCTGCGCGATCTCCAGCTCCTGCCGAGCCTGTTCGAGGCGCTCCTTGACCTTGTGGGCGCCGGCGATCTTGGACTTCTCCATCTTCCAGAGCGCGGTCAGATCGGCCGATTCGCGCTCCAGACCGGAGAGTTCGGTCTCGAGCCTGCCCAGCCGGTCGCGCGAGGCGGGATCGGTCTCGCGCTTGAGCGCCTCGCGCTCGATCTTCAGCTGCACGATCCGCCGGTCCAGCTCGTCGATCTTCTCGGGCTTCGAATCGACGGCCATGCGCAGGCGGCTCGCCGCCTCGTCGACGAGGTCGATCGCCTTGTCGGGCAGGAAACGCTCGGTGATGTAGCGGTTGGAGAGCGTGGCCGCGGCCACGATCGCGCCGTCGGTGATGCGCACGCCGTGATGCAGCTCGTACTTCTCCTTGAGACCGCGCAGGATCGAGATCGTGTCCTCGACCGTCGGCTCGGCGACGAACACCGACTGGAAGCGGCGTGCCAGCGCCGCATCCTTCTCGATATGCTTGCGGTACTCGTCCAGCGTGGTGGCGCCGACGCAATGCAGCTCGCCGCGCGCCAGCGCCGGCTTGAGCATGTTCGAGGCGTCCATCGCGCCGTCGGCCTTGCCGGCGCCGACCAGGGTGTGCAGTTCGTCGATGAACACGACGATCTCCCCGGAAGCCGCCTGGATCTCCTGCAGCACGGCCTTGAGCCGCTCCTCGAACTCGCCACGGAACTTGGCGCCGGCGACCATCGCGCCGAGATCGAGCGCGAGCAGCTTCTTGTCCTTGAGGGACTCGGGCACGTCGCCGTTGACGATGCGCAGCGCCAGTCCCTCGACGATCGCGGTCTTGCCCACGCCCGGCTCGCCGATCAGCACGGGGTTGTTCTTGGTCCGGCGGGACAGCACCTGGATCGTGCGCCGGATCTCCTCGTCGCGCCCGATCACCGGATCGAGCTTGCCGGCGCGCGCGGCCTCCGTGAGGTCGCGCGCATACTTCTTGAGCGCGTCATAGGACTGCTCGGCCGACGCGCTGTCGGCCTTGCGTCCCTTGCGCAGCTGCTCGATCGCGGCGTTGAGCGCCTGCGGGGTCAGCTTCGCGTCGGCCAGCGCCTTCTGCGCTCCGGTGTTCGGGACGATGACGAGCGCGAGCAGCAGCCTTTCGGCGGTCACGAAACTGTCGCCCGCCTTCTCGGCCGCCTTCTCGGCCTGCTCGAAGACGCGTGCCAGTTCGGGCGCGAGATAGATCTGGCCCGCCCCGGCCCCTTCGACCTTCGGCTGCCGCGCGAGTTCGGCCTCGACGTCGGCCAGCGCCTTCTGCGGGTCGGCCCCGGCGGCACGGATCAGATTGGCCGCGAGGCCCTCGCGGTCGTCCAGAAGGACCTTGAGCAGATGCTCCGGCATCAGCCGCTGATGTCCGCTGCGCTGCGCAAGGGTCTGTGCGGCCTGGACGAAGCCGCGGGAACGTTCGGTGTAGGTTTCGGGATTCATGGGTTCGAACCTCTCGCTGGGGTCCCCGGATGGGCGACACGGGATCGAGGGCCCCGATCGTGCGGCGGCCCGTCCGCGATATGGCGAGGCGGCCCTGCCGCCGCAAGGGTCCGGCGCCGATTGACAGCCGCGCCGCGACGGCGAAGATGCGCGGCCTTCGCCACAGGATCCGGCCGATGCAAGCCAATGTCGCGCGCCTTCAGCGTTTTCCGGTCAAGGGGCTCTCCGCCGAGAGCCTGACGCGCGTCGTCCTGTCGCAGGGCGAAGGCATGCCGGGCGACCGCCGCTACGCGCTGCATGTCGGCACCGCGCCGTTCGACCCCGATGCGCCGCTGTGGCAGCCGAAGACGAATTTCCTGACGCTGATGCGCGACGAGCGGCTGGCGAGGCTGACGACGCGCTTCGATCCGACGACCGGCGTGCTGGCGATCGAACGCGACGGCAAGCGCGTCGCCTACGGCGATCTCGGCGACCCGGCCGGACGGACGGTGATCGAGCAGTTCTTCGCGGCCTATGCCGGCGCCGCTTCACGGCGAACGCCGCGCGTCGTATCGGCGACGGGACACATGTTCTCCGATGTGCCGGAGAAGCGCGTCTCGATCCTCGGTCTGGAGAGCGTCCGCGATCTGGAACGCGTGCTGCGCGTCGCCGTCGATCCGACGCGCTTCCGCGCGAACATCCACGTCGAGGCCTTGCCTGCCTGGTCGGAATTCGGCTGGGTCGGCCGGGAAATCCGCATCGGCGGCGCGCGGCTCAGGGTCGTCGACCGGATCGAACGGTGCGCCGCCACCAATGTCGATCCCCGGAGCGGACAGCGCGACGTCAACATCCCCCGCGCGCTGGAAGACGCCTATGGGCACGCCGAATGCGGCGTCTACGCGGACGTCGTCGATGGCGGAGAGATCGCGCTCGGCGACGGCGTGACGTTCGCCGGATCCGGCGGCTGATCGCCGCCGGCAGCGATCACTCCGGCTGACCGTCGCCGTTGCCGGCGTTGGCAGCGTTGGCCGCGTTGATCGCGGCATATCCCGTCGGCGTCACCGTGGCGCCGCCGCTGGAATGCGCCGCCATCGCGGCGATGCCGCCGGCCTGCGGCGCCGGTTGCACCTGCGCGCCCCCCGATTGCGGATCATGACCCGCGCCCGGGTTGCCCCGCGGATCGCCGCCGTGACCGCCCTGCCCGCCCTGGTGGCCGGAATGGCCCTGGTGGCGCTGCTGGTAGCCGCCGCTCTCGTTGATGAGCCGGAAATAGTGCTCCGCGTGCTGGAAGTAGCTCTCGGCCGCGACACGGTCGCCCGCGGCCTGCGCATCGCGCGCCATGGCGACGTATTTCTCCAGGATCTGGAAGGCGTTTCCGCGCACGCGCACGTCCGGCCCATTGGAGTCGAATGTCTGGGACCGGATCGGAAGATTGGGGTTGTGGGGCTGATGGTGGTGAGGTTTGCGGCCGTTGTGACGGCCCCGCTGACGCTTCATGGGTCTCGACCGGGTTGAGTTAGACCTTGGCCGTGGATGGCCGTTTGCCGGAACAGCGGCACCGGGTGCCGGGGCCAGTTCCGTCGCGGCTGATCGCCGGCCGGTTCTTTCCGGTCTGGCGCCGCGTTCGTTTCCGGATCGACGACCCGGTCATTCGTCACATTAGGGGGTTTGCGGGCGTTTTCCAAGCCCTACGCGCATTTCGCGCCGATGGCGAGTTCGATGACCCGCTCGATCCCCGCAAGGTCGCGCCAGCGACGGACGGGCGCGAGACCGAGCGGCACGGCGATAGCCTCCACCGCCGCGGCCTGGCCCGGGCCGATTTCGAGCAGCGCCCGCCCATCGGACGCCAGCCATGTCGGCAGCCGCGGCAAAACCTGGCGGAAAACATCGAGCCCGTCCGCGCCGCCGTCGAGGGCGCTGGCGGGCTCCCAGTCTCGAACGTCCGGATCGAGCGTGGCGATCTCCGCCGTCGGCACGTAGGGCAGATTGGCGAGGACGAGATCGAACCGGCCACCGGCCGCGCCTGGCGGGAGCAGCCATGCCGAACGGTCGGCGACGCCCAGCGCCACCGAATTGGCGCGGGCGAGATCGAGCGCCGCCGGGACGATGTCGATCCCGACGCCGGTCGCTCCCGGCAACTCGCGAAGCAGCGAGATAAGCAGGCAACCGGTCCCGGTTCCGATGTCGAGGATGCGCGCCGGCGGCGGGCCGCCGGAGCCGCCCGACAGGGCCGCCTCGATCAGCGTCTCGCTGTCCGGGCGCGGCACGAGCGTCGCCGGCGAGACGCGGAAGGACAGCCCCCAGAACTCGCGGTGCCCGACGAGATGGGCGATCGGCTCGCGCGCGGCGCGGCGCACCAGCAGCGCGTCGTAGGTCGCCGCCTCTGCCGCCTCGACCGGCCGCTCCGGCCAGCCGACCAGCACCTCAGGCGTGCAGCCGATCGCGTGGCAGAGCAGGATCCGCGCCTCCAGCGCCACGGCGTCGAGTCCGGCGGCGGCAAGCCGGGCGCGGCCCGCGGCCAGCGCCGCGCCACGCGTGGTCATCGCGCGAGTTCCGCCAGCCGTGCCGCGCGATCCTCGGCCATCAGCGGATCGATGAGTTCGTCCAGCGCCGTGCCGGAGAGAACCTGCTCCAGCGCGTGGACGGACAGGTTGATCCGGTGATCGGTGACCCGGTTCTGCGGGAAGTTGTAGGTCCGGATCCGCTCGGACCGGTCTCCGCTTCCGACCTGGCTGCGGCGATCGGCCGCGCGCGCGGCGTCGCGGCGCTGACGCTCGCCCTCGAACAGGCGCGCACGCAGGATCTTCAGCGCCTTGGCCTTGTTCTTGTGCTGCGACTTCTCGTCCTGCTGGGTGACGACCAGCCCGGTCGGCAGATGCGTGATGCGGACCGCGCTGTCGGTGGTGTTGACGTGCTGACCGCCGGCGCCCTGCGCCCGGAAGACGTCGATGCGCAGATCCTTGTCTTCGATGCGGACGTCGACCTCCTCGGCCTCCGGCAGGACGGCGACGGTGGCGGCGGAGGTATGGATGCGGCCGGAAGCCTCGGTCACCGGCACGCGCTGCACGCGGTGCACGCCGGATTCGAACTTCAGCCGCGCGAAGACCCCGCTGCCGGAGACCAGCGCGATCCCCTCCTTGAGCCCGCCGAGGCCGGTCTCGGCGAGTTCGAGGAGTTCGAACCGCCAGCCACGCAAAGCGGCGTAGCGCTGGTACATGCGCAGCAGATCGGCCGCGAAGAGCGCCGCCTCCTCGCCCCCGGTGCCGGCCCGCACCTCGAGGATCGCGTTGCGTTCGTCGGCGGCGTCCTTGGGCAGCAGCATCAGCTGCACCTCGCGCTCCATCGCCGGCAGACGGGCCTGCAGCGCCAGGCGCTCGACCTCGGCCAGCGCACCGAGTTCGCCGTCGGCGCCTCCGGCGAGGACGGCGAGATCCTCGATCTCGCAACGCGCGCGCCGCAGGGCAAGGATGGCGGCGACCACCGGTTCGAGTTCGGCATACTCCTTCGCCAGCTTCTGGTACTGGCGCGGATCGTCCGGGGCGGCTTCCATCTGCGCGCGGATCTCGTCGTGGCGGCGAACGACGGCGTCGAGGTTGCGATCGAAGCTCATTCGGGCGTGATCCCCTGGTCGAGCGCGAACAGCGCGCGCAGCAGGTCCTCGGCAGCCGCGATCGCGGCCGGATCGGCGCCCGGCGAGGCAAGGACGCGCAGATGGGACTGCGCCGTGTGCAGCAGCCGGTTGCCCATCAGCTCGGTCGCCCGTGCGGCGTCGCCGCCGGCGTCGGCGAGAGCACGGCGGCGCTCGTCGTCGAAGCGCCGGCGCAGGGCCGCGATCAGCGGCACGGCGGCGCGCTGCGCACGCGCGGCGACGAAGCGGGCGCATTCCTCGGCGACGATCGCCTCGGCGCGCGCGAGCTCGCCCTCGCGCCCGGCACGCCCCTGCAGCGCGATGCGCTCGAGATCGTCGGCGTCGTAGCGATAGACCCCGTCCACGGTGTCGACGGCGGGATCGATGTCCGGCGGAACGGCGAAATCCAGCAGCAGCACCGGCCGCCGGCGGCGGCGCTGCGCGGCGTGCATCATCGCCGCGCGATCGATCAGGATCCGTCCGGTGCCGGCCGCCCCGACGACGATGTCCGACTCCGCCAGCGCGTCGGCCAGCGCGTCGAAGGACGCGAGACTGATGCCGAGGCGGCGCGCCTGCGGCTCGGCGCGCTGCGCGCGAAGGTCGATCATGGCCGCTCGCCGCAGCCCGGCACCGCGCAGCAGCTCCAGCATCATCTCGCCGAGATCGCCGGTTCCCAGGAGAAGCAGCGTGGTCCGCTCCAGCTCGCCATGCACGTCGCGCGCGACGGCCAGCGCCGCCGCCGCCATCGAGGTCGGCCGTTCGCCGATCGTCGTCTCGCTGCGCACCCGCTTGGCGGCGCCGTAGGCGGCCCCCAGCGCCGCATCCAGTTCCGGCCCCATCATGCCGGCCTGCCGCGCCCACCTGTCGGCAGCCTTCGTCTGCCCCAGGATCTGGGGCTCGCCCGCCACGCGGCTTTCCAGCGCGCAGGCCACACGGAAGACATGGTGCAATGCGCCTTCGCCGAACCGCGCCGCCGCCTCCACCGTCCCGGCCACGCCCCGCGTGCGCGCCAGTTCGGCAAACCCGGCGCGGATCCGCGCCGCCGCCGCCGCGGGGTCGCGCGCGAAGAGCTGGACTTCGAGCCGGTCGCAGGTGGACAGCACGATGGCCTGGCCAAGCCCGGCTTCGCGCAGCGAGGCGGCGAAGGCCTCGCGCTCGGGCTCGGTCAGGAACAAGGCGTCGCGCAGCGCGGGGGACGCCGTGCGGTGGTCGAGGCCGACGACGGCGAGCCCAGCCAACGCGTCGGGCGACGCGTCCGGGTCTTTCGCCACGGCGCTACCTGAACTGGGCCAGCCGGGCGTCCAGATCCGCCAGCGACACCTCGGCCTGGGTGCCGGTGTCGAGATCCTTGAGCGCGACGGCGCCGCGGGCGATCTCGTCCTCGCCCAGGATCACGGCGGCGCGGGCATGGCGCTTGTTGGCCTGCTCCAGCCGGCGCTTCATGTTGCCGCGATACCCGAGTTCGATGCGCAGGCCCGCGCGCCGCAGCCGGTCGGCCAGTGCGAGCGCCGCAGCCTCGGCTGCCTCGCCCAGCGGCACGATCGCGATCGGTCTCTGGACCTCGGGCTCGCGCGCCAGCAGCATCGCCAGGCGTTCCACCCCGGCCGCCCAGCCGACACCGGCGCCGGGCGGACCGCCCATCTCGGCGATCAGCCCATCGTAGCGGCCGCCTGCCATCACGGTGCCTTGCGCGCCCAGTGCGTCGGTCGTGAACTCGAAGGCCGTGTGGCAGTAGTAGTCGAGACCGCGGACCAGACGCGGGTTGAGACGGTAGGGAAGGCCGAGCGCGTCGAGCCCGCCGGCGACCCGAGCGAAGAATTCGCGCGCTGCCGGGGTCAGGAACTCGTCGAAGCGCGGCGCCCCGGCGACGATCTGCCGGTCGGCGTCGTCCTTCGAGTCGAGGACGCGAAGCGGATTGCGCTCGAGGCGCGCGCGGCTGTCTGCCGACAGGGCGCCGACATGACCGCGCAGATAGCCGACCAGCGCCTCGCGATAGGCGGCCCGGCTCTCCGCGTCGCCCAGGGTGTTCAGTTCGAGCGTCACGCGATCGCCGAGCCCGAGCGCCGAAAGGATCGCCCAGCCGCAGGCGATCACCTCGACGTCCCCGAGCGGCTCGGGAACCGAGATCAGCTCGATCCCGATCTGGTGGAACTGGCGCAGCCGGCCCTTCTGCGGCCGTTCGTAGCGGAACATCGGGCCGAAGTAGAAGAACTTGAGGGGACCTTGCTGCAGCAGCCCGTTCGACAGCACGGCGCGAACGACCCCGGCGGTGTTCTCGGGGCGCAGCGTCACCTCCTCGCCGCCCTTGTCGACGAAGGTGTACATCTCCTTCGTGACGATGTCGGTCGTGTCGCCCAGCGTCCGGCGGAACACGTCCGAGAACTCGAAGATCGGCGTCGCGATCTCGTCGTAGCCGTAGCAGACGGCGACCTGACGCGCCGCTTCCGCGACCGCGCGATGACGCCGCATCTCCGCAGGCATGAGGTCATGCGTCCCGCGTGCGGGCTGAAGTCTGCTCATCGCGCCGCGCCCCTATGCCGCCGCATTCTTCGCGGCGTCCGCCGCCATGATGTCGGCCGCGCGCCGTTCGACCATCTCCGCCAGATGCTCGACGATGTCGACGTCCTTGACACGGTGATCCTGGCGGCCGGCGACATAGACCATGTGGGTCCCGCTGCCGCCCCCGGTGAAGCCGATATCGGTCTCGCGCGCCTCGCCCGGACCGTTCACGACGCAGCCGATGACCGACAGCGTCATCGGCACGGTGATGTGGGCCAGCCGCGCCTCCAGCCGCTCCACCGTCGAGACCACGTCGAATTGCTGGCGTGCGCAGGACGGGCAGGCGATGACGGTGACGCCGCGGCGGCGCAGGCCGAGGCTCTTGAGGATCTCGTAGCCGACCCGCACCTCCTCGACCGGGTCCGCCGAGAGCGACACCCGGATCGTGTCGCCGATCCCGGCCCAGAGCAGCGATCCGATCCCGATCGCGGACTTCACCGTACCGGTGCGCAACGCGCCGGCTTCGGTGACCCCGAGATGGAGCGGATAGTCGCAGGCCTCGGCGAGCTGCTGGTAGGCCGCGACGGCGAGGAAGACGTCCGAGGCCTTGACCGAGATCTTGAACTCGCGGAAATCCTCGTCCTCGAGCAGCCGCGCGTGGTTGAGCGCGCTCTCCACCATCGCCTCCGGGCACGGCTCGCCGTATTTCTCGAGCAGATCGCGTTCGAGCGAGCCGGCGTTGACGCCGATGCGGATCGAACAGCCATGGTCGCGCGCCGCCTTGACCACCTCGCGGACCCGCGCCTGGCTGCCGATATTGCCCGGATTGATCCTGAGGCAGGCCGCGCCGGCCTCCGCCGCCTCGATCGCCCGGCGATAATGGAAATGGATGTCGGCGACCACCGGCACCCGGGACGCGCGGACGATCTCGGCCAGCGCCCGCGTCGAGTCCTCGTCCGGGCAGGACACGCGAACGATGTCGACGCCGACTTCCTCCAGCCGGCGGATCTGATCGATCGTGGCAGCCGCGTCGGCCGTCGGCGTGTTGGTCATCGACTGCACGGAGATCGGCGCATCGCCACCCACCCTGACGCTGCCGACGGAGATCTGCCGGCAGCGCCGGCGCTGGATCTGGCGGTAAGGGCGATTGGAGGTCATCATCCTGGCTCGGTCGGCACGGCGGGACGCACGCCCGACGTTTATACGTGAACAGCCGCCCGGGGTGCCAGACGGCTGGTGCCGGCGCCTAGCCGCCCGCGCGCGAACCCGGCGCCCCGGTCAGCGCCTCGGGATCGATGGGCAGGTCGCGGCGCACCCGCCCGACCTGTCCGACGGACGGCACCGGCCGGCCGTCCACCCTGATCTCGATCGAGCCGGCATTGCCGGTCGTCAGCGTCAGGCCGCGGCGGCTGGGCGCGTGGTAGCTCTCGCCGGCCTGCATGATCTTCATGAACACGATCGCGCCCGAGGCATCGCGGACCTGCACCCAGCTTTCGGCGAGCGCCGTCACCACCACCCGCGCCTTGCCGACGTCGCCATGGGCCCGCTCGGCCGCCGGCGCGGCGGGTGCCGCCGCGGGCGGCGTCGGCGTCGGCGCGGCCGCGGGAACCGCGGTGGCGGCCGGGACCGGCGCGGGCGGCGGGGCCGACGGCGCCGGTGACCGGGGCGTCGGCTGCGATGCGACCGCCGCCGTGGCAGCAGGCGCGGCGGGAGGCGATGCGGCGCCGGCCGCAGGCGCCGTGGCGCTCCCCGGAGGCGCCGCCGGCACCGTGGCGGGCGGATTCGTCGCCGGCGCGGGCGCAGGCGCGGCGGCAGGCAGCGTCGCCCGCAGCGTTTCCGGGGCAGCCGCCGGCGGGACCGGTGCGGGCTCGGGTGCCGCAGGCGGCGGTGGCGGCGGGGCGGCGGCCTGGAGTTGGGCCGGGACCGGATCGACGCGCGGCAGCGGCGCCCGATCCTGGCCCAGCAGTGCCCAGGCACCGTAGGCGACGGCCGCGATCGCGACCGAGACCGCCACCAGAAGGCCGCTCGGCAGGCGGCTCTCCTTCAACGGCTGCGGCAGGGAAAGCTCGACGCGCGAATGCCCGCCATCGATCTCCATGCGGTGACGGCGCAGGATCTCGGCGGCGTCGAGGCCCAGATGGGTGGCGTAGGAGCGCAGGAAACTCGTCGCATAGGAGCCTGCTGGCAGCTGATCGAAGCGCTCCGCCTCGATCGCCGCGAGATGCACCCGGCGGATGCGCAGCTGGGCCGCGACGTCGGTGAGTTGCAGCCCCTGCCGCTCGCGCTCGGCCCGCAGCGCGTCGCCGACGCCGCGGCTGCGCTGCGACCCGTCGTCGAACAGCTCTGCCTCGGTCGACCCGGCCGGCCTGTTGCGAGATCTCGCCATTCCAGAGGGCTTTCGCGCGGTGATACGGGGACCCCTGCTCCACCAGGAACGACGGCCCCTGCGACTAGTATCAGCGCGGGGCGGCAGGCTGCAACCCGGGCCAGCGGATCAGAGCGGGATCCGGCGGTCCCTGGCGAAAGCGGCGAGCCGCCCGCGCAGCGAGCGGTCGGGCAGATCGATCAGGGGGCGCAGATAGTCGGCGACCGCGCCGATGTCGGCGCTGCGCAACATGTCCTTGACCGGACCGATCGCGTTCGGCGCCATCGAAAGCCGGCGGAAGCCGAGAGCGATCAGCGCCAGCGCCTCCAGCGGGCGCCCCGCCATCTCCCCGCACAGGGTGAGCGGCACATGCCGCGCGGCGGCCGCGTCGGCGATGCCGGCCAGCAGGCGAAGGGCGGACGGCGAAAGCGGATCGTAGCGGCCCGCCAGCCGCGCCGACCCGCGGTCCCAGGCGAAATGGAACTGCAGCAGGTCGTTGGAGCCGACCGAGACGAAATCCACCCGCTCGAGCAGCGCCGGCATCTGCCAGGCCAGGGCGGGCACCTCCAGCATCGTGCCGGCGCGCACGACGCTGGGCGGCGTCCCGCCGCGCGCGGCGAGACGCGCCAGCTCGCGATCAAGAAGGTCCCGCGCGGCGACGAATTCCGCCACGTCGGCCACCATCGGGAACATGACGTCGAGCGGCCGGCCGGCCGCGGCGCGAAGCAGGGCGCGCAGCTGCTGGCGCAGCATCATCGGACGGTCGAGCGCGATCCGGATCGCCCGCCAGCCCATGGCGGGGTTCTCGTCGTCCGCCATCTCGAGATAGGGCAGGCGCTTGTCGCCGCCGACGTCGAGGGTGCGGAAAACCACCGGGCGGTCGCCGGCGCGGCCATAGATGTCGCGATAGAAATCGGCCTGCGCCGCGACGCCCGGAAAGGACGAGCGCACCATGAAGGGGATCTCGGTGCGATAGAGCCCGACGCCGGCCGCACCGGTCGGGGCGAGATGGTCGAGGTCGATCAGCAGCCCCGCGTTGATCATCAGCTCGACCGCGACGCCGTCTCGCGACACCGGCGGCAGGTCCCGCAGCCCGGCATACTTCGCCTCGCGCGCGGCACGCGCCTGCATCGCGGCCTGGAAGGCGTCGCGGACCTCCTCGCTGGGCCTCAGCACGACGATGCCGTTCTCGCCATCGACGATGACGCGTTCGTCCGGCGCGGCGCGCGCCTGGATGTCCTTGACCCGGCCGACCATCGGGATCCCGAGCGCGCGCGCCACGATCGCGACATGCGCGGTCGGCGACCCCTCCTCAAGAACCACCGCGCGCAGCTTCGCGCGGTCGTAGTCGAGGAGTTCGGCCGGTCCCATGCTGCGCGCCACCAGCACCACGTCGTCGGGCAAGGCGCCGGCCTGGGCGGCGGTGCGATCGCCGGTCAGATGGCGCAGCAGCCGGTTGCCCAGATCCTCGAGATCGGCCAGCCTTTCGCGCAGATAGGAATCCGTCACCTGCTGCATGCGCGCCCGCGTGTCGTCCTGGACGCGCTGGACGGCCGCTTCCGCGGTCAGACCGGCGGTGATCGCCTCGCCGATCCGGCCGAGCCAGCCGCGATCCTCGGCGAACATCCGGTAGGTCTCCAGGATCTCGCGATGCTCGCCCGCGCCGCCCAGATCGGCGCGCGCGAGCAGGGCATCGATGGCGCTGTGCATGCGCTCGACCGCGGCCTCGAGCCGGGCGCGCTCGGCGACCGGATTCTCGGCCACCATCTGCCGGATCGTGACCCGCGGCTGGTGCATCACCACCCGGCCCATCGCCAGCCCTTCGTTGAGCTTGAGGCCCTCCAGCCGCTCGGGCAGCAGGGTCACCGCCTCGAGCGCGGCGTCGGGCGAACCGAACAGGCTCTCGCTGGCGGCGAGTTCGGCGAGCACCATGGCGATGGTCTGGAGCGCCTCGACCTCTTCCTCGTCGTATTCGCGGAAGCTGCGGTTCTGGACGGCGAGCACGCCCAGCACCCGGCCGCCGCGCAGGATCGGCACGCCCATCAGCGAGTGGAAGATCTCCTCGCCGGTCTCCGGCTTGTAGGCGAAATTCGGGTGCGATTGCGCGTCGGCCAGGGCAAGCGGACGGGCATGGGCGGCGATGTCGCCGACCAGACCCTCGCCGACCGCGAGGCGCGTCTTGTGCACCGCTTCCTGCTTCAGCCCCTGGGTCGCGAAGAGTTCGAGCACCTCGCCGGGACGCATCATGTAGATCGAGCAGACCTCGGCCACCATGTCGGCGGCGATGATGCGCGCGATCTGGTCGAGCCGGTCCTGCCCGGATCCGCCGCCCGCCATGAGGTCCCGCAGGCGCTTGAGCAGCCGGCGCGCGCCGCCGGGGCCCAAGCTCGCCTGGCTCATTCGCCGCCACTCCGCGCGGCCGGGAGCCGGTCGCCCGGCGCCTGGATGTTGGCCAGCGCCTGCGCGACCAGTTCGTCCATGATGTCGCGCACGGGCTGCTCGCGCGTGACCATGCCCACCGATTGCCCGGCCATCAGCGATCCGTTCTCGACGTCGCCGTCGATCACCGCGCGGCGCAGCGCGCCGGCCCAGAAGTGCTCGATCGACAGCTGCGCCTGCTCGCGGGTCAGTTCGCCGCGGTCGAAGCGGGCGATGACGTCGCGCTGGACCTCGACGAAACGCTTCGTGCCGGCATTCGCGAGGGCGCGCACGGGGATCACCGGGAAGCGCGGGTCGAGCTGGGGCGACGGGACCGCGTCGCGCGCCGCGGCGCGCAGATAGGCCTGCTTGAGCCGCGGATGCGCGATGGATTCGCCGGCGCAAACGAAGCGCGTCCCCAGCTGCACCCCGGCCGCCCCCATCTCCAGATAGGCGAGCATGGCCTCGCCGCGCCCGATGCCGCCGGCGACGAAGACCGGAATGTCGCGCATATGCGGCAGGATCTCCTGGGCGAGCACGCTGGTCGACACGGCCCCGATATGGCCGCCTGCCTCGGCGCCCTCGATCACCAGGCCGTCGATGCCCGATCGCCGCAGCTTGCGCGCCACCGCGAGCGCCGGCGCGAAGGCCATCACCCGGCAGGCACCGCCGCGCAGGACGGAAAGACAGTCGCCCGGCGGCAGGCCTCCCGCCAGCACGACATGTCCGACCCGCTCCTCGACGCAGACGCGGGCCAGCGCCAGCAGATCCGGATGCATGACGATCAGATTGACCCCGAACGGCCCGCCGGTCAGCGCGCGGGTGGCGCGGATCTCCTCGCGCAGCCGTTCCGGTTCCATTGACCCACAGGCGATCACGCCGAAGCCGCCGGCATTCGTGATCGCCGAGACCAGATTGCGCTCCGACACCCAGGTCATCGCGCCGCCCATGATCGGCAGGTCGACGCCGAGGAAAGCGCGACCGCGCGCCCACAGCCCTTCGAGGCGTTCGCGGGCGGCGGCGGGCGCTGTCACTGCCGGTCTAGCCCGTAGGCCGTGTGGAGGGCGCGCAGCGCGAGTTCGAGATATTGTTCGTCGACCAGCACGCTGATCTTGATCTCGGACGTCGAGATCACCTGGATGTTGATGCCCTTCGCCGCCAGGGTCCGGAACATGGTCAGGGCCACGCCGGCATAGGACCGCATGCCCACCCCGATCACCGAGACCTTGACGACGTTCGGGTCGGCGATCAGTTCGCGATAGCCGATCTCCGACACGGCGTCCTTGAGCAGCCGCGTGGCGCGCTCCAGATCGGCCTTGCCGACGGTGAAGGTCATGTCGGTGGTCCTGCCGTCCTCCGAAGAGGACTGCACGATCATGTCGACGTTGACGCTCGCGTCGGCCAGGGGGCCGAAGATCGCCGCAGCGATGCCGGGCTTGTCCGCGACCTTGGTGAGCGTGACCTTCGCCTCGTCGCGCGAGTAGGCGATGCCGCTGACGATCTGCTTCTCCACGATCTCGTCCTCGTCGACTACGAGCGTGCCGGGCCTGTCCTCGAAGCTCGAGAGGACCTGCACGCGCACGCGATGGTTCATGGCCAGCTCGACCGACCGCGTCTGGAGCACCTTCGCCCCGAGCGACGCCATCTCGAGCATCTCCTCGTATGTGATCCGGTCGAGCTTCCGGGCCTTGGCGACGATCCGCGGGTCGCAGGTGTAGACCCCGTCGACGTCGGTGTAGATGTCGCAGCGCTCCGCCTTCAGCGCGGCGGCGAGCGCCACGGCCGAGGTGTCCGAACCGCCGCGGCCCAGGGTCGTGATCCGGTTCTCGGGACCGACCCCCTGGAAGCCGGCGACGACCGCGACCTCGCGGCCCGCCGCGAAACGCCGCAGGATCTCGGCCGTGTCGATGCTGAGGATGCGCGCCTTGCCGTGGGCCTCGTCCGACACGAGCGGCAGCTGCCAGCCCTGCCAGGAGCGCGCCGGAACGCCGATCTCCTGCAGCGCCAGCGCGGTCAGCCCGCTGGTCACCTGCTCGCCGGTCGCGACGACCGCGTCGTATTCCCGCGCGTCGTAGAGCGGGGCCACCTGGTTGACCCAGGCGACGAGCTGGTTCGTCACGCCGGACATGGCCGACACCACGACCGCCACCTCGTGGCCAGCCTCGACCTCGCGCTTCACGCGCCGCGCCACGTTGCGGATGCGATCGATGTCGGCCACCGACGTGCCGCCGAATTTCATTACGATTCGCGCCATGGTTCCGAACTCGACCCGCGCCCGCCTTGCCGTCGCCCCGGATGACGGCATGCCGGGAATCATGCGCGAGACCGGTTGCCCCGCGCGTCATGCCCTTCATATTTACCTGGGCGTCTCGACGCAAGCGGCGCGCCCGAAACCCACCTTTTCCGGTTGCACATGGCCGAACCCGTCACGCTCCCGTCCCGATCCAGCGTCGATCCCGCCGAGATCGCCCGCTTCGAGGCCATGGCCGCGGAATGGTGGGATCCCCACGGCAAATTCGCGCCGCTGCACCGATTCAATCCCGTGCGTCTGGCCTGGATCCGCGAGCGCCTGGTCGCGCATTTCGGCCGAGATCCCGCGGCGCTGGCCCCGTTCGCCGGTCTCAGCCTGCTCGACATCGGCTGCGGCGGCGGACTGGTCGCGGAACCCATGGCGCGGCTGGGCGCGCAGGTCGTGGCGGTCGACGCGTCGGCGCGAAACGTCGAGATCGCGCGGACCCATGCGCGCCAGTCGGGGCTGGAGATCGACTACCGCTGCGGCACCGCCGAGTCGCTGGCCGCCGCCGGCGAGCGCTTCGATGCGGTGCTCAGCCTCGAGGTGGTCGAACACGTCGCCGATCCTGCGGCGTTCCTCGCCGATTGCGCCGCCCTGACGGCGCCCGGCGGCGCGCTGATGGTGGCGACGATCAACCGCACGCCCCAGGCCTTCGCCCTCGCCATCGTCGGCGCCGAATACGTCCTGCGCTGGCTGCCGCGCGGCACGCATAGCTGGTCGAAATTCGTTCGCCCGTCGGAGGTCGCCGCCGCCCTGCGGCCGGTCGGCATGGAGGTGAAGGCGCTGGCCGGGATGAGCTTCAATCCGCTTTCCCGAAGCTGGCGGGTCGGCAGCGATCTCGGCGTCAACTACATGGCCTACGCCGCCCGGTGACCCCGGCCCGCGCGCCGGATCACGAATCCGCGCGCCGGACCCAGGGAATACGCGCGAACTCGACGCCTTCCTCGCTAAGCGCCTGTGCCTCGTCGTCGGTCGCCTGGCCGTAGATGTTGCGCTTCTCGGCTTCGCCGTAGTGGATCTTGCGCGCCTCTTCGGCGAAGGACTCGCCGACATTGTCGGCGTTGGCCTCGATCTGGCGTCGCAAATCGGCCAGCTGACGGAGCAGTTCGGCCGCCTGGCGCGCATCGGGATGGGTCGCGTAGCTCTTGGCCGGTGCCGGCACGTCGGCGCGGTTCTGCGAACGCGTCCCCGACAGGGCGGGGGCGCTGGGCGCCTTGCGCACCTTGGTCGACCCGCAGGTCGCGCAGCTGACCAGCTTGCGCTTGGCCTGGCGCTCGAAGCTCGCGGCGTCCTTGAACCATCCTTCGAACAGATGGTCCTTTTCGCAGCAAAGGTCGTAGGCGATCATGAACTCGAGAGTTGGTCCGCGCGCCGAGGAATGCAAGCGTGAAAGGAACCGAGATGCCGGATCGCCCGCACGGCCATACGGTCGGCCCCTCGCCCTGGATCGCGCGCTTCGCGCCGGCGGTCCCGCCGGGCCCGATCCTCGACCTTGCCGCGGGTGGCGGGCGCCATGCCCGTCTGTTCCGCGACCGCGGCCATCCGGTGCTGGCCGTCGACCGCGACCCGGCGGCCATGGCGGCTCTCGCCGCCGAGGGGATCGAGGCCGTCGTCGAGGATCTGGAGACCGGCGCCGTGCCGGAATGTCTCTCCCGGCGTTTCGCCGCCGTGGTCGCGACGAACTACCTGCACCGGCCCCTGCTCCCCGCGCTGGTCGCGGCGGTCGCTCCGGGCGGCTGGCTGCTCTACGAGACCTTCGCGCGCGGCAACGAACGCTTCGGCAAGCCCTCCAACCCGGCCTTCCTGCTGGCGCCCGGCGAGCTGCTGGAAACCGTGCGCGGCATCCTGCGCGTCGTCGCCTTCGAGGACATCGAGCTGGGGCCGCCGCGACCGGCCATGGTCCAGCGGATCGCCGCACGGGCGGCCGGCTGACTCAGGTGCCGGTGCGCGCCAGCATCGGATCGAGGCCGCCCGCAGCGTCCAGCGCGTGGATGTCGTCGCAGCCGCCGACATGCCGGCCATCGATGAAGATCTGGGGCACGGTGGTCCGGCCGCCGGCGCGGGCGGTCATCTCCGTGCGTCGCGCCGTGTCGGCGAGGACGTCGTAATCGACGTAATCCACGCCCTTGCGCGACAGCAGGGACTTGGCGCGGGCGCAATAGCCGCAGAACGGGCTCGAATAGATCTCGACTTTCGCGGTCATGGCTCGGACGCTAGACCGGCCGGGCGGATTTTTCCAGACCGTCGCGCGTCCAACGGGCCGGCCGCCCGCATGAGCACCAGGGCATCGACGCTTGCCGCTCCCGACCGCGCCAGCGCTGCCGCACAGGCGCCCAGCGTCGCCCCGCTGGTGAGCACGTCGTCGACCAGAAGCACGCGCCGCCCTTCGACCCGAGCCGCATGGCGCCGCCGCACCGCGAAGGCGCCCGCCACGTTGCGCTGGCGCGCCGCGGCCCCCATTTCCCCCTGCGGCGGCGTGCGCCGGCGCCGGACGAGCAGGTCGGGGATGCAGCCGCGGCCGCCGTCGCGCGCCACCAGCCGGGCGAGCAGCGCCGCCTGGTTGTAGCGGCGCCAGGCGAGCCGCGTCCAATGCAGCGGCACGGGAACCAGCAGGTCGCAATCCGTCAGCAGCGCCGCGCCCGCGGCCCGCATCCAGCGTGCGAAGCACGGCGCCGCATCGAGCCGGTCGGCATGCTTGAAGCCCAGCACAAGATCGCGGCTCTCCGGCCCGTAGACCAGGGCGGCGCGGATGCGCCGGGGCAGCGCCGGCGGCCGCCCGGCGCAGGCGGCGCAGACGCGCAGGTCCGGCATCCCCAGTTCGAAGGGCAGGCCGCAGGCCTCGCAGAGCGGCGGCGCGATCCATCGCATCCGCGGCCAGCACGTGGCGCATAGCCCCGGCGTGTCGACGATCGCCTCGCAGGACAGGCATAGACGCGGCAGGACCGCGTCCAGGACCCGGGAGCCCAGCCATCTCAGCATTCCCTCAGCCTGGGCCGGGCTGCCTGCCGTCCGCAAGGCGGCGATCGCGTTGCCTCCCACGCGCCAGCGGGCTAATCCACCTGCGCCATGGACAGATCGATGATCGTCTTCGACCGCACCGCCATCGGCCGGCAGCGCGCCCGCGCCGCGGCCAGCTTCGCGCGCCACGACTTCCTGGCCCGTGCCGGCGCCGAGCGCCTCGCCGACCGGCTGGACGACATCCGCCCGCGCTTCGCGCGCGCGCTGGAGCTCGGCGCGCGCGGCGACCTGCTGCGGCAGGCTCTCGGCGCGCGGGCCGGCGACGAGCTCTACGTCGCCGCCGACCTTGCCCCGGCGATGGTCGCGGCCGCAGCGCCGCCGCGCCTCGCCGCCGACGAGGAAGCCCTGCCCTTCGCGACCGGCAGCTTCGATGTGGTGCTCTCGAACCTGGCATTGCACTGGGTCAACGACCTGCCCGGCGCACTGGCGCAGATCCGCCGTGCGCTGCGCCCCGACGGCCTGCTCCTGGCCTCGCTGCTCGGCGGCCGGACGCTGCAGGAACTGCGGCAATGCCTGCTGGAGGCCGAGAGCGACGTCGCGGGCGGCGCCAGCCCGCGCGTCTCGCCGTTCATCGAGACGCGCGACGCGGGTGCCCTGCTCCAGCGCGCCGGCTTCGCCCTGCCGGTGGCGGATGCGGACCTGCTCGACGTCTCCTACCCGGACGCGCTCGCGCTGATGCGCGATCTGCGCGGCATGGGCGAGGCCAACGCGACGGTCGCGCGCCCCCGCCAATTCACCCGACGCGAAGTGCTGCTGCGCGCCGCCGCCCTCTACGGGCAGCGCCACGGCCGCCCCGACGGGCGCATCCACGCGAGTTTCGAGATCGTGACGCTGACCGGCTGGGCGCCGTCGCCCTCCCAGCCCCGCCCCTTGCGCCCCGGCAGCGCCGCGGCGCGGCTGGCCGACGCGCTGGGCAGCGTCGAACTTCCGGCCGGCGAGACGGCGCCGCGCGGCTGAGCCGCGCCGCGGACGATCAGAGATAATCCCGCAGCATCGCCACCAGCGGCAGGTCCGCCGGCGGCATCGGGTAGGCCGACATGCCGAGCGGCCGGACCCAGGCGAGACGCTGGCCTTCGCGCGGCACCGGGATCCCCTTCCAGCGGCGGCACAGGAAGAGCGGCATCAGCAGGTGGAACTCGGGATAGCGGTGGGAGGCGAAGGCGAAGGGCGCCAGGCAGGCGGTGGTGATGTCGATGCCCAGTTCCTCGGCGAGTTCGCGCGCGAGGGCCGCCTCGGGCGTCTCGCCGGGATCGACCTTGCCGCCCGGGAACTCCCAGAGCCCGGCCATCGGCTTGCCCGGCGGCCGCTGCGCCAGAAGGATCCGCCCCTCGTCGTCGATCAGCGCCGCCGCCGCCACCAGGACGCTGCGCACCGGATGCGAAGCCGGCGCGCTCCAGCCTGCCGGCACGTCGCCCGCGCAACCCTCAGCTGCGATAGCTGCCGTTGATGTCGACATAGCCGTGGGTCAGGTCGCAGGTCCACACCGTCGCCTTGCCCTTGCCGACGCCGATCTCGGCTTCGACCAGGATCTCGCGGCCAGCCATATGGGCCGCGACCGGCGCCTCCTCGTAGCCCGGAACCAGATCGCCGCGCCGGGCGATGGTGACGCCGCCGATCCGGACCGAGGTCCGGTCGCGATCGGCAGGCTCGCCGGACTTGCCGATCGCCATCACAACACGGCCCCAGTTGGCGTCGCCGGCCGCGATCGCGGTCTTGACCAGCGGCGAATTGGCGATCGACAGCGCGACCTTGCGCGCCGAGGCGTCGGTCCGGGCGCCGGAGACCTTGACGGTGACGAATTTCTGCGCCCCCTCGCCGTCGCGGGCCACCAGCTGCGCCAGTTCGATCATCAGGGAGTCGAGCTTGGCGCGGAAGTCGCGCAGCGCCGGGTCGCCGGCGCCGCGGATCGCGGGATGGACCGCCTTGCCGGTCGCCGCCAGCAGCACGGTGTCCGAAGTCGAGGTGTCGCCATCCACCGTCATGCAGTTGAACGACCGGTCGGCGCCCTCGCGCAGCAGCCGGCGCAGGACGGCGGCGGGCAGGCGGGCATCGGTGAAGACGTAGCCGAGCATCGTCGCCATGTCCGGCGCGATCATTCCCGAGCCCTTGCAGAACCCGAGGATCGTGACCGCCGTGCGACCGATCCGCGCATTGCGCACCGCCGCCTTGGGGAAGGTGTCGGTGGTCATGATGGCGCGCAGCGCGCGCTCGGCCCCGTCCGCCGACAACGCCGCCGCAAGACCGGGCAGCGTCGCCACGATCTTCTCGACCGGCAGCTTCATGCCGATCACGCCGGTCGACGAGACGAAGACTTCGCCGGGGGCGCAGCCCAGCAGCGCGGCCGTCTCGCGCGCGGTGGTCTCGACCGCGCGCTGGCCATCGCGGCCCGTGAACACGTTGGCGTTGCCGGCGTTGACGACGATCGCCCGGGCCCGGCCATGCTTCGCCTGGAGGCGGCACCAGTCCACCGGCGCCGAGCACATCGCATTGCGGGTCGTGACCGCGGCGATGGTCGTGCCCGGATCAAGCGCGGCGACCATCAGATCGTCGCGCCCCTTGTAGCGCATGCCTGTGCAGCCGGCGGCGAAGCGAAGACCGGCGAGCGGCGGAAGGGCCGGCAGACCGGCCGGCGCGAGCGGAGAAACGGGATGCTTGGCCATGGCTCGGTCTCGTGCGCGTTCAGCGCGGGCTGCCGTCGAGGTTGAAGCGCTCGATCTTCGCGCCGCCGCGCAGCCGCGCGACCTCCGCGTTCACCACTTCCTGCGAGATCTGGCTGGTGATCTCCTCGCGCAGATCCTCGATGCCCTGGGCGATCTCGCGAACCTTGTCGACGCGGATGACGTGCCAGCCGAATTGCGACTTCACCGGCTTGTCGGCGGTCTGGCCGTCCTTCAGCGAGAAGGCGACCTCGGAGAACTCCGGCACCATGTCGCCCTTCTTGAAGAACCCCAGATCGCCGCCGTTGTCCTTGCCCGACGGATCCAGGGAGTTCTCGGCCGCAAGCCTGGCGAAATCCCCGCCCCGGGCGAGCGCCGCCAGGATCTCCCGCGCCTTCTGCTCCGAGGCGACCAGGATATGCCGCGCGCTGACTTCGGTCTCGGCAGGGTTCTCGGCGACGAACTTGCGGTAGCGCGCCTGGATCGCGTCCTCGGTCGCCGCCGCGGTGATCCGGCGGGTCAGGTAGGCTTCCTGGATCAGACGCTCCTCGAAGGACTCCACCCGGGCGCGCAGTTCCGGTTCGGCGTGGATGTTGTCCTTCCGACCGGCGATCGCCAGCAGCTTGGCGTCGATCATGCGGTCGATCAGCAGCGGAAACAGCATCTCCAGCGGCATCTGCTGGAACTGGGCCGGCAGGGCCCGCTGGACGCCCTGCAGGTCGGATCGCCGGATCGCGGTCCCGTCCACGATCGCCAGGACCGGGTCGGCCGCCGCATCGGCGGCCTGGATGCCCGCCGGCGCCTGCTGGGCCGACGCCGGCGCGAGGCCCCCGGACGACAAGGCGAGGCCGATGGCGGCGGCGCGCAGGAGCATTGACATCGAAAACGGCCTTTCGCGAGGGGATCGGGTGACGCGGTGCCGCATCTTGCCCTCCGCGGAGGCGTGCCACAAGCCGGTCCCCCAAGTTGACACCCGCGGTGGCGCCTCTTAATTGTCCCGACCCGCCGTTCCGGCGCGGAGCCGCCAGACCACCGAAGGAAACGCGCGCATGTTCGGCGCCCTCGTTCGAGCGATTTTCGGCACGTCCAACGACCGCGTCGTCCGCACCATGCGAAAGACGGTCGAGGCCATCAATGCGCTCGAGCCGAAGCTGGCCGCCCTGGACGACGCGGCGCTGAAGGCGCGCACGCCCTGGCTGAAGGAACGGCTGGCCAAGGGGGAAAGCCTGGACGACCTCCTTGTCGAGGCCTTCGCCACCGTGCGCGAAGCCGCGAAGCGGACGCTGGGACAGCGCCATTTCGACGTCCAGCTGATGGGCGGCATGGTCCTCCATCGCGGCCAGATCGCCGAGATGAAGACCGGCGAGGGCAAGACCCTGGTCGCCACCCTGCCCGTCTACCTGAACGCCCTGACCGGCAAGGGCGTCCATGTCGTGACCGTCAACGACTATCTCGCCCGGCGCGACGCCGAATGGATGGGCCAGGTCTACGGCTTTCTCGGCCTCAGCGTCGGGGTGATTGTCCACGGCCTGACCGACGAGGAACGTCGCGCGGCCTATGCCTGCGACGTCACCTACGCGATGAATTCGGAGCTGGGCTTCGACTATCTGCGCGACAACATGAAGTACCGGCTCGAGCAGATGAGCCACCGCCCCTTCAACTTCGCGATCGTCGACGAGGTCGACTCGATCCTGGTCGACGAGGCGCGCACGCCGTTGATCATCTCGGGCCCCAGCGAGGATCTGGGCGAGGAGTACAACCGCGTCGACAAGCTGATCCCCTCGCTGACGGCGGAGGATTTCGAGAAGGACGAGAAGCAGCGCACCGTCAACTTCACCGAGGGCGGCGCCGAGAAGATCGAACGCCTGCTGCGCGAGCACGGGATCCTGACGCAGGGCGGCCTCTACGACACCGGCAATGTCAGCCTGGTCCACCACGTCAACCAGGCGCTGCGCGCCCACAAGCTGTTCACCCGCGACGTCGACTACATCGTCAAGGACGGCAAGGTGGTCATCATCGACGAGTTCACCGGCCGCATGATGGAGGGCCGGCGCTACTCGGAAGGGCTGCACCAGGCGCTCGAGGCCAAGGAAGGCGTCGAGGTCCAGACCGAGAACCAGACCCTGGCCTCGATCACCTACCAGAACCTCTTCCGGATGTACCCGAAGCTCGCGGGCATGACCGGCACGGCGATGACCGAGGCCACGGAATTCGCCGAGATCTACAAGCTCGAGGTCGTCGAGATCCCGACCAACGTCGTGGTCGCCCGCAAGGACGAGGACGACGAGGTCTACCGCACGATGCGCGAGAAGGCCGCGGCCATCGTCGCGCTCATCGAGGAATGCCGCAAGCGCCAGCAGCCGGTGCTGGTGGGAACCGTGTCGATCGAGAAATCCGAGGCGCTGTCGGCCGAGCTGCGGCAGCGAAACGTGCCGCACGCGGTGCTGAACGCCCGCTACCACGAGCAGGAAGCGCAGATCATCGCCCAGGCCGGCCGGCCCGGCGCGGTGACGATCGCCACCAACATGGCGGGCCGCGGCACCGACATCCAGCTGGGCGGCAATCTCGACATGCGCGTGCGCCACGAACTGGCCGGCGTCGCCGATCCTGCCGAACGGGAGACCCGCGTCGCCGCGATCCGCGCCGAGATCGCCGCCGCGCGCGAGGTCGTGCTCGCCGCGGGCGGACTCTACGTCGTCGGCACCGAGCGGCACGAGAGCCGACGCATCGACAACCAGCTGCGCGGCCGCTCGGGCCGCCAGGGCGACCCAGGGGCGTCGAAGTTCTTCCTCAGCCTCGAGGACGACCTGATGCGCATCTTCGGATCCCAGCGCATGGATACGATGCTGGTGAAGCTCGGCCTCAAGGAGGGCGAGGCGATCGTCCATCCCTGGATCAACAAGGCGCTGGAGAAGGCGCAGCAGAAGGTCGAGACGCGCAATTTCGAGATCCGCAAGCAGCTCCTGCGCTTCGACGACGTGATGAACGACCAGCGCAAGGTCATCTACGAACAGCGCCGCGACCTGATGCGCGCAGAGACGGTGCAGGAGCGCATCGCCGAATACCGCCACGAGACCGTGACCGAGATCGTCTCGCGCTGCATCCCCGAGAACGCCTATGCCGAGCAATGGGACGTCGCGACGCTGCAGGCCGATGTCCAGCGCCTCTTCGGCCTCGACCTGCCGGTCGCCGACTGGGCGAAGGAAGAAGGCATCGCCGACGAGGAGATCCGCACGCGGCTCATCGACGCCGTCGACCGGCTGATGGCGGAAAAGGCCGCCAATTTCGGTCCCGAGCTGATGCGCATGGCCGAGAAGTCGATCCTTCTGCAGGTGCTGGACCAGCACTGGAAGGAGCATCTGCTCAATCTCGACCATCTGCGCCAGGGCATCCATCTTCGCGGCTACGCCCAGCGCGATCCGCTCAACGAGTACAAGAAGGAAGCCTTCGAGCTCTTCGAGCAGATGCTGGGCCAGGTGCGCGACACCACGACCCAGGTGCTGGCGCGGCTGCAGGTCCGGACGGAGGAGGCCCCCGATCCGCTGCTTTCCGAGCCCCCGGCCCCCGATTTCTCGCGTCTCCACGAAACGACGCAGGACCCCGCGATGGCCGAGGACATGCCGGCCGATCCCGCCGCCGGCAGCGCCAGCGCCCCGCCCCCGCCCCCGCCCCGCCGTTCGCCCGCCGCGCCGGCGATCGATCCCCGCGATCCCTCGACCTGGGGCAAGGTCGCACGCAACGCCACCTGCCCCTGCGGCTCAGGGAAAAAGTTCAAACATTGTCACGGCAGGGTCTGAAACCAACCGGGGACAGAGCCCTGAACCGACCGGCCCCTGAGCTAACCCCGGGTTTTTCGGCGCTTGATCGTCCTGGCGTGGTCTGGCGCGAAGTCGACAGGCCGGGCGGCGTCTGCGCGCGGCGGTCACGCAGGGGCCGACCCGGCAGCCGGACCGGAACCGGGACAGAGCAGGTGATGAGACCACGCCTTCCAAATCGGCCAGAGCGATCCGCATGGACACGCGACTCGCGACGGTGGGCTGCGTTCGCGCGCCCCGCAGGCGGCGACGGACGATGACCTGGTCGATCCTCGCCCATGATGCCGCGTCCGGCGCCTTCGCCTGTGCCGTCGCCACCTGCAATTTCGCGGTCGGGGCCAGCGTCCCCCATCTGCGCGCAGGTGTCGGGGCCGTGGCGTCGCAATCCTTCTCGAACCGCTATCTCGGTCCCGCGATCCTCGACGCGATGGCGCGTGGACTGACGCCCGAGCAGGCCATTCGCGGCGCGGTCGCGGGCGACGAGGGCCGCGGCCTGCGGCAGGTGCACGCCATCGACCGTCATGGGCGCAGCGCCGCCTGGACCGGCGAGAACTGCGTGATGTGGTGCGGGCACGCGGACGGACCGTCGGTCAGCGTCGCGGGCAACATGCTGGCGGGCCCGGCCGTGGTCGGCGGCACGCTGGCGACATTCCTGGCCGATCGCGCCCACGACCTGCCTGCCCGGCTTCTCGGCGCGATGCAGGCCGGACAGCGGGCGGGCGGCGATGCGCGCGGCCAGCAATCGGCCGCTCTGCGCCTCGTCACCACCGAGGATTTCCCCGATCTCTGCCTCCGGGCCGACGACCATGCGCGGCCGCTGGACGAACTGGAACGTCTGCTGGCGCTCTGGCGCCGCGACCGTGCGCCGGGCCTCGCGACGCAGCCGCGCAAGGCGGACCCCGCCGGCCTCGTCGACCTCGATGCGATCGACGCGCGCTTCGCCGCTGCCGGATCCGCGCTGCGGGTCCGGCGCTGAGGCGTTCGAACTTCCCTTCCGTCTCGGGACGACGTCAGCGTCCCTGCGCGACGCGCCAGGCCGCGAACTCCGCCTTGTTGGATTCCTCGGTGGGCGGATAGAGACCGAGAATCGACCGGCCCTCGCGCACCTTCTCGGTGACGAAGTCCTCGAACGCGGTCATTTCGACGGCTTCGAGCGCGACATCGTCGGCGATCGCCGCAGGTATCGCGACGACCCCTTCCCCATCGCCGACCATGATGTCGCCCGGCCATACCGCGACGTCGCCGCACCCCACGGGGACGTCGATGTCGAGCGCCTGATGCAGGGTCAGATTGGTCGGAGCGGATGGCCGGTTGTGATAGGCCGGAATGGCGAGCCGCGCGATCTCGGGCGAATCGCGAAAGCCGCCATCGGTGACGACCCCCGCGACTCCGCGCACCATCAGGCGGGTGACCAGGATCGATCCCGCGGAGGCGGCGCGCGCGTCCTTGCGGCTGTCGATGACCATCACTGCGCCGGCCGGACATGCCTCCACCGCCTTGCGCTGCGGATGGGCTCGGTCCTGGAACACCGTGATCGGGTTGAGGTCCTCGCGCGCCGGGATGTAGCGCAGCGTGAACGCCTCGCCGACCATGGTGCCGAGACCGGGATTCAGGGGCCGCACGTCCTGGATGAACTGGTTGCGCAGACCGCGCTTGAACAGCGCCGTGCACAGCGTGGCGGTGCTGACCGTCTTGAGCCGGTCGCGGGTCTCGGACGTCATCATGGGCAGGATCCTCGTTTGGGCGGTCAGTGGGTCGCCGCAGGGAGACGCTGCTCGGTGCGCGGATCGAACAGCGTGGCGGCTGCCAAGTCGGGCACGATCCAGGCGGTCTCGCCGGCCTGCGGCGTCTGCTTGGGCGCGAAGCGGAAGGTCGCGCGCGTCGAACCGGCCATTCCCGTCGCGAAGGTGTCGGCGCCCGTCGGTTCGGTCATCTCGACGCGCAGCGCGACTGCCCCCGGCGTTCCGGCGCCCACAGGCCGCGCATGCTCGGGACGCAGGCCGAGGATCACCGGCCTCTCGCCGGCCGGAGCGGCGCGGCCGGGAAGAAGCAGGTCCTGCTCCAGCCCGGGCAGACGCAGGACCGCCCCCCCATCGGCGCCGGCGCACAGCGTCGCCGGCATGAAATTCATGGTCGGCGAGCCGATGAATGACGCCACGTACATGTTCGCGGGCCGGTCATAGATGTCCGCCGGTGTTCCGAACTGCATGACATGGCCGTCCTTCATGACCGCGATCCGGTCGCCCAGCGTCATCGCCTCGACCTGGTCGTGCGTCACGTAGACGACGGTGGTGCGCAGACGCTGGTGCAGCGCCTTGATCTCCGCGCGCATCTCGACGCGCAGCTTGGCGTCGAGATTCGACAGCGGCTCGTCGAACAGGAACACCGCCGGATCGCGGGCGAGTGCGCGGCCCATCGCCACGCGCTGGCGCTGCCCGCCGGAGAGCTGCGCGGGGCGCCGGTCGAGCAGTCTGTCGATCTGCAGCATCCGCGACACCCGCTCGATCGTGCCGTCTCGATCGGCCTTCGGGATCTTCTTCATCTTCATCGCGAACTCGATGTTCTCGCGCACGGTCATCGACGGGTAGAGCGCGTAGGACTGGAACACCATGGCGATGTCCCGGTCCTTGGGCGACACGTCGTTGACGCAGCGGGCGCCGATGCGGATCTCGCCGTCGGAGATCGTGTCGAGCCCGGCGATCATGTTCAGAAGGGTCGACTTGCCGCAGCCCGACGGTCCGACCAGGATCAGGAACTCCCCGTCGGCGATCGACAGGTCGATGCCCTTGAGGATCTCGAGAGCGCCGTAGCGCTTGCGGACATTGGCGATGGTGAGGCTGGCCATGGTCTATCCTTTCACGGCGCCGGCGGTGAGCCCGCGCACGAAGTGTTTTCCGGCGACGACGTAGACGAGCGCGGTCGGCAGCGCGGCGATCAGCGCGCCCGCCATGTGGACGTTGTATTCGGGGCGGTCCTCGACGACGGTGATCAGGTTGTTGAGCCCGACCGTGACGGTCTGGCTGTCGGACGGCGCCAGGACCAGCGCGAACAGGAAGTCGTTCCAGATGTTGGTGAACGACATGATCACGACCACCGTCAGGATCGGCTTGGCGGTCGGCAGCACGACGTACCAGAAGGTCCGCAGCAGGCCGGCACCGTCGATCCGCGCCGCCTTGATCAGTTCGCCGGGGAAGCCGACGAAGTAGTTCCGGAAGAACAGCGCCGTCGGCAGCGAGTAGACGACATAGACGATCGTCAGTCCGGCCAGCCCGCTGGACAGGCCAAGCCGGTCGAACACGATCGTCAGCGGGAACAGGAACAGGCCGATCGGGATGAACGAACCGAACATCAGCACGAACAGCACCGCCTCGCTGCCGCGGAACCGCCACTTCGCCAGCACGTAGCCGTTGAAGCAGCCCCAGAGCGCGCCGATGAGCGTCGCGGGAACCACGACGGCGACGGAGTTGACGAAATAGCCCGACAATCCGCCACATTCCGCAGCGCCGGTGCAGGCCGTGCGCCAGGCCTTCGACCAGGCCGCGAGCGTCCACTCGCGCGGCAGACCGAAGACGTTGCCGTCGACGATCTCTTCCAGAGGCTTGAAGGAATTGACCAGCGCGAACCAGGCGGGCAGGGCGAAGAAGACGAGCGCGAGGAGCAACGCGACATGGATCGCGACGCGCGCGGGGCCGAATTCAGGCTTCATGGCTGCGCTGCCTCCGCAGTTCGACCAGGATGTACGGAACGGCGATCGCGACGCACAGCGCCAGGATCACGACACCGGCGGCGGCCCCCAGGCCCATCAGGTTGCGCGCGAAGAACCGTTCGTAGGCGAAGACCGCGGGCAGCATGCTCGAATGCCCTGGACCGCCCTGCGTCAGGACGACGACGAGATCGTAGGTCTTGATCATCGCCGGCAGCAGGATCAGCAGCGCGCTGAAGACCGTGGGCCGCAGCGCCGGCAGGATGATGCTCCAGTAGACGCGCGGCAGGCTCGCGCCATCGATCCGCGCCGCCTTGACGATGCTGTCGTCGATGCCGCGCAGGCCGGCGACGAACAGCGCCATCACGAACCCCGTCGAATGCCAGACCGCGACCAGGGCGATCGCGTAGATCGAATAGTCGGGGTTGACGACCCAGTCGAACGAGGCATTCGCGAAGCCCGCTCGTTTCAGCAGGCTCTCGATCCCGATGTCCGGACGCAGCATCCAGAGCCACAGCGTCCCGGACACGATCCAGGACAAGGCGAGCGGATACAGATAGAGCGTGCGCAGGATCCCCTCCGCACGGATGCGCTGGTCGAGCAGGATCGCCAGGAACGCCCCAAGCGCCAGGGGCAGGCCGATCGCCACCGGCAGGAAGACGGCCAGATTGACCAGCGACGCGATCCAGGCCTCGTCGGCGAACAGTCGCGCATACTGGTCGAGGCCGGCCCATTGCCACTGGATGCGGCCACGCGACGGGGTCAGGGACAGCGCCCCGATCCATATCGACAGGCCGCAGAAGAACAGGATCGCGAGCACGAAGGCCGGCGACAGGACGATCGCGGGCAGGATTGTCTCCAGCCGCGCACGCGCACTCGGCTTGGGTCGCATCGTCGACCTCGCTGGCGAAAGGGGTGGCGCGGGGACGTCCTGGCGACGCCCCCGCATGACCTTCAGATGCGCGCGGCAGCGACCAGCCGGGCGACGACGTCCGCCGTCGGCGTCTCTGGCCTCGCGTAGAACTGCACCACGACGTCGGTCATCGCGCCGAAGCGCGCCGCGGACAGGACCATCGCCGGAAACGGCACCAGCGTGCCGGCCTGGCCCGCCGCCTTGAAGTCGGCATAGCTCTTCTGCGAACAGGCGTCGAAGCGCGAGATGTCCGCGTCGATGCGCGCCGGCACGGAGCCCTTGACGATGTTGAACTCCTCCTGCGCCTTCGGATCCATGAGGATGCGGGCCAGCGTCGCCTTGGCCTGCGGCACGTCGTTGCGCGACTTGAAGAACAGGATCGCGTCGGTGTTGAAGTAGAAGCTGTTCTGCGTTCCCGGCACGGGCACGCAGTGGAAGTCCCTGCCGGCTTCCTGCTTCGCGGCGAAGAACTCCGCCTTCGCCCAGTCGCCCATGATCTGGAACAGGGTCTCGCCCTTGATCACGCTCTGGGTGCCTTCGTTCCAGCGCTTGGTCACCGCGCTCTTGTCGGCAAAG
>JBIKLI010000439.1:0-3269 GCA_044359885.1 Alphaproteobacteria bacterium | reverse complement strand
GCGACGGGGCCGGCGTCTATGGCCGGCGCTTCCTCGCCGACGGCCGCGAGGGCTGGCCGGAATTCCGGATCAACCCGACGACGGCAGGCGCGCAGGATCTGCCCGCGATCGCGGCCCTGCCCGATGGCGGCGTGCTGGCCGTCTGGCAATCGGCCGGTCAGGACGGCAGCGGCCTGGGGATCTATGGCCAGCGCTACCGCGCGGATGGCAGCGCGAACGGCTCCGAGTTTCGCGTGAATGCCGCGACGTCCTCGGACCAGGGAAGCCCGGCCGTCGGCGTCCTCGGCGACGGCAGCTTCGTCGTCGCCTGGGCCTCTGCCGGGGCGGATGGCGCGGGCAGCGGCATCGTCGCGAGGCGCTTCGCCGCCGATGGGTCCCCCCTCGGTGGGGACATGCTGGTGAACACGATCACGGCGGGCGAGCAGCGCACGCCGGGGGTCGCCGCGCTGGCGAATGGCGCGTTCGTCGTGACCTGGGACTCGATCAATGGTGTCGACGAGGGCATCCGGGGGCAGATCTACGATGCCAATGCCCTGAGTGTCGGCCCGGAATTCCGGATCGACCAGCCGGCCAACGCGCTCGACTACCCAGGCACCGCGCATAGCGTGGTGGCGCGGCCGGATGGCAGCTTCATCGTCGCCTGGTCGACCTTCGGGGACGACGGCGACCTGGGCGGAGTCGCCGCCCGCCTCTATTCGTCCAGCTTCGCGCCGCTGACACGCGCGTTCCAGGTGAATACCACGACCGCCAGCTGGCAGGGCGACGCCGCGGTGGCGTCGTTCGCCGATGGCGGCTTCGTGGTGACCTGGACCTCGTGGGTGGCGGGCGTCGACCAGCGCGACATCATCGGGCGGCGATTCGCGGCCGACGGCACTGCGGCCAGCGACGAATTCGTGGTCAACAGCTACACGACGGCCAACCAGGGATTTTCGGCCGTCTCGGCACTGCCCGATGGCGGCTTCGTCGTCGCGTGGCGCTCGGTCGGCCAGGACGGCAGCGGCGACGGCGTCTTCGCGCGGCGTTTCGATGCCGCCGGCAACCCGGTCGGCGACGGGTCGTTCGAGGACAGCCCCGTGCCGGTCGGCCTGTCTGTCGTGGCGGGGGACGCGTCGGAGAGCTTGTCGGTTCGCCTGTCCGGCGTTCCGGCCGATGCGACGCTTTCGGCGGGGACGCGCGACGGCAATGGCGTCTGGACCCTCACGGCGGCGGAACTCGGCGCCCTGGCTCTGACCCCGGCGCCGAATTTCTCCGGCCCGCTGACATTGACCGCGACCGCGACGGCGACCGAGCCGTCGAACGGCGCGACCGCAGCCACCACCGCCACGCTGGCGCTGACGATCGCGCCGACGGCCGATTCG
Source organism: Alphaproteobacteria bacterium (assembly GCA_044359885.1). Classification (GTDB taxonomy): domain Bacteria; phylum Pseudomonadota; class Alphaproteobacteria; order CACIAM-22H2; family CACIAM-22H2; genus CAIOSQ01. Next base: position 1,911 of record JBIKLI010000439.1, on the reverse strand, counting down.
CCGAACCTGAGCGTGGCGGCGGCCAGCGGCGCCGAGGATGGTTCGATCGCGTTGTCGATCTCGGCGTCGCTGGTCGACACGGATCTGTCGGAGAGCCTGTCGCTGACGGTTTCCGGTGTTCCGGCCGGCGCCGGTCTCAGCGCCGGTACCAGCCTCGGGGGTGGCGTCTGGAGTCTGGCGCCGGCGCAGCTCTCCGGCTTGCGGATCGTCCCGCCGTCGAATGCGGATGCCGATTTCGCCCTGACGGTCACCGCGACCGCGACGGAGATGTCCGGCGACAGCGCGCCGACCACCGCGACCTTGTCTGTGACGGTCGACGCGATCGCGGATGCTCCGACGGTGTCGTTCACCGGACCGGTGGTCAACCCGGTCGAGCGGATCGGCGGCGAGTTCCAGATCAACACCTACACGACCCTTTCACAGAGAACACCGTCTGTGGCTCGGCTGGGCGATGGCGGGTTCGTGGCGACATGGGTCTCGACGAACCAGGATGGCAGCAGCACCGGCATCTTCGCGCGGCGCTACGATTCTGCCGGTGAGACGGTCGGCGGCGAAGTCCAGGTCAACACCAGGACGCTCTTCGACCAGTTCGCCCCGGCTGCCGCAGGCCTGGGCAATGGCGGGTTCGTCGTGACCTGGGTCTCGTTCAACCAGGACGGGGACGAAAACGGCGTCTATGCGCAACGTTACAATTCCGCCGGTCTGGCCGTCGGCAGCGAATTCCGGGTCAACGTCGCCACGGCCAGCAACCAGTCCGCACCATCGGTGGCGGCGCTGGCCGATGGCGGCTTCGTCGTCGCGTGGCAATCCGCGCATATCGGCGCCGCCAGCTTGGACGTGTATGCGCGGCGCTACAGCGCGAACGGCGTCGCCGATATTGAAATGCGGGTCAACACCTTCACCACCGACATGCAGGCCGCACCTTGCGTCGTGGGCCTCGCCGATGGTGGTTTCGTCGTCGCCTGGGAGTCGTTAAATCAAGACGGAAGCGAGGCCGGCGTCTACGCGCAGCGCTTCGATTCCGCCGGTGCCGCCGTGGGCGGCGGATTCCGGGTCAACACGTTCACCGGCGGTTCACAATACGATCCGGCGCTGACCGCATTGGCAAATGGCGGTTTCGTCATCGCATGGACGTCGAATTTCCAGGACGGAAGTTCGTCCGGTGTCTACGCGCAGCGCTACGACGCCGCTGGCCTGCCAGCGGGCGCGGAATTCAGGGTCAACACGGTCACGTCGTTCGAGCAGGACAATTCGTCGGTGCAGGCGCTGGCGGATGGCGGTTTCGTCGTCACGTGGCGATCGCTGTTGCAGGACGGCAGCGGTTCGGGCGTCTTCGCGCGACGCTATGACGCCGCGGGCGTGGCCGTCGGCGGCGAGTTCCAGGTCAACGCGTTCACGCAAGGCGAACAGAGCGCGCCGTCGATCGCCGCCTTCGGCGACGGCAGATTCGTGATCGCGTGGCAATCGGGCGAAAGGGACGGCTCCGGGGATGGCGTCTTCGCCCAGATCTACGATGCGGGTGCCAATCCCATCGGCACCGTCGAGGATGCGGTCGTCCCGCTGACGCTGTCCGGCGCGCTCGGCGATGGCGACGGGTCGGAGGACTTGTCGTTCCGTATCTCGGGCGTTCCGGCGGGCAGTGTCCTTTCGCAGGGGACGAATCTCGGCGGCGGGGTGTGGCGGCTGGACCAGGAACAAATCGCCGGCCTGACGATGACCCCGCCTGCCCATTTCTCCGGGCCTGTGACACTGACGGCGACGGCGATCGCGACCGAAACCGGCGGCGGGTCGACCGCGGCGACCAGCGCGACGCTGGCGCTGACGATCGCGGCGGTCGCCGATACGCCCGTGCTGGAACTGGCGCCGGCCTCGGGGGACGAGGATTCGCCGATTCCCCTGGCGATCGGCGCG
>JBIKLI010000438.1:0-3281 GCA_044359885.1 Alphaproteobacteria bacterium | reverse complement strand
ACGACGAGTGCAGGCTCTCCAAGGATCACGCCCCAGCGAACTTCTGTACCATCAAGCACATGGCCCAAAACCTCACCAGACGAACGCCCGAAAAGCTTTCCCTACGCGCCAAGCGAAAGGCGGCGGCTTGGGATGACGATTTCCTAGTCAGGATCATCACGGGCTAAGGTTCGTTCACCCGATTCCCCTGCCGGATCAGGCATGATCCAGGAAACGCGCCAGCACATACCCGCTCGCCGCGATATGGGCGAGGGTGATCGCGACCGAGGCGCCATGCAGGATCTGGAACCGGCGTCTGGCGCCGGCATCGGTCGCGGCATTGATCGCCGGCATCAGGATCTGGCGGGTCGGCACGGTCGACAGGAAGATCGCGGCCAGAAGGGCTGCGGACAGGGCGTCGTAGGCCAGGAGCAGCGCGGATCCCGCGGCCGACGTCACGATGACGAAGAGGTAGAAATGCGGGAAGGCCTGACGCAGGGCCTTGCCGGCCGCCACCGGCGGCAGGGCCGAGAAGAGGAAGGCGGCGAACCCGGACGAGAACAGGACCATGCCGCCGAAAAGCAGTGCGGTGGCGAGCAGTGCTGCGGTCTGCATCAGCGTCTCCCGGTTTCGGCGGCGCTCGGGCGGCCCAGCCGCGGCAGCGCGTAAGGCACGCGGGCGCGATAGCGCGCGAACTCGTCGCCATGGCGTGCCGCGAGCCGACGCTCCTTGTGCAGCGGCGCGAGCAGGCAATACGCGGTCAGCACGCTCGCGAGGACGAGCTGGTCGGGCGTCCAGACCGGAACGGTCCACAGCGTCAGCGCGAAGGCCAGATAGATCGGCTGGCGGACGATGCGGAACAGACCCAGCGTCGGCAGGCCCGGATAGACCGGGCGGATCCGCGCCAGCAGCGACATCCAGCCGAGCGCGCCGGACTGCACCTCCGCACCGGCGTCGAAGCTGGCCTTCGCCAGCAGCAGCCAGCTCGTCGCATAGGCGGCACACAGGGCCCAGAAGGCGGGGCCTTGTGCGCGCCACCAGACGATGCCCGAGGGGGTCCACAGGGTGAACAGCGCCAGCAGTTGCAGAGAGGCGACGATCGCGTAGGTGGTGGAGGCGAGTGTGGCGCCGTGCGGGCCAGGTCCGAGCTGCGCCAGCAGCCGCGCACCGCGCCCGGTCAGCAGTGCCGAATGCGCGAGCGGGAACTGGAGCAGCAGGGCCGCATTCGCCAGTGCCGCCCAGGGCCAGGGGACGGTGCCGAAGCTGGCGCCCATGCCGGCGAACATCGCGAGGATCATGGCCAGAACGGCTGCCGCGAAGATCGCATGGCAGAAAAATCCGGCGGAGAGCGCCAGCGCGATGCGCCGCCTGCCCGGCGGCGGCCGCAGGGCGGCCGACGCCAGCGCGGCGATTCGGGCAAGACGAGGATCGTTCATCGCGACGGGCACCGGAGGGCAGGTGGCTGACGGCACGGCATAGCCGCGCCCGCTGCCAGACCTAGCCGCGCCCGGGGCAACGTCAACGCCGCGCCAGGGATCCGCCGGGGGTCGGCTCCCCCCGCGCGGACCGCCGCGTTCCGATGGCGCCGATGGCCGGCCGCGGATCGGCCGCGACTCAGCGGAACCCTGTCCAGCCGCTCTGGTAATGCGCGAAAAGCGGCACCGCGCCGACCTGCGCCGCATATTCGGCGACATACTTGCCCTTGCCGCCGACGACCGGCGGACGCAGCAGGTTGAAGCTGCCGTCGTCGCCGGCGGAGCAGATCGCGTCCATCGGCGCGTCGTCGACGACGACCAGCGTCCGCGGGGTCAGGCAGGACTGGATGGAGACCAGTTCCTTGAGATGGTGCACCGCGCTCGGCGTCACGTTGTTCCAGTCGAGGTCGAATGAATCGAGATAGAGCAGGGCGAGCTGCATCCCGCCCGCGTGAAGCCGTCCTGCGACGTCGCGCAGCACCCGCACGCTGTCGCCGGTGATGACCTCGGTCTTGCTGCCGACGAAGGCCCGGCACGCGGCCGTCGCGGCCGGGTCGATGTCCATCGCGTAGCAGATCCCGCCGCCGGGCCGGTCCTGCAGATATCTGTCGAACATCAGCGTGCTCTGCCCGTCGCCGGCCCAGTTGTCGGGTGCGCGCAGGCATCCGGTCTCGACGATCGCCAGGGGCTCCGTCGCGGCGAAACCATCGAGATAGGTGAAGATCTTCCTGAATGAGATCTCGCGCGCCGCGAGCCTTGGCGCCGCCTGCGTGTCGAACCACTGCCAGAACATCGTGCTCTCCCCTGCCACGGCCAAGCGCGCCGGAATCTTGGACGCTCGCGCGTGGCCCGTCAAATGGCGACCGCCGGGGCGGTGCGCGGACGATCAGGTTTCCAGGCCGGCGCGGCGCCGTTCGACGGCGGCGATCACGGCGAAGCCGATGGAGCGGAACGGTTCCGGCGCGACCCAGTCGGCCCGGCCCCAGACGGTGCGCACGTCGTCCTGATCCCCATGCCCGACCACGAGTTCGGCAAGACGCTTGCCCAGGACGCTGCCCTTGACGATGCCCGACCCGTTGCATCCGGCCGAGGCGTAGAGCCCGTTGTCGATGCGCCCCCACCAGGGCGCGCCGTTCATGGTCAGCGCGGTCGTTCCGCCCCAGATCCGGTCGAGGCCGGCATGCGCGAGCGCCGGGTACCGGCGATGGAAGCAGGACAGCAAGGTCGTGCGCACCTGCGCCTCGGGCAACGGGCGTTCATGCGCATAGAGCGAACGCAACAGCAACCGGTCGTCGCCGACGCGACGGACCGTGGTGCCCAGCCGGTGCGCGGGCAGCAGGCCCCAGACCGGCATCGTCCCGAGCCGCGCGGCGTCGGCCGGCGCGAGCGGCGCGGTGAGCGCGGCATAGGTGTAGATCGTCACCAGCCGGTCCCGCAGATGGCCGAGCTTGCGGATCGCCGCATTCGTCGCCAGCACGACGTTGCGCGCCGCGATGCGCGCTGCCGGCGTTTCCAGCTGCCAGCGCTCGCGATGCGCCAGCGAAAGCAGGGGCGTGTTCTCGCAGAGCACGACATTCGCCGGCAGGGCATCGGCGAGGCCGCGCACCAGCGCCGCGGGATCGAGCACGAAGCCGTCCGGCGTGAACAGGGCGCAGCGGTAATAGGCCGTACCGATACGCTCCTCGAGCGCCGCGCGATCGAGCATCTCGTGAGCCATGTCGGCGGCGGCGACGGCGTCCCGAAGCGCCTCCACCCGTGCCGCGCCGCGGGCCGTGGCAGCGGCCCGGATCCGGCCGGAAAGCCGCAGCGCGCAGTCGATGCCATGCG
>JBIKLI010000437.1:0-3283 GCA_044359885.1 Alphaproteobacteria bacterium | reverse complement strand
GCCGATGCCCGGATACGAGAAGATCACCTCGACCAGGATCGCGCCCGAGACGATATGGCCAAGCGTGAGCGCGAGCTTGGTCACCTGCGGCAGCAGCGCGTTGCGCAGCGCGTACCAGAGGAAGATGCGTCGCTCGCCGAGCCCCTTGGCCTCCGCCAGCGCGATGTAGTCCTCGCCGAGCACCGAGACCAGCATGCCGCGCATGCCGATCGCCCAGGCGCCGATCTGCGCGACGACGATCGACAGCGCCGGCAATGTCGCGTGCCAGGCGATGCCGGCGAGCGTGGCGAGGTCGAAGCCCGGGCTGACCTCGAAGGGAAAGCCGCCGCCGGCCGGGAACCAGCGGTGGAGTATCGCGAATAGGAAAAGCAGGATGACGCCGATCAGGAAGTACGGGATCGCGGACAGCAGCAGGAACGGCGCCGCCACCCAGCCCAGCCAGCGCGGCGCGCGCGGCCAGGCCAGCAGGCCGCCCAGCAGCGTGCCGATCGCGAAGCTCAGCAGGGTCGCCGTTCCCAGCAGCAGGATCGTCCAGGGCATCGCGCCCAGCATCGTGTCGGCAACGCGCTCGGGGTAGTTGGCGATGGAGAAGCCCAGATCGAAGCGCAGCACCAGCGCCCAGTAGTCGAGATACTGGCGCCAGAGCGGCTGGTCCAGGCCGAAGCGACGGCGATAGCTGTCGACCATCTCGCGCACGTCGCCGATCTGGCCCCCGGACGACGCGACGAGCTGGTTCAGCTGCTGCTCGACCGGGTCGCCCGGCGCCAGCCGCGGCAGCACGAAATTGATCGTGACCGCCAGCGCGAAGACCAGCAGCATCACCCCGAAGCGGCGCAGGACATAGTCGAGATACATGGTCGACGCCCCGCGCGCAGCCGTCAGACCCGCAAACCGTCGAGCACCGCGTCGGTCAGCTCCAGCCCGAAGCCCGGGGCGTCGTTGGGCACCAGCCAGCCATCCTGCGGGACTGCCATGCCCGGGAACACGACGGTCTCGCGCAGCGGCACGCCCGGGCCACCGCCGACGAAATATTCGCCCCAGGGAACGTTGGGCATGGCGAAGGAGAAATGCTGGCCGTAGGGCGTGTTCATGCCGGCATGGAGGATCACCTGGATGCCCGCCGCCTCGGCCAGATGCGCGATGCGCATGCAGCCGGTGAAGCCGCCGGCCCAGGCGATGTCGGGCTGGAAGATGTCGGCGACCTGCCCGGCCGCGGCCTGGGCGAAGACCTGCGGCACGTACCAGTGCTCGCCCGTCGCCAGCGTCTGCCAGGGCAGGCGCTGGCGAAGCGTCGCGTGCGCCGGCATGTTCTCGGGCGTCAGGCAATCCTCGATCCATTTGAGCCCGTAGGGACGCAGGCGTTCGGCGCAGCGCACGGCGTATTCGACGTCGAACGCCATCCAGCAATCCAGCATCAGCTCGACGTCGGGACCGATCGCGGCGCGGGTCCCGGCGACGAGTTCCTCGTTGCGCCGCAGCCCGTCGAGCCCGTCGGCGACGCCGTAGGGGCAGGCGAGCTTCGTGGCGCGGAAACCGAGTTCCATGTGCCAGTCGGTGTCGTTGCCGGTGGCGTAGCAGAACTGCTTCTCGCGCGCCGGCCCGCCGGCCAGCGCATAGACGGGCAGGCCCAGTGCCTTGCCCTTGAGATCCCAGAGCGCGAGGTCCACGGCGCTGATCGCGTAGGACGGCAGACCCGACGGGCTGTAGGGCGAGGCCGCGCGCATCATCATGTCCCAGCAGCGGTCGATGGCGAAGGCGGGTTCGCCGATCAGCAGCGGCGCCAGATGGCCGTTGATCAGTTCGATCACCGGGGCGCCGTAGCGCGACACCCCGAAGCCCCAGCTGCCGTCCTCGGCGCGGGCGATGCAGCCCACGGACGGGAAGTTCGGCCGCCAGCTGGCCCGGAGCGCCTTGAAGCGCGGATAGCGCGACATCGGCCCGGCGACCTCGGCATCTCGGGTCCATGGCGCGCGCCGCGCCGGCGTCGGCGTCTGGTTGAGGATCTCCTTGTAGGTGGCGCCGACCATCTCGTTGCGGATGGCGAAGGCACGCAGTTCGACGAGCTTGGGACCGTTGGGCATGGCAGACCTGGGGCGGATGACGGGCGGGGCGGGGGAGCGCAGCCGCGCTCCCCCCAGGCGGAAGTCAGCGGGTCGGGCGCAGGCGGTGGATGACCAGCGCGAAGCCTTCCCACGGGATGAAGGGCGCCACGTAGGGATCCTTCTCGTTCGGGAAGCCCGTCCAGTGCGTGTTGTTGAACGGCAGCGTATGGAATTCCTCGGCCAGCGTCACCTGCGGCAGATCGCGCAGATAGATCTTCAGCGCCTCGCGGACCAGATCGAGATAGGCGGCGTCGTCCGGCGACGGCCGCGTCGCCTCCATCCGGTCGACCAGCGCGTCGAAGGCCGGGTTCGCGTAGCGGGTGACCGCGCGGATATTGGCGATCTTCTGCCCGGCCGGCGCCGCATATTTCGAGTGGAAATGCTCCAGCGTCTGCCAGGGATCGTAGAGGCTGCCGCAATGGGTGCCGTGCGACATCTCGAAATTGCCGGCGCTGGTCGCGTCGGCGAGCGCGGTGCGCTGCTGCGCGTTGTTGAGGGCGTCGAAGCCGGCGTTGCGCAGTTGCTGGACGATCACCGGTCCCTGCGGATCGCCCTGCGCGGTCGAGACCGCGAGCTTCCAGGGCGTGCCGTCCGGATTGTTCCAGAAGCCGTTGGCGCCCTTGCGGTAGCCGCGCTGCTCCAGGATCCGCGCCGTCTCGGCGATGTCGAACCGGTCGATGCGCTCGGCGTCGAGCACGTCCTTGAGCTTCGAGGTGTAGGCGGTGAGGCCGCCATAGGACGAGAAGGGCAGCGACGCCGGACGCACGGAGCCTTCGAGCGCCAGATCGACGATCTGCGCGCGGTTGATCGCGAAATTGATCGCGCGGCGAACGGCCGGGTCGGAATAGGGGGCGACCTGGAGATTGAAGCGGATCGCGAAGACGCAGCCGCTGGAGACGCCCCAGACCGGTCCGTTCTCGAACCAGGCGCGCAGCCCGCGATTCTGCTGCCGGATGGCGTCGAAGGTTCCCGGCTGGATCGAGCGGCCGATGTCGATCTGGCCGCTGGCGAAGAGCTGCGGCATCGCCTGCTCGGTCGCCGGGACGTAGATCACCCGCCTGACCTGCGGCATCGCCCGGGCGACGCCGCGTTCGACCGCCCACCAGGAATCGCGCAGGTCGAAGACCAGCGAATTGGCGTCGCTCTTCACGAGCTTGAACGGACCGGTGCCGACCGGCCAG
>JBIKLI010000436.1:0-3290 GCA_044359885.1 Alphaproteobacteria bacterium | reverse complement strand
GAGGACCAGGATCGAGTCGGCGTGGGCGAGCGAGGTGAGCCGGTGCGAGACGATCAGCAGCGTCCGGCCGCGCGCGATCTCGCGCAGATTGGCCTGGATGATGGCTTCGCTCTCTGGATCGAGCGCGCTGGTCGCCTCGTCGAAGATCAGCAGCCGGGGCGCCAGCATCAGGGTGCGGGCGATGGCGATGCGCTGGCGCTGGCCGCCGGAGAAATTGGCGCCGTTCTCCTCGACCGGCGTCTCGTAGGACAGCGGCAGCCGGTCGATGAACTCGTCGGCGCCGGCCTGCCGTGCGGCGGCGATGACGTCGGCGAGGCTGGCGTCGGGGCAGGCGGCGGCGATGTTCTCGCGGATGGTGCCGCGGAAGAGGAAATTCTCCTGCAGCACCACGCCGACGGAACGGCGCAGATGGGCGAGATCGATATGCCGGACATCGACGCCGGAGAGGCGCACGGTCCCTTCCTGGGCCGACTGGACGGCCTGGATCAGCCGGGTGACGGTGGTCTTGCCCGAGCCCGAACGGCCGACCAGGCCGATGACCTGCCCGGTGCCGACGGCGAAGCTGACGCGATCGAGCGCCGCGGTCGTGGAGCCGGGGTAGCGGAAGGTGACTTCCTCGAACCGCAGGTCGCCCGCGATCTCCGGCAGCATCGCGGCCTGGCGGTCGGCGCCCTCGCCGGGATGGCGCATGACCGTCCCCAGCATCTTCACGGCCAGCGAGGTCTCCTGGTATTCGCTGATCAGGCCGACGATCTGGACCAGCGGGCCGGAGACGCGTCCGGAAATCATCGTGAAGGCCACCAGCGCGCCGATGCTGAGCGAGCCGTCGAAGACCGACGAGGTCCCGAGCGCCAGCACGGTGATCTGCATCGTCTTCTCGAGCGCCTGGGTCAGGGTGTGGGCGACGGCCGAGATGCGGCCCACCGCGGCACGCTCGCGGATGCCCGCCGCGACCTTCTCGTCCCAGGCCGACATTCGGATCGGCTCGACCGCCAGCGACTTCACCGTCCGCATGCCGTGGATGGTCTCGACCAGATGGCTCTGACGCTGGCCCTCGGCCGCGTAGAGCCGCTCCAGCCGCTTGCGGAAGGACGGAATCAGCACGCCGATCACGCCCGCGATGGCGGCCGAGAAGAGCAGGACGACGGCCGTCAGCCCGGGACTGTAGAGCGCCAGGATCACCAGCAGGATCGGCAGGGCGATCGCGTCGAGCAGGGTCTGGAACAGCCGGCCGGTCAGGAACTGGCGGATCGTGTCGGTCTGCTGCAGATGGCGCAGGACCACGCCCGCGGTCGTGCCCTCGAAGAAGGAAAGCGGCAGGGTCAGCAGGTGCTGGAACACCCGCGAGGCGAGGCGGGCGTCGACCTTGCTGGTGACGAACAGCATCAGGTACTGGCGCGCATAGCCGAACACGGTGTCGAAGAGCAGGCAGATGCCGAAGAGCAGCACGACGGCCACCAGGGTCTGGCGGCTCTGATGCGCGACCACCTTGTCGATCAGCACCTGGAACATCAGCGGCGTCGCGAAGGCGATCAGGCTGGACATGATCGCGGCGACGGCGACGTCGCGCAGCACCGCGCGGTGGCGCATGATCTCGGGCACGAACCAGCCCAGGCCGAAGGCGTTCGGGTCCTCGGCCGAGCGGCGCGCGTTGCGGCACAGCAGCAGCGTGCCGGTCCAGCGCCGCACGAACTCGGCCTGCGGCACCAGCGCGATCCCGTCCTTCTCCGACAGCGGATCGAGCACGGCGGCGACCGGCCCGTCGGCGCCCTGCGAGACGTTGACGACGACCACCCAGAAGCCGTCCTTCATCGACGCCATCAGCGGGTAGGCGCCGCCCAGTCCGGCGATGTCCGCCCAGGCGCAGTTGCGCAGCACCTTTCCGCGCAGGCGGACCTTGCGCATCGCCTCGAGGACCGAACCGATCGTGTCGCTCTCGCTGATCGAGCCCAGCGTCTCCGGCGTCAGCCGCACCCCGCGATGCAGCGCCACGACGAACAGGCTGCGCAGCGCGGTCAGATGCGGCGAGGACGCCATGCCGGATGAATCGGGCATCGGACGACCGTCGCCGCTCAGCGGTTGCCCGCGGCCTGCAGGCCCGCGAGATAGGGGCCGGCGAGACCGGTGGCGAACCGCGCGTCATGGTGCACGAGGAGATGCATGACCAGGTCGAACGAAGCGTAGCAGTCGTGGAGGATCGTCGCCATCGTCAGCAACTGCCGGCCGGAGAGCGCGTCGAGCCGGGTGATGTCGCGCACATAGACCGCGTCGGCCCAGGCCAGCTGGCTCATGCCGGCGTAGATGTCGTTGTTGCGCAGCATCGGCACGACGACGCGGCTGGCGAGGTCGGTGAATTTGTGGAGGGCGAAACCGCGGCTGCGCAGGAAGATGTCGACGTCGCCGAACAGCGGCTGGTCGACATAGAGCGGCAGGAACTCGACTTCGGTCTGGATCACCAGGGCCTCGGCGAGGCGGGCTTCGGCGTTGCGGAACGCCATGAGCTCGGCGCCCTGGATGTCGATCTTGAGCAGGTCCAGGCCGGCCGTTTCGGGCACGTCGTCCAGCCGCATCGTGTCGATCGGCTCGACCGCGATCACCCGTCCCCAGTCCGGAAACCCGTGGAACAGCCGCAGGACGTCGGGGTTGGGCGTCAGCAGCGACGTCATGCCGGGAAGGGCGCAGATGTGCAGCTCGTGCCGCCGGCCGTCGGCGATCGCATGCGGCAGGTAGATTTCGCTCGCGCCCTTGCTGGCGGCGAGCGAGCGCTGCGCGCCGGGATCCGGGTCGAAGCCGACGACGTCGGCGATGCCGCCGCGGATCAGGTCGGCATAGGGCGGCGGTCCATCGACCGGGCTGGCGCCGACATCGACGATCTTGACGCGGATATCGATGCCGACGAGCGACTTCAGCGACGCGATTCCGGAGCTGAGGATCATTGGGGTTTCCGCCGTTCTTCGCGCGCCGATCGACACGCCTGATCGGCCGACTCGACCATGTTAAGGTTGAAAATCGGTTAGCGTCTCGGTTTGTCGGCAGATCCCGGTCGAATTCGCGCGGCGTGGATGAATTCGCGCGCGGATGCGATCCGCGCGCCTTAACCACGAATCCCGATCCGCGTTCGCCGCGATCGCTTGACTCGCGGTTTTCCGGAAGTCCAAGAATGTCCCTCGAAGTCCCGAGAAGATTCACGCTTCCTTAATTCGCGACCGACTAGCGTGGGTCCAAATAACGGTTCCGACATCCGCTCCGCGGTCATTTTCGAGCAGCGGACGAAATCGCCGGAACGGCGC
>JBIKLI010000435.1:0-3292 GCA_044359885.1 Alphaproteobacteria bacterium | reverse complement strand
GCGGCGGCGAGCGCGCTGCGCCTCGCTTCGGCCTCGGCGCGGTCCTGTTCCAGGGCGGCCACCCGGGCCGCGCGCTCGGCCGGCGGCGGGCGGGCGGGCCTGTCCGGGACCGAGGCGAGGTTCGGAAAGGTCTCGGCGGGCTCCGGTCCAGCCGCCCCCCCGGGGCTGCCCGCGCAGGCGGAACCCAGGGCAAGAAGCAGCGCCGCGGCGATCGGGGCCAGCGGGAACCGCTTCGTGCGGACGGTCGGAAGCTGCAATGGATTTGCCTCTAGGAGTCGCTCCCCCGTTCTTATAAGTAGTCGCCGACGAAGCGTCACCTGGCGGGCGGGCGTCCGCGCCCCGGCGCCGCATCGAGGAGATGTGCCATGACCCAGCAGACGCCGCCCCGTCGGCCTGCGAACGACGCCTCCGGCGCCGGCGCCAAGCCGGACGTGAAGCTGCCGGATCCGGTCGAACTCGCCCGCACGATGGCCGAGATCGCCGAGCGAAGCCGCAAGCTCGTCGCCGAATTCCTGCGCCGGCAATCCGCGAAGCCCAGCATGGGCATGGCCGATCCGCTCAATATCGGCCAGGCCTTCTTCGACATGACCGCCCGGCTGATGGCCAACCCGGCCAAGCTGGTCCAGGCGCAGCTATCGCTCTGGCAGGACTACATGGCGCTGTGGCAGAGCACGACGCGGCGCATGCTGGGCCAGCCCGCCGAGCCCGTCATCGCGCCGCCGCCCGAGGACCGCCGCTTCAAGGACGCGGCCTGGGACGACAGCTATGTCTTCGACTACGTCAAGCAGTCCTACCTGCTGACCGCGCGCTGGATGCAGAACGTCGTCCGGCAGGCCGAGGGCATGGACGAGAAGTCGGCGAAGAAGATCGACTTCTACACACGCCAGTTCGTCGACGCGATCGCGCCGTCGAACTTCGCCCACACCAATCCGGAAGTCGTCCGCGCGACGCTCGAAAGCGGCGGCGACAACCTGCTGAAGGGGCTGCAGAACCTGCTCGGCGACCTGGAGCGGGGCGACGGGCGCCTCGCGATCCGGATGACCGACGACAAGGCATTCCGGATCGGCGCCAACATCGCCGTGAGCCCAGGGCGGGTCGTCCACCAGAACGCGCTGATGCAGCTGATCCAGTATGCGCCGGCGACGCCGACCGTGGCGCGGCGGCCGCTGCTGATCGTGCCGCCGTGGATCAACAAGTTCTACATCCTCGACCTGCGCGAGAAGAATTCCTTCATCCGCTGGGCCGTCTCGCAGGGCCATACCGTGTTCGTGATCTCGTGGGTCAATCCCGACGAGGAACTCGCGGCCAAGGGCTTCGACGACTACATGACGCTGGGTCCGATCGCCGCGCTCGACGCGATCGCCGCCCAGACCGGCGAACCCGACTGCAACGTCGTCGGCTACTGCCTCGGGGGCACGCTGCTCGCGTGCACCCTGGCGCATCTCGCAGCCACCGGGAGGTCCGAGCGGGTCGCGTCGGCGACCTACCTCACGACGATGGTCGATTTCGCCGAACCCGGCGAACTCGGGGTCTTCATCGACGAGGAGCAGCTGGCGGCGCTCGAAGAGCGGATGAACGAGCGCGGCTATCTCGAAGGCTCGGACATGGCGACGACGTTCAACATGCTGCGCGCCAACGACCTGATCTGGAGCTTCGTGATCAACAACTACCTGCTCGGCAAGGATCCCTTCCCGTTCGACCTGCTCTACTGGAACGCCGATTCGACGCGCATGCCGGCGGCGATGCACTCGTTCTACCTGCGGTCCATGTACCAGGAGAACAAGCTGGCGGCCGGCGAGGTCACGCTGCTCGGGACGCCGATCGATCTGACACGGATCAAGACCCCCAGCTTCCTTCTGTCGACGCGCGAGGACCATATCGCGCCCTGGAAGTCGACCTTCGCCGCGACACGGCTCTATCGCGGTCCGACGCGCTTCGTGCTCGCCGCATCGGGACATATCGCGGGCGTCGTCAATCCGCCGGCTGCGAACAAGTACGGCTACTGGACGAACGACAGGAAGGCGCGAACCCCCGAAGCCTGGCTGGAAGGCGCGCGCCAGCACGAGGGGTCCTGGTGGCCGGAATGGCAGCGCTGGAGCGCGGATTTCGCCAATGGCCAGGTCCCGGCCCGCGATCCGGATGCCGGACCGCTCAAGCCGCTCGAGAACGCGCCCGGCAGCTACGTCATGGCGCGCGCCTGATCCACGACGATCCGGCGGACGCGCCGCGGTTGCGATCCGCCGGCGTGCCGCTGTAACCACTGCGGCCGAGACCCGCACCAGACGAGGACCACGACATGAGCAGCTTCGATCCCGCCGGCCAGCGCGTGGCCGTCATCGGCGCGACCGGCGCCGTCGGCACCGAGATGGTGAAGGTCCTGCACGACCGCGGATATCCGGTGCGGGAGCTCCGCCTTCTGGCCTCCGCGCGCAGCGCCGACCGCCGGCTGGCGACGCCGTATGGCGAGATCGCGGTCCGCCCCTTCGGCCTGGACGCCACCGCGGACTGCGATGTGGTCCTGATGGCCGTATCCGGCGAATTCTCGAAGGAATGGGCGCCGAAGATCGCGGCCCAGGGCGCGGTCGTCATCGACAATTCCAGCGCCTGGCGCTACGACCCGGCGGTGCCGCTGGTCGTGCCGGAGATCAACGCCGCCGCCGCCGCCGGCCACCGGCTGATCGCCAACCCGAACTGCACCACGGCGGTGCTGGTCGTGGTCCTCTGGCCGCTGCACAAGGCCTTCGGGCTCAAGCGGGTCATCGTGTCCAGCTATCAGGCGACCTCCGGCGCCGGCGCCGAGGGCATGGAAGAACTGATCGACGGGACGCGCGCCGTGCTGGCCGGACAGACGCCGTCGAACAAGGTGTTCCAGTACCCGATCCCGTTCAACGTCATCCCCCATATCGACGTGTTCCAGGACAACGGCTACACGAAGGAAGAAATGAAGGTCGTGTGGGAAAGCCGCAAGATCATGGGACTTCCCGAATTGTCCGCCAGCTGCACCGCGGTACGCATCCCGACCATGCGCGTCCACGCCGAATCCGTGACCATCGAGTTCGAGCGCCCGGCCGCGCCGGACGCCGCGCGCGCGCTGCTTGCCGCAGCCCCCGGCGTCAAGCTGGTCGACGACCCTGCCAATCGCCGCTATCCGCTGCCGCTGACGGCGACAGGCGCCTACGACGTCGAGGTCGGGCGCATCCGCCAGAGCCTCGTCTTCGGCGCCAACGGTCTCGACCTGTTCCTGGCCGGCGACCAGTTGCTGAAGGGCGCGGCGCTGAACGCCGTGCAGATC